>JAWOCP010000058.1:0-41047 GCA_046483735.1 Dehalococcoidia bacterium
TATTCTCTGATTATAGAAGCAACCGAAGACCCTGCGTTCTTCACCTTCTATTCCCCAGACCTGGAAGGGTTTACCGGAGTAGGCAATTCAGTGGAAGACTGCCTTTACAAAGCAAAGTGGGGGATGGAAGAACACATCGCTCTGCTTAAAGAACGCGGGCTGCCTGTTCCGAAGCGAAATTCCAACCCCACCGTTGTGATTAGAAACGCCAAACTGGCGGGAGTCAGCTAGGACGGCAGCTTTCATTTTCTTTTCTCTTCTTGTGACTTGAATCCAGGCGGCATTGTCCATATTCTTTGACGGGACGAGTCCGTTTCAATAGACATTACAGGTGCGCCCCTTCGGGGCCTGCGTCCTCGCTGGCTACGGCGGGCGCGGCAAAGAGGCGCCTGGCGTCCTCCGTTGATGGGGTAATCATGATATTGTGTGGGGGTAGTCTAGCTTGACACAAACACAGGACACGAATAGACTTATGGAAATATCGCGGAATCTCAGCTTTTCCGGTGGATAGGAGTAGTAACATGTATTGTCCGAATTGCGGCAAGGAAATCGACGAGTCCGGTGAATACTGTAAGTACTGCGGAACCCGTATAGAAAGGGACACAGTAGAGAGTGTGCAGGCGCGTCCAGAGGAATTTGGCGAAGATGTTCCCACCTACGAGCCACCCAAGATGATTCCTCTGGACATGATGGAAAGGAATGAGAGGGTTGTTTTTGAAACGCACCCGAGCATAATGGAGGCATTCATCAAGTACATCGTCGGCGGCATTCTCATCATCGCAGGCGGCATCGCCCTGATGGTCGTCCTGGGCTGGGGTATCGTCGGCTGGGTGCTTATCGGGGCGGGGGTCATCATCGGCCTGATAGGCTTCATCAAGTGGCGCTCTGTTATCTATGCCCTCACGACACACCGGATAATAGTGCTCAGGGGGATTTTTTCAAAGCACGAACACGAATGCCGTCTGAATAGGGTACAGGATATCATGATGAGGATGAGTCTTGGACAACGTATGTTAAACTATGGAAATATCTACATTACAACCGCCGGCACGTCGCAAGTTGAGATTAAGTGGTTGAATATACCTGACCCGCGCAAGAAACAAAGCCTGTTAAGGGCAGCACTAGCGAGGTGAATGCCGGGCAGTCTTCGAAAGAGCCGCCTGTCGCCCGGGCACATCACACAGAGCCAGCTTTTCATCACGGGTTGACATAAATGCCGATGTTCGTTCGGTCGCAACTTGTTTGATGTTGAACCGGGAACTTCGAAGGGCCAGAAGGGCGAGAAATTGCCAGAGCGATTAAGCTAAGGCAAGCCCGCGAATACTATCACCAGGCCTACCACGAGCATTGTGACACCCAAAGCCAGTAGACCAATCAACAGCTTCATATTCATACGTAGAATCCTTTCCAGGCAGGTGTCCATAATACTAGAACGCCCGATAAAATGAAAGGGCCGGTGCTTTACTTTACATAATATAAACAGCCGGCTTGTTAAATAACAAAAGTAACATTTCTGGCCAGCATGGTTTTGACAGATTATAGTTCACAAAATATACTATTTACTTAAACAACTATTAATCTCATAGAGGCTCTGATTCAGGAGAATTCGAACATGCAAAAGGATATTCTGGAAAGAGTCGCCGTGGATTTGCTGTCCATCCCGCCTCTCATCTTCAGGGGAATACGGCGAAAGCTGGTTAAGGCAGCCCTCGCCAGTATCAATGTGGATATTGGCCCACTTCACTTCGAAATTATGTCGCTGCTTAAGGAGACAGGGACTCTTCACGCTGCCGAAATCGGAGAGAGGTTACACATAGCGAAGGCGCAGATGACTCATTTGATAGATAAGCTGGTGGATTTGAATATGGTTGAAAGGAAGACGGACATAGCCGACAGACGAGTTATCAATATCACCCTTACTGACCGAGGGAGGGCCTCTCTCGAAGAACATAGAAGCAGGTTGGTGAGTACCGCTGTGGAGACTATGTCCAGCCTCACAGATGAAGAGCTGGAGGACTTAGCGAATACATTGAAAAAGCTAAGGGATATGCTGTCGAAATTGCAGTAAGCGATAACCTGAAGTGACTTGCAGTGTAAATTGACACGGATGAATAAGTAACCCTTATGGATAATCCGAATCAGAATGTGCTCGATGATGGCCGAATTGGTCGCCTACTGTTGAAACTGTCCCTCCCTGCGTTTTTCGGCATGGCCACCATGACGTTATACAACGTAGTAGATACAATTTTTGTCGGTCGCTACGTTGGTTACCTGGGTATTGCCGGACTTTCCATAGTTTTCCCTGTTCAAATGTTGTCAATGGGCATAGGGCAAACGATGGGGATGGGAGGGGCATCACTGATTTCAAGATTGATAGGTGCCCGTAATATCCCCAGGGCAGAGCATGCACTTGGTAATTCCTTGAGCGTCGCCGTCGTGCTATCAGTAGTAATGATGTCGGCTGGTTTAGCCAATGTAGATTTCTGGCTCAGGCTCCTCGGCTCGTCCGAGACTATCCTCCCTTACGCCCGCGAATACATGAGTATCGTTCTTATCGGCATAGCCTTCATGACCATTGGTATGACATTGAACTTTCTGATAAGAGCCGAGGGCAATGCCCGCGTCCCCATGACGGGAATGGTCATAGGAGCCGCATCGAACATAATACTCGATGCGATATTTATCATACCTCTTGAGATGGGAATAAGAGGAGCAGCATTGGCTACCGTGATAGCACAGCTAATCTCTGTAGCGTACTTAATGAGCTATTATGTTTTGAGAAAGAGCTTCCTCAAAGTTCACTCACAAAACCTGGTTATCGAATGGAGCATATTAAAGTCAATTCTTGCCATCGGCATCGCTTCGTTTGCCAGGATGATGAGCTCAAGCCTATCGGCCGTTCTCGTAAATAGAACGCTGGTTGCTTATGGCGGTGACTTTGCCGTCTCCACGTTTGGCATCATCAATCGCATAATGATGTTCGCCATAATGCCCAGCATCGTCATTGGCCAGGGGCTGCAACCGATTCTCGGCTTCAACTACGGGGCTAAACGCTATGACAGAGCATTGAGGGCGACAAAAATAGCCCTTGCTGCGGCGACAGCCTGTTGTATTGTGGTATTTCTGGTTCTCCACTTCGTACCGGGACCTTTCGTTAGCATTTTCACCGCTGATAATGAACTCATTGCTCTGGGCTCTTATGCTGCCAAGCGTGTCTTCTTCGCATCATATCTGATAGGTTTTATTATCGTCGGTTCAATAGTCTTCCAGTCAATTGGCAAAGCTGTTCGGTCATTCGTTACAGCTGTAGCGAGGCCGGTTCTATTCTTGATTCCCTTGATAGTGATACTGCCGCGCTTCTGGCAAATAGACGGTGTATGGGTAGCATTCCCGATTACAGATGCACTCACCTTCATACTAATCCTTGCACTTCTCATACCTCAGATACGGGAGTTCAAGAGAGCGGACTTGCTGGTCAGAAAGGGACAACCTCTACTGAGGTTTGACAGCGCAGATAGGATTGAGGCAGGAGGCATTCCGGCTGGGCTAAAAAGCAAAGAATAGGCTGATGCCAACCGATGCCGAAACGGCCAGGGACTATGTCAGCACAATTTGAAGAAGAGCCGTTCTGTATTGACATGCTCATCCGGGCAGTCTATAATCGTGTCTGGAACGAGATATAAGGTATGGAAATTAAATCATCACCAGACCCGGACCATAAACGTCGGCAGATTGCCATTTTCGTTCGATGGGGGTGGGGCTTGCCTTAGTACAGGTCTCTGATTGAGGCGTGTATGCCCCATGTCCCGTTGGGCGTGGGGTTTTTTGTTTATCTGTAACATGAGCGAAGATTTTACCGGGAGGTCGCAATTGGAAGCTCTGGATGAGAACACGTTCAAGGAGCTGCTGGAGAAGAAGCAGTACAGGACGCTGCGAGAGCGGCTGTCGGATTCAGAACCGACTGATGTCGCTGATTTGCTGGCCAGTGTACCGATTGACGAGGCAGTGATAGCGTTTCGCCTTCTTCCCAAGAGCCTGGCCATTTCCGTGTTCGACTATATGGATGGAGTGTTCCAGAACCAGCTTCTGGAGGCGTTCAGTGACCAGGCGGCGAGGAATTTTCTGGAAGCGATGCCACCGGACGACCGGGCCGAGTTGCTGGACGAGGTGCCGGCGAAGGTAGCCCGCAGGCTGTTACAGATACTCTCACCTGACCAGCGCCGGGTTACCATGCAGTTGCTGGGCTACGAAGAGGGAACAGCCGGGCGGGAGATGACGCCTCTGTTCGTAGACCTGCACGAGGATATGACTGTATCGCAGGCGCTGGAAAGGGTGCGGCGGCTTGCCATCGACCGGGAGACTGTGTACGAGTGCTACGTCATGGACCGCCGACGCCATTTGATAGGCACCGTTTCACTCAAGGACCTGGTCATCGCCGACCCGGATGCCAGGGTATCCGATATCATGAAACCAGACCCGTCCTTCGTCTCCACCCACGCCGACCGGGAGGAAGCAGCCAGGGAGCTTCGTGAGCACGACCTGCTGGCGATTCCGGTGGTAGATGCGGAACAGCGACTTGTCGGCATCATCACCCATGACGATGTGGCGGACATCGTGGAGCAAGAGGCCACGGAAGACATCTATCGTTTTGGTGCGGTCCCGGGTACCGAGCGAAGTTACTTTGCCAGTCGTATCTTCGACGTGGTCCGGCGCCGCGCTGTATGGCTTCTCCTACTCACCTTAGCAAGCATTGTCACTGCCTATATTATTGCCGGGCAGGAAGAATTTCTTGCCGAGATAGTGATACTGGCTGCTTTTGTCCCCTTGCTGATTGCCACCGGCGGGAATGTGGGAGCGCAATCGGCCACTGTCGTTATTCGTGGGCTGGCTACCGGGGAGGTGACCCCGAGGCGGGCTCTCTCAGTGATCTTGCGGGAAGCCGGGATAGGTGCCATTCTGGGTGCTGTCCTGGGCATGGTTGCCCTGGGCCTGGCTTTTGTGCTCGGCGGCGACCTGCGGGTGGCCGCCGTGGTGGGCACGACCCTGGTATCCCTCTCAGTAATAGCAACCCTGTTAGGCGGAGCTTTACCATTTGTTTTTCGTCTGCTCAAGATCGACCCGGCCCTGGTGTCCGCGCCTTTCATAACCACGGTTATGGATATATGTGGCGTGCTGCTTTACTTTGGGATTGCACACATAGTACTGCGACCGTAATCGGCCTATGGTATCATTCTGAAAAGATTGGGACGGGGTGAAGGATATAAGAGGTCCTCTGCCGCCAATTAACGGAATGTACACCGAGGTCAGCCAAGGTGCTCCAGTGGAATGAGAAAAGGAGACTCGAAACGACAAACGGAATCGTCGGAGACCCGGGGAGACAGTTGGAAATAGAGCGGTTGCAGAAGCTGCGAACCTCGGTCGTGGAAAAAGGACTGGACGGTCTCCTGGTTTCGCGGCCGGAGAACCTTCGCTATCTTTCCGGATTTACCGGCTCCCCAGGATTGCTGTTTATTTCGGGGCAGCACGCTATCCTGGCTACTGACTTTCGCTACGTGCAACAAGCCAGAGGAGAGTCGTCAGGATTTGAGATTATCCAGACCAAACGAGAATTACGTGACTGGTTTCCCGGTCTGGTCTCTGATTTAGGATGGCACAAATTGGGCTTCGAGGCAGACTATGTTTCTTACGATGGTCATCAGCAGTTCCGCCGGGCGATAGAGACCAGGCAGGTCAATGTCGAGCTTGTTCCTACGAGTGGTCTGGTGGAGCATCTTCGCTCCATGAAGGAGCCGGAAGAACTGCGGCTCATCAACAAGGCAGTGGCGCTAGCCGATGCCGCTTTTGAACAGGCCAAGGCAGTGATTCGTGCTGGCGTAACGGAAAAGGAGGCGGCCTGGGAGATAGAGAAATTCCTTCGCCAGGAAGGGAGTGAAGGAACGCCCTTTGAAATCATTGTGGCTGCCGGCTCCAATTCGGCTTTGCCTCATGCTCGACCTACAGAAAGAACAATCTGCGCCGGTGAACCGATATTGCTCGATATGGGAGCCAGAATCAGCGGTTATTGCAGTGACCTCAGTCGCACCTTGTTTCTGGGCGAGACAGACAAAACGATGCGAGAAATCTATGATATAGTCCTCAAAGCACAGACCGCTGCCGTAGAGGGAGTCAGGTCTGGTATGAAGGCTTCGCAGGCGGACAAGTTGGCTCGAAGTGTTATTGAACAAGCTGGGTATGGAGAGGATTTCGGACATGGTCTGGGACACGGTGTTGGGTTAGCGGTGCATGAATTCCCCGCACTCGGCCCCGCCTCCTCCGATTCACTGGCAGATGGCATGGTTTTTACCATGGAGCCGGGAATCTACCTGGCGGGACAGGGTGGTGTTAGAATTGAGGATATGGTGGTTTTGGAAAATGGAAAGGCCAGAGTGCTCAGTAGGGTAGAGAAGGGTCTGTTATCCTGAGCCGTATAGCAAACAGGGAGGTTACCAAGATGATTGATGCCGGAGAATTGAGAAAGGGGGCCGCCATAGAATTCAATGGCGGAATATATGTTGTCGTGGAATACCAGCATGTTAAGATGCAACAAAGGCAGCCTGTGGTCAAGTTGAAACTTCGTGATGTTCGTAGCGGAAATGTCGCCGAGCGGAATTTCCAGTCCGGGGACAAAGTCACACCGGTATTCCTGGAGCATCGTCCCGTCCAGTACCTTTACAATGATGGTGACCTTTACTATTTCATGGACAATGAGAGTTACGAGCAAATTGTGTTGACTTCTGCTCAAATAGGAGAGGGTACGAGTTATCTAAAAGAAGGACTGGTGCTGGAGATTCTGACCAGCAAAGGAGAAACAGTGTCTGTAGAAATACCCAATTCCGTGGAGCTTCGGGTTGCGGAGACAGAGCCCGGCTTCAAGGGAGACAGGGCTACGGCGGGTACCAAAGCAGCCAAACTGGAGACGGGAGTAACCGTCCAGGTTCCCCTTTTCATCAACACGGGCGACATCATCAAAGTCAACACACGCACCGGGGAATATCAGGAGAAGGCCGGCTGATATCGGTTAACCGGCCTTTCTTCTATCAGCAATGCTGATGACTTTGGTCAGAAGCCCTGGCAAACTCGTGTTAGACTGATCTAGCCATAATCTTGGCGCAATCTGCTATAATCAGGGCTGTTCAAGAAGGTAGAGGTAAGCCGGTTGATAAAGGCTGATTTACACGTCCACACCTGCTATTCTATAGATTGCCTTACACCATTGGAGCGAATAGTCGAGCGTTGCCTTGAAACAGGCATAAACTGTATCGCTGTAGCTGACCACAATACCATTGCCGGCGCCCTTAAGTTGAGGGAAATTGCCCCGTTTAAGGTAATCGTTGCTGAGGAAGTCCTGACGCCTGCGGGTGAGATAATGGGTCTCTTTCTCAGTGAAAGCGTTCCCCGGGGGTTGTCTCCCCAGGAAGTAATCTCTCGAATTCGGAGCCAGGGCGGTCTGGTGGGCATTCCTCATCCATTTGGCAGGTCGCTGCTCCCGAATGCCGATAGGCTGACCTCGGCCGAAATTATGTCTCAGGTTGATATCATTGAGACTTTCAATTCTCGCACGCTGTTTTCTAAGAGCATGGCCAGAGCATGGAAATTAGCCAAAGAGCAAGGGAAGGCAGCTAGTGCCGGCAGCGATGCCCATACTGCAGGGGAAATCGGGCGAGCATATGTGGAAATGCCTGAATTCGATGGGCCTGATGACTTCCTGGATGCTTTGGCTCAGGGCAAAATATTCGGGCAGAAGTCCAGCTATGTGGCTCATTTTGCCAGCACGTGGGCCAGGATAAGAAGACGCGTATCCGGAGGCCCTCCGCGGAGTTCAACGTGATTGGAGAACAAGCTGCCGGGCCGGGCTGATTAACTACTCTCGCCTTCCGGTCTCACGAAAGATCCACACGAAGGTGACGATGGCAATCACTGAAATGACGATGACCGTAATCAAGCCTGCTTTGCCCAGCCCACCGAATGGTTCACCTGTAGTATAAATCGTAGAACTTACCTCTATCCAGCGTACCATTCCAGCTATCATCCTGCGAGTCCAAACTGCAAGGCGCCTGAGCACCTGCAGGCATCGCCATTGGCGCCGTTCAATCTGACCAGACTCTGGTCACCGTCGGCTATGAGCTTTCTTTCTTGGGCGGCTTGCTCAATATTTCGTCTATGATGCCGTAGTCCACTGCCTGCTCGGCGCTCAGATAGAAGTCTCTGTCGGTATCGTGGACAATCTTCTCTACCGGCTGACCAGTATGCTTGGCTATGATATTACGTATCGTTTCCTGCATCCTCATGATTTCTCTGGCGGCAATTTCAATATCCGCCGCCTGCCCTTGAGCACCGCCGACTGCCTGGTGCAGATGAATGGTCGAATTAGGTAAAGCGTATCTTTTGCCTTTTGTCCCGGCGCAAAGAAGCAAGGTACCCATGCTGGCTGCCAGACCAACACAAATGGTGGACACCGGGCAGCGAAGAATCTGCATTGTATCGTAAATGGCTAGCCCTGCGCTGATGATGCCACCGGGGCAATGAACATAAAGGTTTATGTCCTTTTCCGGGTCTTCTCTTTCTAAGTAGAGGAGCTGAGCAATAATAAGATTGGCTATCTGGTCGTTGATTGGCGTGCCCAGGAAAACGATTCTCTCTCTCAGCAGGAGGGAGTATATGTCAAAGATACGCTCACCTCGAGCACTGGTCTCGGTCACTGTGGGGATTATTACCTGAGATATTGTTTCCATTATTCCTCCTTTGTCGCAGTCTCAGCGTTACCACTGGCTATTTGTAATAACCGGTCCATTGTCTTCTGGGTAAGCAGAGAGTTAGCAACTGATTGTCTGATTTGGGGCAGCGAGAAAAACTGGGTCGCTGTCTCCTTGTCCTCGGCACCGCTGACAATTTCACCTACTCTATTATCTACCTCTGACGAATCGATTTCAATCTCTTCCTCTTCAGCCAATTTTCCCAGGACAAGACTCTGAGCAAGTCGCTTTTTCGCTATTGGACGCAGTTCTTGTTTGAGGTCTTCTTCCGTCCTGTTACTTCTCTTCAGGTACTCCGCCGGTTCTCTGAAACCCAGACGCTGCGCCTCATCCCTGAGCAGCCCGCTGATTTCCTCGTCCTCCAGAACAGGGGGATAATTCACTTCACTGATGTCAACCAGAGCATCAAGAGCCTTCTGCTTTAACTCCAGGCGATTCCTGGCTTCAGCGTCGGCACTCAAATCAGCAGCTACCTGCTTCTTCATAGCCGCCAGATTATCAAAGCCGGCCCTCTGAGCCAACTCATCATTGAGTTCTGGCAGCTGTTTCTGCTTTATTTCGGTAACAGTGACTTTGAAACCGCCCTCTTTGCCGCGCATCTCTGCAATCTGGTGGTCATCAGGAATAGTCAAGCTGAAAGTCAGGTCTTTGTTTTTCTCGGCGCCCTGCAAATGAGAAGCGAACCCGGCCACTGGCGAACGTGAGTCCTTATCCACCTCATACAGGATGGCCTTATGATTCAGCCAGGGTTTGCCGTCCACACTGGCTTCGATGTCCATGGTAACCAAATCACCCAGCTCAACAGGGCGGTCTATGGGCACCCATGCCCCTTGTCTTTCCCGAAATCCTTCTATGGCAGCAGTAACTTCTTTCTTGCCGATTTTGGCTGCGGGGCTGGGCTCCAGTCTTATGCTATGGTAGTCGCCAAGCTTAACCTCAGGTTTGAGAGACACCGTGGCTTTGAAAACCAGAGGCTCAGTTTGAATAATCTCTATTTCGGGTCTGGCAATAGGCTCCAGTTCTTGAGACTGGATCGCCTGTTCATAAAGCTGTGGCATAAGGTGCTCAAATGCCTCTTCCAACAGGCTATTCTTTCCTATGTGCTGCACCAGAATGGCTCGCGGTGCTTTCCCTTTGCGGAAACCGGGTATGGATACTTCCTTAACCAGGTGTTGATAAGCCTCGTCCAGCGATTTATCTAACTCACTGGCTTCGGCCTCAATAGTAAGGACCGCCTGGCAATTCTCCGGATTCTCTGTGGTAACTTTCATGTACCATACTCCTTCTCATTGCGGCGCAGAACCTCGTGCCTGAGCTTGAGGTTTAGCTCCTTGAGCTGATGCTCGCTGACGTAAGATGGGCTGTCCAGCATGACATCAACGGCGTTCTGATTCTTGGGAAAAGCGATAACCTCCCTTATGCTCCGCTCCCCGGCAAATAACATTACCAGACGGTCCAGCCCTATGGCAATACCGCCGTGGGGCGGCGCACCGTATTCCAGTGCTTCTAAGAGACCTTCAAATCGGCTTTCCGCCGCATCTTCAGTGTAACCCAGAAGGCCGAATATTTTCTCTTGAAGCTGGCGATTGTGAATCCTGATACTGCCGCTGCCAAGTTCACAGCCATTGCACACTACATCATAATGTTGACCATAGACCCTGGCTGGTTCTGTGTCAAGAAGCAAAGCATCTCCCTCTCGAGGAGCGGTAAACGGATGGTGCATGGTATCCCAATTATTGGTGGTCTCGTTCCACTCCAGCAGAGGAAAATCAACTACAAATGCGAAGGCCAGCAGCTCAGCATCAGCCAGATTAAGCCGCCGTGCCATCTCGCGCCGTAATTCATCAAGTGTCTTGTTGACTACACCCGGTTTGTCAGCTACTATGAGCAAAAGAGCACCGGGCTTTGCTTCGAATCTACCGGCTATTTCTTCTAATTGGCGAGCCGTTAAGTATTTGGCAGCCGCCGACTTCACATCATCCGCAGTTGTTGACTCTCCTGTGAAAGCCATCGTTGTTAAACCCCGGGCACCACAGCCCCTGGCCAGATTAAGCAATTCGTCGAGTTGATGGCGGGTATAATGGCTACAATCGGGCACACATATTCCCTTCACCCTGCCACCATGGTCGAGTACCGAGCGAAAAACTTGAAAGTCGGTGTTAGCGGCGATATCAGACATGTCCTTGATCTCCAGGCCAAACCTGATATCCGGTTTATCTGTGCCATATTTTTGCATGGCTTCTTGATAGGAAAGGTACGGGAATGGCTTTAGCAATCGCATATCCGGCCTGGTAGCCTCGACAAGCGATATGAAGAGTTCCTCCATGATCTGTAGTATGTCCTTCACTTCGATGAAGCTCATTTCCATGTCCAGCTGGGTAAACTCGGGCTGGCGGTCTGCTCGGAGATCTTCGTCCCTGAAGCAACGGGCTATCTGGAAGTATTTTTCAAACCCGGCTACCATAAGAATCTGTTTGAGCTGCTGCGGCGATTGGGGAAGGGCGTAAAACTTGCCCGGATTGACACGACTGGGCACAAGGTAGTCCCGGGCCCCTTCCGGTGTACTCTTAATCAAAATAGGCGTTTCAATTTCAACAAACCCTTTGCTGTCCAGGAAATCGCGAATGAACTTTATTATCCTGTGGCGTAAGAGAAGATTGTCTCTCATCCGCAGTCTTCTCAGGTACAGGTAGCGATTCTTGAGGCAAAGCGATTCTTCGACATCCTCATCTTCAGTTATGTAAAATGGTGGCGTCTTCGACGGGTTGAGGATGACGGCCTCGCTGGCTGCGACTTCAATGCCTCCGCTAGCCAGCTTGGGGTTCTCCGTACCTTTAGGACGGGGAACAACTTCCCCTGTAACCTGCATTACATATTCGCTACGGAGCGAACCAGCTACCTGGTATGCCTCTTTTGATACCTGAGGATTGAATACCACTTGCACTATGCCTTCCCGGTCACGCAGGTCAATGAATACCTTTCCGCCGTGATCACGGCGCCGGTGTACCCAGCCGGCTAGAGTTACCTTCCGTCCGGCCTGCTTCTCCCCTAGCTCACCACAGTTGTAGTCTTTGAGCAAAGATACTCTCCTTCTATGAATTGGTCATTATAGCCTATGGCAGGCTTGCTTTCAATCGAGCCAATTTGATAGTATAGCAACGGGCGTCTTGGGATCTCCGGGTCAGGAAGCGCTGTTTGTCGAGGGCCTCGCAATATTCGGTCCAGAAGAAAATCATGTTCAGGACGGAAGTAACTGAAATACTGGGCATAAAATACCCCATAACTCAAGGCGGCATGCAGTGGATTTCCCGCGCTGAACTGGTGAGTTCGGTGTCAAATGCAGGCGGATTGGGCATACTGAGTGCGTTGACCTTTCCCTCCCCGGAAGAACTTGCCGCTGAAATCAGGAAGACGAGGAATCTCACCGATAGACCCTTCGGGGTAAATGTTACTCTGGCACCTACTCTTCGTCCCGTGAATATTGACCGCTACCTTGACGTGATTATCGGGGAGGGGGTGAAAATTGTGGAAACAGCAGCCCGGAGCCCGGAGCCTTATATGAAGCGGCTCAAGGATTCAGGGGTCAAGGTGATACATAAGTGCACGGCGGTCCGCTTCGCTCGTACAGCACAGCGAATAGGTTGTGACATAGTGAGCATTGATGGCTTCGAGTGTGCCGGGCATCCCGGTGAAGAGGATATAACCTCGCTGATTCTCATTCCTTTGACGGTGGATGCAGTGGACATCCCTGTGATCGCCTCCGGTGGTTTTGGTGATGGTCGAGGGCTTGTGGCGGCGCTGGCATTGGGCGCGAGCGGGATCAATATGGGCACCAGGTTCCTGGCTGCTAAGGAGTCTCCTGTGCATCCCAAAGTGAAGCAATGGCTAATCGACTCCCCAGAGCGTGATACCAGGCTGGTGATGCGCTCCCTGCGTAACACGGAGAGGGTTCTGAGAAATGCGGCGGCGGAAAAGGTTGCGGAAATGGAGAAAGATGGAGCCTCTCTGGAGGAATTGGCGCCCTTATTAGCCGGACAGAAGGGGAGAGACCTTCTGGAGAATGGAGAACTGGACCAGGGGTTGCTTGCTTGTGGTCAAGTCGTTGGCTTGGTGCGGGACATCCCTTCAGTAAAGGAGATAATCGATTCCGTCATCTCGGAAGCTGAGGAAATTATGGAGCGCCGCTTTGTCGTCACTGAGGAACTGTTCCAGCCCCTGCGCAAGCCGTGCTGACCGGCGGCGCATAAGATTTTGCCACTTGAGTGCACGGTTGACCAGGCTCAACTGGCAATACATAGCTACCCTTCTGGCCATTTCCTCTCCCTTGCTCCTGCCAAAAATCTCCAGTCTCTTCCCCGTGTCGGCCAATACGAGATAGCTCATGTTCTCGACCACTCCCGGGACTCGAACATTCATCATTTTGGTAATTTGAATCAGTTAATAACCGGTTCGCCCTCGGCGTTCGACTGAACTCGTCACGAGTTTGCATTGCGGGGTTGTCTTACCATTACTGCTTTCCGTGTTGCTCTCCCTTTATTAACGAAGAATATATTGCCTCTACTTGCCTCTTTGTCTTTTCCAGCGAACCATCATTGTCAACAACAAAATTCGCAAATCTAGTTTTTTCCTCAAGGGGAAGTTGGGATCTTATTCTGTTTCGCGCGTCCTCCCGGCTCATTCCCCTTTCCTCCAATCGTCTTAACTGGGTTTGTTCACGCGCACAAACTAGGATTGTCTTGTCCACAGATAGAGGGCGAGTAAGCTCAAACAGAAGAGGGACGTCCTTAACAATCAGAGCATCGGGGTCAAGACTCTTGATCTCATCTGTAATTCTTTCGTCTTCCTTAAACACCTCGGGATGGACTATTTCATTTAGCCTTGACACCTTTTCCCGGTCGGAAAATACTGTCTCAGCTAGCTTCTGCCGGTTGAGGGTCAGGTCTGCATTTAAGAAATCCTTTCCGAAATACTCTACTATTTCTTTCCAGGCTTTTGAATGAGGACGAACAACCTCTCGGGCCAGCTCATCCCAATCAATTACATAAGCCCCCAGTTCTCTGAAAAGGTGGGCTACCGTGCTCTTGCCCGTGCCCACACCGCCTGTCAGACCAACAATAATCACCTGTCCCCTTTCTTCTCCCCCGCAATCCTGTCTGCGGTCTGCAACGTCCTGGGGAAGGTTTCCGGCATTATGCTGACTATGACGCTTGCCAGGATTGTGCTTCCCAGGTAGAGGGAGAAGACAGCACGGTACGCTGTCAGCGAATCTGCGCCGAAAAGGTCGATGAGATAACCCGTAATTCCTTGGAAGGCGGCCACACCGATGAACATTGCAGCGTTTACCGTTCCCATCGCTGTTCCTGCTATTTCCAAGGGAAAGAATTCTTTAACACAGCCCAGGTTCAGCAAAAAGGTGAATCCGGAGAAGCCCAGTACGAAGTAAATCAAGGCTATTACAGAAGCTCCCGGGTAAGAAGACAGCAGAAGCAGAGCCGTGCAAGCGGCTACCATCCCTATCGTACCTATGAGAAGTACGGGGCGCCGCGCTCTGAACAGGCGCTCCGACAGCAATCCCCAAATCACACCTCCGCAGATTCCGCCGATGGAAAGAAACATCAGGAGTGTTCCTGCAAGCTCCCGGCTCGTCCCGAAGGTTTCCTGGAGGTAGGAAGCTCCCCAAAGGCTTTGGAAACTGAAGAGGACCCCGTAGACCAGGAAGGCCCATACGGCAAAGCGCCAGAACTTGGGGTGTCGCCAGAAAGAATAGTCGGGCGAGGAAACGGGCTTTTTCTTTTGCTCTTCCTGCCTGCTACTTACTGCCTGGATTCGGGCGCTCCTGGGAGAGACCTTCATCAAGCGATACAGGACGATTATCAAAGTCAGCATCACCAGGGAGGGGATAATGTATGAGAGGCGCCAGCCTATTCTTTCCACCATCACAGCCATGGGGAGGGTGGCCAGGATAAGGCCCTGGCAGCCAATTGCATTGAGAATCCCGGTCATTGTGGCGAATTCATCCGGCCTATAGCTTAGAGCCAGATACTTTAGAGAAGGGATCCATACCCCTGCTGTTCCTATACCTATGAGTACACGTCCCCAGGTTGCCATGTGAAGTCCGGTGGAAAGGGCAAATATGATACATCCCCCTACCCCCAGAAGGCCGAGGAAAAAGACGGTATGCCGCACACCGATGCGGTCAGAAAGGAGTCCAACGGGGATTTGGACAGCCCCGTAGGCGTAGAAGAAAGCCGAGGCCATTAGACCCAGCGAAGCAGCGGGGATGGCAAATTCAGCCATAAGGTCTTCAACTATTACCGCTGTATTGGTTCGAAAGAAGAGGGCAAAGATGAAGACAAAGCAGAGAACTAAGAAAACAAGTCCTCGGTGGGTTAGTTTCTGCACAAAAGGGCCCTCCGTGGTTGAGTTTCTACCTCAACATCCAAACCAGGAGCTGGTGCTGGTACGGCAATTCTCATGATGCACCTCTTTGTAACTTACTCCTTCTCCAATCCATTCATTCTAACATCTATTTGCTCCAACTGTCCCTCTATTGCTTCCGCATTTTCTGAATTCAAATCCATCAGGCATTTTGCATTTCCTTGTTTTCTCTACGAATTCTGAATTTGTCTCAATAATCACAATAGACCCTGCCAGATTTTGACCATAAGCATCGCCTGATGATAAAAATAGAATATGAATTGTCTGGAACTTTTGCCCAGCCTCTACCGCTGTATAGAAAGCACAGCCAGAGAGGAATACTGGAACTCGGTAAACCGATATATGGAAAGTGGTCGGAACGACAAAGAACTGGAGGAAAGGATTGAGCTTCTCAAAGCCTTTCTGGAATCAGCGGACTTTGGAAAGCTGCGCAGCCAGAGCGAGAAGCATCTGGTGGCAGGGAAGAAGGTCAAATTCTTAATTTGCCCAAAAGAGGGCGAGCTGTATTGTGAAATGGTGGTAAGTGAGGAGGGAAATCCTGAGGCTTGCTAACGATTGAGGGAGTCCTCTCCATCAGCTTCTGCACGGGTGAACAGACTCCCTAATGTCTACCCTGACATTCGGGTCCTGCTTCTTTCCAGATTAGGGCCACAGCCTGAGCCGCCATCCCTTCTTCTCTGCCAATGAAGCCCAAGCCGTTTGTGGTGGTGGCCTTTATCGTCATCTGTGCCGAGTCCACGCCTAAAGCCTGGGCTATGCGCCTCCGCATTTCGGGGACGAAAGGCGAGAGCCTGGGACCGTGAGCTATGATGGTAACGTCAATGTTAGCCACAGCGAATCCTCTGGCTTGGAGCAGCTTGCCGGTCTTGCTCAGCAGAATCAAGCTTGAGATGTCTTTGTATTCAGGTTCCTGGGCGGGAAACAGCGTGCCGATGTCACCCAGGTCGGCGGCACCGCACAAGGCATCTATTATGGCGTGAGTTGCCACATCGGCGTCGCTCCAACCTGATAAGCCCTTGCCATAAGGGATATCAACGCCCCCCAGAATCAGCCTGCGTCCCAAAACCAGTGGATGGCTATCATAGCCGATGCCGACCCTTAATTCTTTTAGCATTCGAGACCTGTTTCCTCGCCTCGCTATTAGTATACACCTAAACGCTCTGTCATGGCCTCCCTGCTCTTCCATGCTGTGAGTGTATTGACCGCGCACGGCCGGCGAAGACGGCCGTAATCTTAACCTCGGTAGACCGTCAATCCCTTTGACGCTTGCCAGCAAAGCTGATAAGCTAAGCTCCGATGCGTCGCAGAAAGGAGACCGAGGATGCTTGCTAAGGTGGATATGGACAAAATCGTTTCTTTGTGTAAGCGGAGGGGATTCGTTTTCCCCAGCAGCGAAATATATGGCGGTTTGGCCAGTTGTTGGGATTATGGCCCTATGGGAGTGGAGCTTAAGCGCAACGTCAAATATGCCTGGTGGAAGGCAATAGTCCAGGAGCGGGCTGACGTGGTAGGGCTGGATACATCTATCATGATGCACCCAGGAGTCTGGGCCGCCAGCGGCCACGTCCATAGTTTCACAGACCCTCTGGTGGAGTGCAAGTCCTGTCACCTGAGGTGGCGCGCTGACGAAATAGAGGGGCAGAGATGTCCCAGATGCGAAGGTGAGCTAACCGAGCCTCGCATGTTTAACTTGATGTTCAAGACTTTCATGGGTCCCGTGGAAGAAGAGGCAAGCATAATCTATCTCCGCCCCGAAACCGCCCAGGGCATATTCGTTAACTTTGAGAATGTAATTAACACGTCCCGGCAGAAGTTACCTTTGGGCATCGCCCAGATAGGCAAGTCTTTCCGCAATGAAATCACCACCGGCAACTTCATATTCAGGACCAGAGAGTTCGAGCAGTTCGAGCTGGAATATTTCGTCAAGCCCGGGACGGATGAGGAATGGCTTGACTACTGGGTCAAGGAGAGGTTCGATTGGTATGTCAAACTGGGAGTCAGAAAGGAGAACCTCCGCCTGCGCCAGCATGGCAAGGATGAGCTTGCCCACTATGCCAAAGACTGTTACGACATCGATTATCTCTTTCCCATGGGCTGGTCAGAGCTGGAGGGTATCGCCAACAGGGGTGACTTTGATCTTGCTCAGCATGCCAAATACAGCGGCAAGGAGCTCGTGTACTACGATGCCGAGGCGGGCGAGAAGTACGTGCCCTATGTTATTGAGCCTTCAGGCGGCGTCGACCGCTCTGTCCTGGCTTTTCTCATCGATGCCTATGATGAAGAGGAGGTTGAGGGAGAAAAGAGAACGGTCTTGCACCTCTCTACCGCTTTAGCCCCCATAAAGGTGGCTGTATTGCCCTTAAGCAGGAATGAGAAGTTGACCCCTCTGGCCAAGGATGTATACAAACGGCTATGCCCGGGCTTTGTGACCGATTACGATGATTCCCAGAGTATAGGGCGAAGATACAGGCGGCAGGATGAAATCGGCACCCCGTTCTGCGTTACCATAGATTTCGAGTCTTTAGAGGACAAGCAGGTTACCATCCGGGACAGGGACAGCCTGGCACAGATTCGGGTGCCCGTAGAGCAGCTTGAGAAAATCCTGGAAGCCAAACTCAAGGGAGAGACTTTTGACGCCTCGCCACTATGGGCCACCAGGCAGAAGTGAAAATCCTGCCCTTCGGCGCTCAGCTCTCGAGTGTAGAAACCTATGGTGGTTCCGCTCTGCAGACCTGGCGAAACCAAGAAGCTATGTGAGGTAAATACATGGCATTATTTAAAGATGTGATTGTTACCGAAGCAATTTCAATCAGAACAACGCCGGGAAACATTTTCAACTACTTGACCAGCATTGTTGATGATGACAGTTACAAAGCATTGCACGATGCGAACAATGTAAGTTTCCGCTGGTTGAAAGGCCAACCGTGGGTGGTAGGGTCGATAGCGTATGCCGAACACTATCTTCACGGCGAGCTGCATAAATTTGAATTCATAGTCACTAAGGTAGTGCCGAATCGGCACATAGAATACATGCCGACATCACGACTTATGAGGAGGTTTTTCTCAAGGAAGGAATTCGTCATTGAGGAAGACGACGATACATGCCTGTTTACCACTTCGGAAACCTTACGTGTGGGTTGGATTATGAGAACATTCTTTAAGAAGCATCTCGAGAACGGCCTGTCAAGCACCAGAAGACACATGAGAGAAGAAGGAGAGAACCTGAAAAGGATCCTCGAATCGTAATACCGTAGATGGCTGTAGAATGAGTATAGATAACATGTATGAAAATAGACGTTATGTGACGAATTAAGGTGGTGAAACAATGCCTCATGTCATCGTGAAACTCTTGCCGGGAAGAACAGAACTGCAGAAGACTCGACTCGCCGAAGAAATTGCTAAGGACGTTGTCGCCATCGCAAAGTGTGGAGAAGAAGCTGTTTCAGTGGCTTTCGAAGAAATCAAGCCGGAGGATTGGGCAGAAAAGGTTTACAGACCGGACATTCTCGACAAGCCGGAGAAGCTGTACAAGAAGCCAGGATATAACCCATTTGAATAGCGCGGCAATTAAGGTGTCTTCGAAATCCCAATTTGGGCAGCGGGTGAACCGCGACGTTATGAGCCTGGAAGAAGGGAGCAAAAACGAACCAGATTAACTTTCAGTATCACAAAACTGAAATTGGGGAGCTAATACTGGGTTCGTTTCGGGGCAGACTCTGTCTGCTTGATTTTAGATACAGAAAAATGAGAAAAACAGTTGATGATAGGCTCAAAAAGGGATTGAATGCCGGGTTTGTGGAACAAGATGATGAAATTCTGGAAAAAACGAGAAACCAACTTGACGAGTATCTTGATGGAAATAGAAAAGAGTTTGATATTCCTCTGTTAATGGTGGGGACTGATTTTCAGAAGAGCGTCTGGAATGCGCTGCTGCAAGTACCTTATGGAGCTACATCGTCATATCTGCAAATAGAAAAAGCCGTAGGCAATGAAAAAGCTGTGCGAGCTGTCGGCAGTGCCAACGGGGCGAACCCTATCAGTATAATTATCCCTTGCCATCGCATAATCGGAAGTGATGGGCAGCTTGTTGGATATGGTGGCGGATTGTCTGTTAAGGAACGATTGCTAAAGCTCGAGCAAAGGAAAATGGATGTTATGTCACAAAAATCGTAAGCTATGCTAAGATACTAAAAGGGATTTTGTGAGGCAGAAAATGGAAACTAAATTGAACATGATTTACTGGAAAAGTGGGAAATTCTGGGTAGGGAAGTTACTTGAACACCCCGAGATAATGACGCAGGGGAAAACATTAGAAGAACTTGAAGATAATATGAAAGATGCCTATGCACTGATGACGATGGAAGACGTACCAGATGAGCATCTGGTTAAAGAACTTAAATTATCGGTATGAGGAGGAAAGACCTCATCAAGAGGCTATCTGACGCAGGGTGCGTTCTTGTGAGACATGGACCTCGTCACGACCTATACAAAAATCCTGCCACAGGTAAAAGGCAGCCCGTTCCGAGGCATAACGAAATAGATGAATATCTTGCCCGGCACATCTTGAAAGAACTGACATAACAATTCATTCCAGCGGACGGCTTACAGCTGCCGCTGGTTTCAGAAGTGATGCCGAATTATCTCTCACATTTCAACACGACTAAATGGGGAAATCCTTGACACTTCTTGCTACGCCGTCATACAGTACATGCCTGTAGAGAAGTGTATAAAATAGGTATAAAATATAGATGTTAACCCGCCTCGTCGCGTTCTGAGAAACCGTATGCAAGCAGAGACAAACGTGTTTCACTAAGAGGGTCAACCTTGATGAAAGCACTTTCCTGGCCTCTCGCGCCTTTGGGCGTAATCGCTCTCGCCATAGCTCTGTTTGCCGTACCCGAACATCTTGAAGGGCCTATCCTTGTACCGATTAGCCCTGGGCACGCCCTCTCATTGCTGGATTCGTTCGCCGTCCTATCGTTGCTGATGGGTGTGGCTTGGCTTAGTCGTGGCTTATGGCAACGCCGTGACCGGTTGTATGACTCCATACGCCAGTCGCCCCGTGTGAGCGGTGGGGTAGCATTCATGGCTGGAGTGGGACTTGGCCTTTTGATTGCCTCGGCGTTTTCATCGTTTTTCTGGTGGTGGGCGATTGGCGCCGTACTGTACGGAGCGATGATAATAGCGGTAGTAATAGCTGTCGTGCGAAGATGAAATGGCTCTCCTTCCAGGGAAAACAGTTCTGCGTCGGCCTATTCGGAAGCAGGCAAGCGCGGCCGCCTAACAAGCGCTTCCAAGCGGCAAGCTCCGCTGCGCTCTGCGTGAGGCTGAAGTGGCACGGTGCGAACTGCGAAGATATGATGAAGGGAAATAGAGTCATCGCTGATTGGAATCGGCATTGGAAGCTCCGATTACGTCGGATTTAATTCTACTTGAGCAATTTGAACTCCGCCACGTCCACCAGGCCTAAATCGGTCAACCTGAGCTCGGCGGGTGCGATTAAGGGGTCACCATACATATCTCTTGATGTGGATGAGGAGGTGACATAGTCTGTGGAATTAGTTATAGTGTCCCAGAAATTGCATGCCAAAACATAATAGCTTGAGAGGAATGACAATGAAGCGCTCAACATTAGAGTTGCTATGTTGTCCTAGTTGTCAAACTGAACTTACACTTCGCGATGAATCAGGTGATACAAGTGGGAATGAGGGGGAGTTGTTTTGCTCGCACTGTGAAAGAAGCTATATCATCAAAAACGGCATTGTGCACTTTGTCGATCTAAAGGAACTGGAGGGTTTTAACCAGCGTTTCGCTCGATTCTATAATAGATGGTCACGCTTCGAAACAATTTTTGATAGGTTATCGTTTTTGCCTATGGGTGGAGAACGCAAGGCTCGCACAGAGATTTTGCACAGATTGGAACTAAACAATGGACGGGTTCTGGAGGTTTCGATAGGGTCTGGTGGTAATCTTCCTTACCTATTTGAGTCTCCGAAAGTGGGTGACATATACGGCCTGGACATCTCAGCAGCGCAGCTGACTAATTGTCGCAAGTTGGTCACAGGCCGAGGATGGCAAGTAGAGCTTTTCCTGGGGAAGGCAGAAGAGTTACCTTTTAGATCGGACTCATTTGACAGTGTTTTTCACGTTGGGGGGATCAACTTTTTTTCTGAAAAGAAGAAGGCCATTGATGAGATGGTTCGTGTTGCCCGGCCGGGAACTAAAATAGTAATTGCTGATGAATCGGAACAGGTAGCCCGAACCGTGGCTCGTTTCCTCCGTTTGTCGTGTTCAATCCAGGATAATAAGATAGACACCTCCGTTCCTGTTCATCTGGTTCCAGAAACAATGAAAGAGATAATTGTAGACGGTATTTGGAAAATGCATGGTCAGTATCACGGGTATTGTCTGGAATTCAGAAAACCGGGATGAGGAGATGGTTAAGTTAATTCTACTTGAGCAACTTGAACTCGTTGACGTCCACGAGGCCTAAATCGGTCAGCCTGAGTTCGGGAATAACGGGCAGGGCCAGGAAGGAGAGGATAGCGAATGGAGCCGGAGGCAAGTTGCCCAGGCTGGCGGCGGCTTCTTCTAACTCTTCATGCTGCGACACAACTACCTCCAGCGGCTCAGGGGAAAGCAGGCCGGCGATGGGTAACGGTAGGGAAGCGAGGATTTCCTGGTCGGCGCAGACAACCAGCCCGCCCTGCAACCTGTTGATTTCTTCGATTGCCGTGATGATGTCAGGGTCGCCGGTACCCACTGCAATTATGTTGTGAGAGTCATGGGCCACCGACGAGGCTAATGCGCCCTTCTTCAAGCCGAATCCCTTGACCAGTCCCAGGCCAATATTGCCGCTGGCCTTGTGTCGTTCCACCACTACCAGCTTCAGGATATCTCTTTCCGGGTCAGGCAGCACCACTCCATCCACGACTTTCATCTTTTGCATCACCTTCCTGGTAACTATCTGTCCGGGGATGATTTGGATGACCGGGTAGGTTTCGTCAAAGGTCTCACCCTCACCTAGCCTCTCCCGTCGAGGGAGAGGAATTTTCAGCGACTCCGCCGTGAGCGGCTTGATGCGCACTGTATCTGTTAGGTCGGGAGCGACAGGGGGCAGGGAGAACAAAGGCTTGCCTTGCCTGGCCACCAGCTTGCCCCGGTAGAACACCATGTCTATGTCTAATTTGGCCAGGTCTGTAATAGTAATTAGGTTGGCCATATAACCCGGCGCAATGGCTCCCCTATCATAAAGCCTGAAGTACTCCGCAGTGTTGATTGTCGCCATCTGAATTGCCCGCACAGGCTCCAGGCCCCGGCCGATGGCCTTTCGTACCACAGCGTCGATATCCCCTTCCCGAAGCAGGTCGGAGCAACCGCGGTCATCCACCACGAAGAAGCATCTTTTATAAGTATTATCGGTAACCAGAGGTAGAAGGGCATCCAGGTTCTTCTCTGAAGAGCCCTCTCGAATCATGACGTACATCCCCCGCCGCAACTTCTCCCTCCCTTCCTCCAGTGTTGTGGCTTCGTGCTCAGACCCGATACCGGCTGACAGGTAGGCATTTAGCTCCTTGCCCGCCAGTCCCGGAGCGTGCCCATCGATAACCCTGCCCCTGGAAGCAATAATTTTGGTCAAGACCTCTTCATTCCCGCCGACCACGCCGGGGAAGTTCATAATCTCTCCCAGGCCGATTATGTTGGGGTAAGCCAGGAGTTTTTTTATTTCTTCAGGACCGATTCGAGCGCCTGACGTCTCCAGATGGGTTGCCGGCACACATGACGGAGCCATGAATACCATATCAAGCGGCAGTTTTTGCGCCCAGCCCATGACAAATTTTGCGCCCTCGAGCCCACAAACGTTGGCGATTTCATGCAGGTCGGTGACCACGGCCAGGGTGCCCCTGGGAACCACGGCCTGGGCATACCTTGCCGGGTGCAGCATCGAGCTCTCTATATGCGTATGGCCGTTGATGAGTCCCGGAGCCAGAAACGCACCCTGCAAGTCAATAATCTCTTTCGCCTTATCATAATCCCCTATGCCGGCAATCCTATCGCCATAGATAGCCACGTCGGCTTGCTCTATCTCACCGGTGAAGGTATTGATTATGCGGGCGTTTTTCAGGAGCAAATCGGCCGACATTGCCCCCCTGGCCACTGAAATGAGTTTCTTCAGGTTCATCTCTTAGTCCTCTAGAGCATATATATCGGGCAAATTGCGGAACTTCTCATCACAGTCGATTCCATATCCCACGATAAATCTATTGGGCAGGGTGAAGCCAAGATAGTCAATGCATACCGGGACTCTGCGCCGGGACGGCTTGTCTGTCAGAGAACAGAGCTTCAACGAAGCAGGCCTCTTCTTCTTCAGGTAATCGAGCAAGAAACGGGTGGTAATTCCAGTGTCCACGATGTCCTCAACTACCAGAACATCTCTACCCCTGATGGGCGTCCTGAGCCCTTGCACCAGTTTAACCCGGCCCGAGCTTTCCTGTGTAGCTCCATAGCTGGAGAGTTTGACGAACTCGAGCTCCAGGGGCAAGTCGAGCTGGCGAATGAGGTCGGCCACAAACATAAAAGACCCTTTAAGGACGCCCAGGACTAAAGGCTGTTTGCCTTGATAATCTCTCTCGATTTCACGAGCCAGCCTTTCTACAGCTCTGGCTATCTCGTCGCGGGTGACAATGAGCTTGAGTTGTGGCTGAAAGACCATTACATCGTTCCCAAACTGGTTACTATGATAGCACAATTACATCCGACCACGGATGGTGGACTTTTTCTATGCCTTGTTGTATACTCTAAACAAGACGTTAAGATGCGGTCGAGCCTTATCGGGAAGATTGAAAAAGCCAAAAGGTATGCCCAGGAACCAGATCGCGTTACCTTCTCAGGTTTAACCGCTGTTTTTCGTGGTAAGAATGACGACCACGAGCTAAGCTATGCCAACGGGAAATGGCATTGCACCTGTCCATTCTTTTCCCAATGGGAGATCTGCAGCCATACCATGGCGCTCCAGCAAATTCTCGGCGATATGTTACCCAAAGAAGCGCTCGTCTCTCCCATGGAAGCTCAGCTCGCGGAGAAATAGCTTAACGCTTCTGCCACGACGAACAGAGAGCCGGTAACGCAAATAAGGTCTGTTCTGTCTGCCTTGGACAGGGCCTGCGTTATAGCTTGGGGTATGGTTCCACCAATTTCAGCCTCAATGCCTCGTTTGCTGAACTCAGCAGCCAGGGTTGAAGGGGAGGCAGCTCGGGACTGTGGTGCCTGCGTGACTATCACTTGAGGGGAGAGAGTAACTAACTCACTTACGATTCCCGGTATATCTTTGTCGCTGGATGTCCCGAAAACAAGAAAAACCCGCTTATGGCCGAAATATGCCTTGATATTGCTTACCAGCCTTTTCGTGGACGCTAAATTATGTGCTCCGTCAACCAGCACCGTGGGATTCTGCCGTAGAATTTGAAAACGGCCCGGCCATTTCACCCGGGCAAGCCCTTGAGCAATACCAGCAGCCGAGATTTTGAAGCCCGCGGAGGCTAATATCTCCAGGGCGGCAACGGCAGCAGCAGCATTCTCAAGCTGGTAATCGCCCAGAAGAGGAATGCTTACGTGGTAGTTGTTCCCTCTCCCCTGAATCACCAGTGATTGTTGAGAGAGGTCATCGCCTGTCTTATGCCAGGTGACATCCTTGCCTACCTGGACCACCCTGGCCTGTTTTTCACGGCAAATGTTGTTGATTACCAGAGCTGCTTCTTCCGGCTGGGGAGAAAGCACCACCCAGCAGCCGGGCTTGATAATGCCTGCTTTTTCTCCAGCTATTTCCTCTAGTGTATTACCCAGAATCTGAGTGTGGTCAAGGCTGATAGGGGTAATAATACAGACTACAGGCCTGGCCACGTTGGTAGCATCCAGCCTGCCCCCCAGACCCACCTCCAGCACCTGGAAGTCAACCTGCTCTTTCTTGAAATAGGCGAATGCCAGCACGGTGAATGCCTCGAAATAGGTCAGTTGGGTAAAGGCGGCGTCCTGTTTCATCGATTCAATATAGGGCCTGATTGCTGCCATGGCAGCGGCAAACTCAGCCTCAGAAATCAAACTGCCATCTATGCTTATGCGCTCCCTCAGAGTGTGGAAGTGGGGGGAGGTATATAGGCCTGTCTTATAGCCGGAACCGCTCAAGACCCGGGCAATCATGGCAGCTACACTACCTTTTCCCTTGGTGCCTGCGATGTGAATAGTCGTGGCGGCCAGCTGCGGGTCACCCATACGATGTAGCAGTTCCTCTACGTGCCCCAGGCTGTAACCAGGCTGAATATAGGATATGCCCGGAATCTGCTCATAATTTATGAAACTATTCAGATAGTCTTCCGCCTGGCTGTAATTCAATTCCTCACCTTGATATCGCACAATTATACTACTTAAGCATCACACCCTGCTCAGCCTGTGGTAAAATCTAGGAATACTTTATGGCAGAAAACCGCAAGCAAAGAATTGAGTGAAGATCACGTTTAAAGCGTTAGGCAACGTAGCTGACGAAGTAATGGAGGGGCTTAAGGACAGGGTTGGCGGTATTTTCAATTGTCCCGCAGAAATAAGAGCAGGTCTCGGCGATTTGGCCCAGGCTTACAATCCACAGAGGAAGCAATACTTTTCCTCGAAATTGCTGGCCTCACTCGAAAAGCCGGAAGGAGAGGAAAGGGTTGTAGGCGTAACTGAAGTTGACCTTTATGTTCCCAGGCTCAACTTCGTATTCGGCGAAGCCGACATAGTCTCCGGAACGGCAATTGTATCCTTGTGTCGATTAAGGCAAGAGTATTACGGCTCAGCACCGGATGAAGCTTTGTTTCTGGAGAGAGCCACCAAGGAGATAGTGCACGAACTGGGGCATACCTTTGGCCTGGGGCACTGTCGCAATAACAAGTGTGTTATGCATTTTTCCAACAGCCTGGCCGATACTGACTTGAAGGAGGCAAGTTTTTGTAGTGAGTGTCGCCCCAGGATAATCTTTTGACTTCGACACAGAATTTGCTATACTTGGCAAGTCCACAGGTGAACTGTCCCACAGCAAATCGCGAGGCATTGCAGGAAATAATTTTGCCACAAGAGCCATGACAATGCCTGTCTCAAGTCTGCGAAGGAAATTCTGATAACGGGAGGTTAGAACATGCAAAGAGAAGTAGTTGCCGTCAGTGGTGCCAGGACAGCAATTGGCACCTTCGGTGGTTCTCTAAAGGATACACGTGTTGTTGACCTGGGTGCTGCGGCCATCCGAGAAGCGCTTAAGCGGGCAGGCATAAGGCCGCAGTCCAGTGAAGAGTTGCTCGGTTATGGCGCGGACGCACTTAAGCCCGAGGGAACGATAGAGCTGGAGAAGAAGCACTACGCTTACGATTCCTCTTTGCGTCCTGTTCAGGTTGACGAAGTGATTATGGGTAATGTCCTTCAAGGAGGGCAGGGACAGAATACAGCTCGCCAAGCCTGCATCTACGCCGGCATTCCCAAAGAAACGCCTGCCTTTACTGTGAACAAGATTTGTGCCTCGGGTTTGAAAGCTATCACCCTGGGGGCGGAAGCCATAATGGTGGGCGGAGCGGATGTTGTGGTGGCTGGAGGTATGGAGTGTATGAGTTACGCTCCCTACGTTCTCCCTAAGGCCCGCTGGGGCTATCGCATGGATGTTGGAGCCAGGGCAGAGCTCTTAGACCTCATGGTCTATGACGGACTGTGGGAAATATTCTACGGCTATCATATGGGAAATACCGCAGAGGAAATCGCCAACAGATATGGCTTCACTCGCGAACAACAAGACGAGATAGGCTATCTCAGCCATGTGCGGGCGCGCAAAGCCATAGTGGAGGGCGTATTCAAGGACGAGATAGTGCCTGTCCATATCCCGCAGAAGAGAGGAGACCCTATCGTTTTTGATACTGATGAACGGCCCATGGACACTACCATGGAGAAGATGGCCAAGATTCCTCCGGCATTCCGAAAAGACGGAACGGTGACGGCGGGTAACTCTTCAGGGATTAACGATGCTGCGGCTGCCGTAGTGCTTATGTCCCGAGACAAAGCCAAGGAATTAGGACTCGAACCTATGGCAATCCTTAGGGCCTGGGCTTCCGGCGCGACGGACCCCAAATACATGGGATTAGGCCCTGTGCCTGCAGTAAGAAAGGTTCTCAAAAAGACAGGGCTTGGCAACAAGGACTTTGATGTCATTGAGCTTAATGAAGCATTTGCTTCTCAGGTGCTGGGGTGCATGAACGAGCTCGATTGGGACTTTGACCGCATTAACCCTCACGGCGGCGGCATATCTCTGGGTCACCCCATTGGCTGCACCGGAGCCAGAATAGCAGTCACTATCATCTATGATATGGTTCATAGAAATCTGCGTCGTGGCCTGGAAACCATGTGTATTGGTGGTGGGCAAGGGATGGCAGCCGTATGGGAAAGGCCCTGAAGACTGGCGGGAAGTCCGGTGTCGTCGTTACCATTCCCAATTGCGGCCCTCCTTGAATCCCGAGCCTATCCCCATAGGCCGCAGAAGATAGAGCTGGTCCAGACCCAGATGTCTCTTCTTTTTCTGACGGGCGACTATGTATACAAGGTGAAGAAACCGGTCGACCTGGGGTATCTGGATTACACCGCTCTGGAGAAGCGCCGTTTCTTTTGCCATCAGGAACTGGAATTAAACAGACGACTTTGTCCGGCCGCCTATTTGGCGGTGGTGCCCATTGTCGAAGAAAGAGGCGAGCTTCGGTTCGAAGGGCAAGGGCAGGCAATAGAGTACGCTGTCAAAATGAAGCAGTTGCCGCGGGACCGTATGATGGATGTGTTGTTGCCCCTCGGTCAGGTCACTCGGGAGATGGTAACAAGGGTGGCTGAAAAGCTACAGGACTTTCACCACAAAGCTGAAACAAATCAGGAAATTGCCACCTTCGGCAGGCTGGATGTCATACGACGCAATTGTGACGAGAACTTCGCTCAAACCGGGAAATACATCGGGACCTCCATCACCGCCGGGGAATATCAGCATATCAGGGATTACACCGCGGACTTCATCGACAGAAGCGCAAGCCTGTTTGACAAGCGGGTGAAAAAGGGCAGAACAAGGGATTGCCACGGCGACCTCCATGCCGCCCATGTTTGCTTCACCGATGATATCTGTATTTACGACTGCATTGAGTTCAATGACAGGTTTCGTTATTGCGATGTGGCCTCGGAGATCGCCTTTCTGGCTATGGACCTGGACCGCTATGGGCAGGCTGGCCTTTCACGACACCTGGTAGGCACCTATGTTGGACTGAGTCATGACGAAGACCTCCTGAAGCTGCTTGATTTCTACAAGTGCTACCGGGCCTACGTCAGGGGCAAAGTGGAAAGCTTCAAGCTCGACGACCCCTATATCCCCCAGGAGGAAAAGGCAACGGTGTTAACCGCCGCCCGGCGCTATTTCCAGCTTGCCCGATCGTACTTATGATATGCACGGGACAGGTTAAAATATGTCCTTCAGCATCAGCTCGTACAGAATCCCCCTCCCTTGATGGGAGGTGGATCCAAGCTCACAATGACAACATAGCCGCACCTCTGCCCATGAGAGCGGAAATACGGGGGAAAGTTCAATTCAGATTCCAACCGCTGACATCGCACTGGCCTTCGAGATTCCGTCCCACGGGGATCACAGTGCCGTTGGCCTTGAGCCCCACCGTGTAACCGTAGCCTGCGGTGATCTGGATGATGTCCGTCCAGCCGTCGACGTCGCATTGTCCATAGATGTTGTGTCCCACGGCGACCACGGCGCCGTCGGCCTTGAGCCCCACCGTGTGCCAGTAGCCTGCGGTGACCTGGATGATGTCTGTCCAGCCGCCGATATTGCACTGCCCAGCGGAGTTGTCCCCTGTGATGACCACGGTGCCATCGGACTTAAGCCCCACCGTGTGATAGCCGCCTGCGGCGACTTGGATTATATCCGTCCAGTTGCCGACATTGCACTGCTCGTAGGTGTTATGTCCCACGGCGACCACGGTGCCGTTGGGCTTAAGCCCAACCGTGTGCCAGTAGCCCGCGGTGACCTGGATGATGTCCGTCCAGTTGCCGACATTGCACTGCCCAGAGTCATTTTCTCCCACGGCGACCACCGTGCCGTCGAAGTTGAGCCCCACCGTATGATGGCCGCCTGCGGTAACCTGGATGATGTCCGTCCAGTTGCTGACATTACACTGCCCGTATGTGTTATGTCCCACGGCGACCACGGTGCCATTGGGCTTAAGCCCCATTGTGTGACCATAGCCTGCGGTGACATGGATGATGTCCGTCCAGTTGCCGACATTGCACTGCCCCGCGGAGTTGTATCCTGCGGCGACTGCGGTGCCGTCAAACTTGAGCCCCACTGTGTGATAGCCGCCTGCAGCGACCGAAGGGATGTGTTGAGGTCCAAACGCAAAGTTGGCTGTGATAGAGTAGTGGTTGTCCATGGTTATGGTTGTAACGGCGGCGTTGACATTGCCAATGGTGTCTACATCGCCAGTCCAGTCGACAAAGTGGTAACCCGCCTTGGGCGTAGCCACCAGGTTGACAATTGTTCCTTTACCATAGGTAAAAGTATTGTCTCCAGGGGTTGTTACCGATCCCCCAGTGGTACCGGTGATAGTGAGGGCATAGTAAATAGCAGTCGGAGCACAGCTTACTATCCCGGCAACTAAGGCTACCGTAATAAAGAAGATGCTAACTTTTGTTATGTAATGGCGTATCCTCAAACCAAGTATTATCTTCATTTTTCATCTCCTTCGTAGCAGTCTCTCAATTGACACGCGTACCTTGTTTGCCGTACAACCGTAGCTCCGCCCTTAAGGGCGGAGCTACGGTGAGAGTTCAATCCAGATCCCAGCCGCCGACATTGCACTGCCAGTAGTAGTTCCATCCCACAGCGACCACGGTGCCATCTAATTTGAGCCCCACCGTGTGCAAGCCACCTGCGGCGACCTGGAAAATGTTTGTCCAGTTGCCGACATTGCACTGCTCGTAGTCATTGGCTCCCACGGCGACCACGGTGCCGTTGGCTTTAGGTCCCACCGTGTGACGGTCGCCTGCGGCGACTTGAACAATGCCAGTCCAGTTGCCGACATTGCACTGCCCGGAGTCGTTGTCTCCCACGGCGACCGCAGTGCCGTCTGAGTTAAGGCCCACGGTGTGAGCCTCGCCTGCGGTGACCTGGACAATGCCAGTCCAGTTGCCGACATTGCACTGCCCGGAGTCGTTGTCTCCCACGGCGACCACGGTGCCGTCGAACTTGAGCCCCACTGTGTGCCCGTGGCCTGCGGCGACCTGTACAATGTGTGTCCAGTTGCCGACGTTGCACTGCCCGGAGACGTTCCATCCCACGGCAATCACGCTGCCATCGGACTTGAGCCCCACTGTGTGCAAGCCACCTGCGGCGACCTGGATGATGTTCGTCCAGTCGCCAATATTACACTGCCCGAAGGCGTCCCATCCCACAGCGACCACGGTGCCGTCGAACTTAAGCCCCACTGTGTGCCTATCGCCCGCAGCGAGGTCATAGTGCTTGACCTTGATGAAGTTGGCTGTTATAAAGTAGCTGTCGTTCATCGCGATGTTGGTTGTCCCGGCATTCACATTGCCAATCGTGTCTACGTCGCCAGTCCACTTGTCAAACTGGTAGCCAATATTGGGAGTCGCCACCAGGTTGGTCACCCTTCCTTGATCATAGGCAAAAGTCCCCACTCCAGGGGTGGTCACCGCCCCTCCAGTGGTACTGGCGATAGTGAGGGTATAAGAAGGACCAAACTCAGTGCAGCTTGCTATCCCGGCAATTAGAGCCACCGTAACCAAGAAACTGCTAAGTCTGGCTGCGTAATGGTGGCTTCTTACATTAAATATCATCTTCATTTTTGACCTCGTTATTTCCACCTCCTTATACGGTTTTTGGGGGTGTTTGATGTTGCTCCTCTATATCATCTCCGGGTATTCTTAGAGTTTTTCAGTTCCAAATCAATCGAGGAGCCAGCCTGCTTCTCTGCTGTCAGCATGGCGCCCCTTGATACATCGCCTTCCATACTTCTCTTCTCTGCTCTGCTCTCTACTTAACCTGCTCCAAGTGTAACTTGCTTCAGCTAACCATACAATCACCCAAAAGTAGTAATTTCCTTGGAAAATAGTCATGGGACAAAAGTCCTATCACCTGCCGACATAGCTCTGAGGGAGGTCGACCTGATGAAGATCGGTGCATCTACACTCGACGTCTATTCCCCTACATAGAGCAGGGATGCAATCAGATGCTACGGTGTCATTGGAGGAAGTCTTACTCGTAGTGCGCAGGCTGATGTGTCCATCAAGAACCAGACTGCGCCTGACCTCGGGGAAAGCTAGAGCGTACTGGCTTAGTAAATGGGCTAAGTGGCTATTTCCAGCACTCACTGATTTGAGGGACTTGAGTTGGGCGGGGGAATAGCGAAACAATCGGCTTACGGTTATGGTTGTACCCTCGGGTCTGGCTCGCCCCTCATGGCGGACTATCTTCCGCTTACTCAAAGACACATGGCTGCCGACGCCATCCGCCGAAGTTTGACTGAAGACCTCTACTTCGGTGACAGCGGCGATGCTGGGCAGAGCTTCACCCCAGAAGCCGAGACTGGAGATACTCTCCAAATCGTCTGAGCCGCCGATCTTGCTTGTGGCATACCTGTGGAAGGCAAGCTCTAGCTCTGCTACGGGCCTACGTCAGGGGCAAAGTGGAAAGCTTCAAGCTGGACGACCCCTATATCCCCCAGGAGGAAAAGGCATAGGTGTTAACCGCCGCCCGGCGCTATTTCCAGCTTGCCCGATCGTACTTATGATATACAGCTGTCCGCACAGCCAGTACCACCAGGACCAGCGCCAGCAAGCTTGCCACAGCCATCTTTTGTGCTGGGGTGGTGTTGACGACTACGCCGCTCATGGCTATAGCCGGTGCCAGCCCTGCCCTCACTATCGGCTTCAGGCTGGGATGCTCGGTTATGAACTCAGCTACTGGCGGGCTGTTCCTGTAATAGAGGTCTACCAGAGCTTCGCCCACCGGGTTGGTCAACAGGTATCCATCTCTAAAGTTGCGCAGGACTTGTATTTCTTCTGCCATTGGGGTGCCGTAGGCTGCGGTAGCGATAAAACAATAGGACCCTGCTGGCACCCAGAAACCAATGTCGTCGAACCTCACCTCTCCCCCGTCGCTCCAGCCAGTGCCGTAGAGACGGATTCTCGCATGAGTCGTCGTCTTTGGCGCCTGTATCATGCCAGTCTTTTGTATATACTCGCCGCCCGTGTCGGTGGCAGACAGAATTGTTGTTGGACTCAGCTGACTTGTCCCTTCTTCCGTCAAAAGCCAGAAGTCGAGAGCGATGACACCGGTCGTGTTGCCGGAAACATATATCCAGCCCCAGGCCTCGTATATCGTCCCCGCGGTGCAATTCCCGATCCATTGGGTGAACGTCTCACCTTGCCCGGTTACCTGGGCACTCCAATTACCTGAATAGATGGGGCCAGCGCTCACGCGCGTAGCATTTCCGGTCACATTCCAAGAAGAAGGTATTTCGCCCTCTCCCTGTTCGAATCCCGGGTTCTTGACCGCTCCCCCGGCCATTACATAGCCGGAAGGCAGGAGGACCAATACCCCCGTCACGATGAGCAGAGTTGCCAGCATGACCCTGATCCGTTTACTCATATGCCACCTCCTTCTGTGACAGTTCACTCCCCGCAAAAACCCTCCAGCCTCTATTCTATAGTATATCAGCCCTCTCATACTGTCAAGCGGACAGCGTCAGGGGGCTGTCCGGCTTTTCATGAGCATCCTGCCGAGTTGCCCGAATCGTCCGATTGGAGTATGCTTTCGAAAATGAATACTGCCTCGGCGGATTTGGGCATAGGTTAACCATGGTTGATTTGGATATCGCCTCAGTTTACCGGCGACTCGATGGTTCGGGAATGCTCGGTCACCTGCACGGGTTTCCTGAGCAATGCCAGAAAGCCTGGGAGAAGGTGCTGAAGTTTGAGTTCCCGCGCGAATATGCCACAGTATCCAATATTGTTATCCTGGGGATGGGTGGCTCTGCTATCGGCGGTGATATTGCGCGGCGGCTTGCCCTGGCCGAAAGCAGATTGCCTGTCTGGGTCCAGAGAGATTATGGGCTGCCCGCGTTTGTTGACGAGAGCACCCTGGTAATTGCTTCGAGTTATTCGGGGAATACCGAAGAAACCCTCTCTGCATTCGGCGAATCGCTAAAGACACAGGCCAGGAAGCTGGTCATCACGTCGGGCGGCAAACTCAGGCAATTGGCTGAAGATAGGGGCATACCTGTCTTCACAGTAGACTACAAGGCGCCTCCCAGAGCCGCCTTTCCCCATAATTTCATTCCCCTGGTCGGTATTCTTCAGAGGGTTGGTCTGCTTGGAGATAAGTCGGCGGATTTGCAGGAGGCGGTGGTCGTTCTGAAGAAACTATCAGAAGACGTTATTGAGACCAGGCCCCTTGCTTCCAATCCTGCGAAACGACTGGCGGCTAAGCTGCGGGGGCGTATAGCACTCGTCTACGGAGCGGAGATAGTCGCAGAAGTAGCCCAGCGCTGGAAGGCGCAATTCAATGAGAACAGCAAGGCCTGGGCCTTCTTTGAAAGTTTCCCTGAACTTAACCATAATGCCATAGTCGGCTACCAATTCCCGCTCGAGGCAAGGGAAAGGATATTCGTGCTCATGCTGCGCTCACCTTCCCTCCGTCCCCGCAACTTGCTACGCTACGAGGCTACCGCCAGATTGCTGGCCGGGGCGGGAATCGCCTATGAATGCGCCGAAGCCAGGGGGGAAAGCGCCTTAGCCCAGGTGCTGAGTCTGGTCCTGCTGGGCGACTATGTCAGTTTCTACCTGGCGATGCTGAACGAAGTTGACCCGACATCTATCGATGCGATAGACTTTGTTAAACAATACCTTGCCCAGTCCGCTTGAAGTTAGACCTGGGTCCGCCGAAGAACGAAGTTTTCTTGGAGGTACGTAATTGGTCGGGAAGATGTGCGGGCGTGTCAACAGATACGGTAGAGGGGTGGCTGGATGAAAGCTCTGGTTCTGGCTGCCGGCAAAGGCACACGACTTAAGCCGCTGACCAACACCGTCCCGAAGCACCTCCTGCCAGTCGGTAACAAGCCGATTTTGTTTCATGTGCTCGACTATATAAAAGAAGCCGGTATACAGGATATCGGCATCGTCGTATCTCCGGACTCCGGTCCTTACATAGAGGAAGCTATAGGCGCCAACTCTGAATGGAGAGGGAAGATTGCATTCGTTGTCCAGCCTGAACCATTGGGGCTGGCACACGCTGTTAAGGTAGCTCAGGGCTTCCTCGGCGATTCACCCTTTCTCATGCTCCTGGGCGACAACCTCATCCAGGATGGCGTCAGAGATTTCTTGCACGAGTTTCACGCCTCCAGCGTCGATGCCAGCATTCTCCTCAAGGAAGTATCCGATCCCAGGGCTTTTGGCGTAGCTGAGCTTGACTCTTCAGGCAGAGTGGTACATATGGTGGAAAAGCCCCAAGAACCGAAGAGCAACCTAGCCATAATCGGGGTCTATCTCTTCACCCCTGAGATTCACAAGGCTATAGCTCAGATTAAGCCTTCCTGGCGGGGAGAAATGGAGATAACCGACGCCATCCAGAAGCTCCTGGAGATGGGGAAGGAGATTAGAAGCCACGTTCTCCGGGGCTGGTGGCTCGATATCGGCAGCAACGATGGGCTCATTGAGGCTAATCGGGTTGTCCTTGATGCCTTTCTGAAGCGGGATGTCAAAGGGGAAGTGGATCGGCAAAGCCGCATCGTCGGCAGAGTCCACATCGGAGAGGGAACAATACTGGAAAGCAGCCGTGTTCGGGGTCCGGTGGCTATCGCGGCAAATTGTCGGATAAGGCATTCCGTTATCCAACCCTTCACCAACATCGGCAGTGGCACGGTGGTCGAGGACTCATCCCTGGGGCGTTCGGTGATACTGGAAAATTGCCAGATCTCGAAAATCAAGCGCCTTGCCGACAGCGTCATCGGCAGAAACACGGTCTTAGCCGGACAGGGGAAAAGCCCCAGGAACCTGAGGCTGTTTATAGGTGATGACTGTAGAATGGAACTGGAGTAGAGAGCCATGCAGAGGTTGTTAATTGTTTCGAACAGGTTGCCCTTCACCATTCATGAGAGGAAAGGCGATTTGCACGTTGAGCCCAGTGTCGGAGGCCTGGCTACGGGTCTGAGCTCGTGGTATAAGTCCTGCAACAGCATCTGGGTAGGATGGCCGGGGATAGCCCGCAAAAGAATAAAGAGGGAAAAGGACGTCATGGACAGATTGCTGGCTGAGAACTGCCATCCGGTTGCTATATCACAGCAAGATGTCGAGGCCTACTACAACGGTATCTGCAACAGGACTATCTGGCCCCTTTTTCACTACTTCCCCCTCTACGCAGAATACAGCGAAGGTTTCTGGCAGGCTTATGAACGGGTGAACGCAGCCTTCGCCAACGTAGTTGCTGGAATTGCCAGGCCTAACGATATTATCTGGGTACACGATTATCACCTGATGCTCCTTCCCAGGCTTCTGCGGGAAAGGTTGCCCAAGGCAACCGTGGGTTTCTTTCTCCACATTCCCTTTCCGTCTTTTGAGGTATTTCGCCTGTTACCGTGGCGTAACCAGATTCTGGAAGGACTTCTGGGCGCAGACCTGATTGGTTTTCACACCTATGACTACACAGGGCACTTTCTGGACAGCGTGCATCGTCTGTTGGGCCATGAAGTGACTATGGGACAGACCGCCGTGGCTGACCGGGTGGTGAAGGCGGACGCATTTCCCATGGGGATAAACTATGAACAATACTCCAGCGTTGCCCAGGACCCAAAGACGCAAGCACAGAGAAAAAGGTTTGGCAAGAAACTGGGAGATTGCCAGGTAATTCTTTCAGTGGACCGGCTTGACTATACCAAAGGCATCCCTCAGCGGTTGCAGGCCTTCAGTATGTTTCTGGACAAGGACCCGAAGTTCAGGGGCAGAGTGGTCTTTGTTTTGCTGGTAGTCCCCTCACGCACAAGAGTGGAACACTATGTGCAGTTGAAGAAACAGGTAGATGGCCTCGTCGGCGAGATCAACGGCAAATATGGGAGTATAGGCTGGATGCCGGTCTGGTACCTGTACCGCACTTTGCCTTTCCACTCCCTCGCCGCCCTCTACAGTCTGGCCGATGTTGCCCTTGTTACCCCTCTCAGAGACGGGATGAATCTTGTGGCAAAAGAGTACACGGCGGCTCAGACGGATGGGAAGGGGGTCTTAATCCTCAGTGAGACCGCCGGAGCCGCTCAAGAGCTGGGAGAGGCGATTATGATAAATGCCAACAACCAGGAAGAGATTGCCCGGGCATTGGCAGAAGCCCTGGAGATGCCAGAACAAGAACAAATAGAGCGCAACCGCATAATGCAGAAACGCCTGCGTCGTTACAACGTTGTGCAGTGGGCAAATGAATTCATGGACAAGCTGCTTTACACCAAGAAGCTTCAACGGGAGATGGAAGCCAAGGCATTGACCTATGAGATGCAGAGGAAAGCAGCCAGCGATTTTCAAGAGAGCCGTAAAGCATTACTCCTGCTGGATTACGAGGGCACACTCGTCCCTTTTTCACCCAAATCAGTGGAAGCAATGCCAGGAGCCGAGCTTATGAGTCTGCTCAAAGAATTTGCCAGGGACCCTCGAAACGAAGTAGTGGTCATAAGTGGACGCGATAAAGATACCCTGGAGAAATGGTTTGGCGGTCTCAACGTAGGATTGGTGGCTGAACATGGTGCGTGGATAAAAGAAAAGGGTGGAGAATGGGAAACGATAGAGCCGTTAACAAGTGAGTGGAAGAAAGAGGTATATCCGATGCTTGAGGCATGGGTGGACAGGACTCCTGGCTCCTTTATTGAAGAAAGAGATTTCTCCCTGGCCTGGCATTACAGAAAAGCTAGCCCCAGGTTGGGTGAGCTTCGAGGCCGCGAACTGATAAACAATCTGTCAAATATCACCGCCAATTTACACCTGCAACTGTTGGAAGGAAGCAAAGTGGTGGAAGTGAAAAACACCGGCATAAACAAGGGGCGGGCGGCTTTACAATGGATTTCCCGGCGGGAATGGGACTTCATTCTGGCGCTGGGCGACGATTGGACCGATGAGGATACTTTCAGGGTTCTCCCGCCTACTGCGTGGTCGATACGGGTGGGCCTTGGCGCCTCTGCCGCCAGATTCAGCCTTGGTTCCCCCGGCGAAGCGGTCTCTTTACTAAGAAATCTGACCGGACAGAAAACGTAGTCTCTTCCCTTGTCAATACGAGGCCCGATGTATCGGGACGACTACATGAATCGGACTCTCTTCCGCTTGCTCAATTTGAACCAGGGGTGAAAGCTGATTATGGATTCAGCACTGACTTCCTTGCTGACAGCCCCACCTACGACCATGTTTATGGCCGTGAGATAATCGGCAAGCCGGTCAGGAAGGAGAAAGTGCTGCTCCACATACTCCTTGCCCTTCTCGCCTATCGCCTCAGCGGCCCTGGGGTTTTCCAGTAAGTAACTCACTTTTCGTGCCGTCACGCGCGGCGTCTGGTAGAAATATCCTGTAACGCCGTCCCGAATCTGAAGAGGTATGGCACCCACGTCAGCGCCTATCACCGGTTTGCCCTTCCACAGTGCTTCAGTAATCACCAGCCCGAAGCCTTCCCTGGTAGATGGCTGCATTACCACCCGGGCAGCCCGCTGGAGCGCATTGACCTCCCTCCAGTTCTCCGGACGGTCGTCCAGCGACAGGTGTAGCACGTGGATATCCTCCTCGTTCTTTGTGTCTTCATAAACCCGGGCCAGAATCCTCGCTCCTTCCGGGTCGTCGGTAGCCAGCCCGCCTGCCAGTACGAGCTGGCAGTTCTTCTCATTCCTTACGTGGCGAAAGGTGGCAATAGTCCTGTCTATCCCCTTCCAGGGGTCAAACCTCCCAATCTGAGCGATGATTGGGACTTTGGGGTCTATGTGGTATTTAGCGAGAACACTGTCTATCTCCTCCCGGCTCAATTCCCTGTTCTTCTCGGAGAGAGGGTCAATGAAGGGAGGGATTATGAACTTGGGCAGCGGCCAGCGTGACATAATATAATCAGCGGCCGAAAATATAGCGGCATCATAGTGCTCAGCCCAATCAGTCAAGAAATCCCACAAGCCGGGGGTGCTCCTTACAGCATCTTCATCAACATCTATGTGGCATCTCCAGAGCCAGGTTTGCCCCGGTCTTCTGAGATAGTGAATCAACCCCAGCGGCTGTGGGTCATGCACATCTATCACATCCGGTTCGTAGTCGATGAGATTCTGATTGACACACTCCTCGAGGGTGCATACGTAAGTCTGCCGGCGCTCTGGACCGAAGGAACCTTCCTTGCCCTGTAGCAGGTTGTGTATCTCCTTCGTACATTCGAAGTAATCTTGAGGACCATAGACTATCTTCCATTCAGTCTCTATGCCCAGCATATTCAGAAACGGAACGACGCTGTAAAGCATCTCGGCCACACCACCTCCCTGAGCGGTGGCATTCAGGCCCAGTATTTTCAAGCCTTTCACCCGCTGGACCATCTTGTGCAGTCTCTCCATCTTCTCCTCCCCCACGATAGAAGCATAAGCCTCGGGAGGAGATGTGGAGAAGGGGCAGAAGTTTTTCCTCCTGCTGTAGACTGTCCCGTCTGCCAGGACCGAAGAAGTGCCGGTTTTCATCATTCAATTCCTCTCTTTACAATTTGCGCCAAACCGAATCTCTCTGTGCCGTGCGCATCGATTCATTTCACTTTCACCTAATGTACGCCTACTCATGCAGGTAAGATGTATTGCGGCGGTAAAAGTAGGCGGGGACCCAATCACGAATGGCACCTAGCTTTCTCTTGAATTCCGTCGACAGCCCGAGGTAGGAGATAAATACCCATAGATAATAGACTCGCCGCAGCAGCGCAGCTATGAAGCCGTCGAAGACGCGGTTCCCCAACTGCGCCACCACCAGGTTTCTGCCCATATATATCACCTGCCCCTTGAATTTGTACCGAAAGGGTCGTTGCTCCTTACCCCGTATAGTGCGGATGATGTTCCTGGCACAGGCCGGACCCTGTCGCTGGGCTACTTGCTGAGTTGGAGGATAGGGTGTCGAGCCATGTTCTTGTAGTGAATAGGCACAATCGCCGACGACGTAGACTCCGGATGCCCCTGGAACTTCTAGGTATTGATTCACCAGGACTCGCCCTCCTTTGGCTTTGTCGAAAGGCAGCGATTCCGCGACAGCCGCGGGCTTCACCCCCGCTACCCAGATAACAGTGCGGGTCGGTATGGTCTGCCCATCGGCAGTCTGGATACCATCAGGTCCGACCCTGGTAATGCGGGTTTTCAACAAAATCTCAATTCCTCGAGAGCGCAGCCGGCTGATAGCCAGTTCCGACATTTTGGCCTTCAGGCCAGATAGGAGCGCATCTTGTGCCTCGACTAGCAGCACCCGGACATGAGGCGTGAGAGAAGGGTAGTCCCGTACCAATGCCTTGCGCACGAAGTCCTGAATAGCCGCCACCAGTTCTATACCGCTGGGCCCGCCGCCCACAACCACGAACGTGAGTAACTCACGCTGGCGTTGTTCATCTTCTTCTCGCAACGCCGCCTCGTAGTTGTCCAGAACGCGATTGTGGATGTTGACGGCGTCTTTCAGGGATTTCAAGGTCAGCGAATATTCCTCGATATCGGCCATGCCAAAAAAATTGGTGGTGCTGCCCAAAGCCACCACCAGATAGTCCCACTCCAACTCTCCATCATCGGTATCGACCACCTTCCTCTTCGCATCTATACCCTGCACCATGCTCTGCTTGAACATAACCGGCCCCGCAGTACCTCTTCTTTTCAATAGGGCATCCAGGGGGAAGGTAATACGCCCGGGCTCAACGCTTCCGCTGACTACCTGCCATATAAAAGGCAAAGGATGATGATAATCCCGCTGGTCCACCAGTGTTACCTCCAGTCCCGGTGTGCCAGTGGAGGCTTTCTTCAACTCCAGCGCAGCGCCGATCCCCGCCGCGCCCGCGCCCAGGATAAGCACTCTCTTTTTGGCTCCGTGCTCAGTCATCTTGTACCAAGAAACTTGCGGTCGTTTTGATAAGCTTAATGCCCGTTCGTCTCAATGTCAATGGTTAGTGCTAGCCTCCTCTTCCTCCAGCCACTGTGTCGCGTCGGCTTTCGTGCGGGTTCAGGCGCAGTTAGACATCAGTATCTCTTCCAGGACCTCCGGCCACCTGTGGCCCGGGAGCCTGGTGTCCAGCTTGATTTGTGTGGCGCCTATTTTGACTGCGGCACCGACTGAGCTGATAGCTGTGAGCCGTCGGCTATCAGTTTGGGGCTTTATTACAATTTGCCTGCCCTGCGTGGAAATGGAGCTCACCCCGGCCCTCATGGCCAGGACCTTGATTTTCACCACGCGAAGAAGATTCTCCGCAGGCTGGGGCAGAGCGCCAAATCTATCTCTGAATTCCCGGGCCATATCTTCCACTTCCTCGATCTGCTCAATCCTGGCCAGCCTGTGGTATAGGCTTAATCGAGTGCTGAGATTGGGAACATACTCCTCCGGTATGTGGGCAACCAGGGGAAGAGTTATGCTGGGAGATTGCTTCCCTGCCCGCCAGGGCTGGGTAGGCGGGGCTTCGCTCGCAGTAGCACCTTGTATGGCTTCGCGGGTTTGCTGCACTTTCAATTCCTCCACCGCCTCAGCAAGCA
>JAWOCP010000060.1:0-4898 GCA_046483735.1 Dehalococcoidia bacterium
CCCGGCTCGTTCTTCTTCTGGGAGCTGGCGACACTTATTGATGTCATGCTGCTTGGCCACTGGCTGGAGATGCGCTCTATTGCTGCGGCCTCATCGGCCCTTGAGGAACTGGCCAAGCTCATGCCATCAGAGGCACACAAGGTTATGCCAGACGGCAGTATGAAAGATGTTCCCCTTGAGGAACTAGTCGCAGGAGATAAAGTCTTGGTGAAACCGGGTGAGAAAGTCCCCGCGGATGGCGTGGTCCTCGATGGTGAGAGTTCAGTAAATGAAGCTATGTTAACTGGGGAGTCCGTCCCTGTGCCCAAGCAGGTTAATGCCAAGGTAATCGGTGGCTCGGTCAATGGTGAAGGCTCGATCACTGTGGAGGTCAGGGGGACTGGGTCCGATTCCTATTTGTCTCAAGTGACCGAACTAGTTAGAGCGGCACAGGAAAGCAAGTCTCGCACCCAGAATCTTGCCACCCGGGCAGCATTAGTGCTCACCATCGTTGCCCTCGTGGTTGGAGGGATAACGCTGTTGGTCTGGATAGGGCCGCTAGGACAAGACTTTGTCTTCGGGCTAGGCCGGATGGTTACTGTGATGGTCATTACCTGTCCCCATGCGCTTGGGCTGGCTGTCCCACTGGTTGTTGCCGTATCTACATCTTTGTCTGCAAGAAGCGGCCTGTTGATAAAGGACCGTGACGGCTTCGAGCAGGCCCGAAATGTTCAGGCGATACTTTTTGACAAGACTGGGACATTGACTCAGGGGAAGTTTGGCGTGACAGACATAGTTACCTTGGGTGACAAGATGAATAGTGAAGACCTGCTTGAATATGCCGCTTCGGTCGAGCAACATTCTGAGCATCCCATTGCCAAGGGTATCGTTGCCTCAGCCCATGAAGTCCTGCCTGTTGAGGAATTCAGGTCCATCCCGGGTAAGGGAGCGCGGGGCAAAGTGAATGGCAAAGAGGTGATGGCAGTAAGCCCTGGTTATCTGGAAGAGAATAGTATCCCGGTCAATGATGATCGAATAGAGCAGCTTGCCTCTCAGGGTAAGACAGTAATTTTCGTCCTTATTGATGGCGAGCTAAGCGGTGCCGTGGCTCTTGCTGATATTATTAGGCCGGAGTCAAAACAGGCTATATCGCAGCTCCAGGAGATGGGAATAAACTGCATGATGATAACTGGTGATAACCGGCAGGTTGCCAGGTGGGTAGCGAGTGAGATTGGCCTCAACGAGTACTTTGCCGAGGTTTTGCCTGAGAAAAAGGCCGAGAAGGTAAAGGAGGTACAATCGAGAGGGTTGAAGGTTGCCATGACAGGGGATGGCGTCAATGATGCCCCGGCACTAGCTCAGGCTGACGTTGGCATTGCTATCGGTGCCGGCACTGATGTAGCAGTAGCTACAGCGGATATCGTCCTTGTTCGCAGCAATCCAGTCGATGTTGTCTCCATAATCAAACTTTCCCGTGCCACCTATAGAAAGATGATACAGAACCTAGCGTGGGCGACTGGTTATAATGTTGTCGCCATTCCACTGGCAGCTGGTGTGGCTTACAGCATAGGCATTCTGCTTGAGCCAGCTCTGGGAGCAGGTTTCATGGCGATCAGTACTATTATTGTGGCTATTAACGCTCGGTTTTTAAGGGTGGAAAAATGATTTTGTCCCAGTTCTCACTCAGTAATAATATTTCCTGCAATGCAAGCTGCGACTACCTGATATGAATAGTTAAGCAACAGATTTCAGCTTCAAGAACAGGTAATACTATTACCTTATGTGGTGGGCCACAGGGCACAATAGCAAGAACCTTTACGCTCGCGTTTGCCCTGACTTTTTAGAGATTATACCCACAGATTGCGTGAAGGTCAAGATGATTGAGATACTTAGCTTGAAACCCGAAGACAAGGAAAGGCTTAATTCCCGCGCACTAGAACGCTTTAATGATTGGCAGGCGGAAATTCTTAGTAAGGTACCGCAACTACGCCAATTCAGTGTAGAGCAGGTTAAGAACGACTTGGCTACTCATCTGGATGAAAACGAGGTAGCTGAATTGAACAAATGCTTGGCCGACATAACAAGGTGGCTGTCTGAGTGTATGGACACTGGAGATAGATATTTCACATATGCCTATGCCACATGGGTTATTACGCCAATGTTGCGAGTTGAATCGTTGATAATGAAGGCATATCAGGCCAAGGAGGCTAACAAAAAGTGGAATGCTGCCTGCGAAGCAGTAAATCCGCCGCTTAGTGATGCCAAGATGTATCTCAGTGATAAGGAACACAATGAGTTTAGATTAGCCGTCGGGAAAGTTATAAACGCATACCTAGAAAAGGGAACAGCGTATCTGTCTGATATGAGGACTTTCGACTATGAGTGGTGGCTGCAAAAGATTCAAGAGCGCAAGAAGAAAGAGGCACAGAAACTGCAGGCTACAAGTACAGCCGTTGAATACAATCATCGCCTTAACCAAGAAATGGCAAAACTGACCGCTCGACTTGACCAAAAACAGAAAGATCTAGGAAGTTATTTCCGGGCAAAAGTTCAGGACATGCGCTATACGAATCACGACTTTGATTATGTACTCTCCAAAAAGGATGAAATGGAGTTTGACGATGCGTTGGTCAGCGTGGCCAACAAGAGATTAAACCAACTTTGCCCGGAGATACTACGTCAGTTTGTCGTTTTTCCATCTCGATACTATCGGCGCTATTACCCATTGCCGTCAGCAAGCTACAGTCTTGAAGAAGTGCCGTGTCTCGATTTCGACTTTGATATTTTTGCTGCTGCTTATGCAGAGGTCTGGTTGAGACCGAGGAAGATAAGCTTCGACGGGTACGAATTTGTTCTACCATGGATGAAGGACAAGAATGGGTTGCCACTCCTAGAGAAGCCAAAGTTTCTTGGCTATTACTACTTGTTGATTCTTAGGCCTGAGGATCTCGGTGGGCATGTATTCTGGGAAAGTATTCCACTGGCTCTTCTGAGGGGGTTATTCAACGGTGAGGCGAGGCCTGAGGGAGTCACAATTTTGGCAGCCACGGACGGTGTAATCACGTATAGAGTCCAAGGACTTGAGGAGGAAGTTGAAGTGCCAGATAAGTTCGCCGCGTATCTAAAGAGTATCGGTAACATGGACAAGATGATTGGCATGGGTATTATGACCGAAAGGGTGGGAAATATCGTCAAGGCCGCGGTTGGTGAGTTGGAGGTAAAACCTAAGATTCCACCAGCTACAGAGAAGGCCGGAAGAAGACACAGTATCAAGGAAAGGGCCTTTCAGCTGTTTGACGCGGGAAAAAGGCCGGGCGACCCCGACGTGAAAGCTTTGGGCATCAAGCCAAATACAGCGTATCGCTATTATCAAGAGTGGAAGAAGACTCAGAATCGTACATAGTGGTGGGGCTGTCGGTCTGATAAATCATAGTAGTAATCGTAGCGAGAAATCATGGTGGCAGTCCTAGGTAATCATAGAAGTCAATCATAGCGCTGGTCATAGTAAATCATAGTAGGAAATCATAGTGGCAATGAGGTGCTTTCCCGGCTTAGCAGACTGTAGGTGGAGGCCATTGGGTTCAGCTAACGTGTGAGCGTAGCCACTTTGCGCACCGATCCTCGATACGCAAGAACCCATCGTCTGCGTAGTTAGGCAACAAAACAAGTAGTTGTGTAACGATTCAGGTGGTCTTTGGCTAGGCTGCACACCTCAGATTTCTGTTCAATCAGGCATCATCGGTTGGAGCCGGTCACGCTCATAAGTCGACGCTCATGGAGCCTATGGCTCATCCATCTAGTCTGCCGTGACTTTACGTCCAGGAGATAGCTGACGCATCAATTGCCTGGGCTTGCCTAGTAGACACGAGCAGATGAAAGGATATAGTTGGCAATCTTCTGAATTGTATTCCAATCTTGGCTTGTTGGTTCAAACCGTCTGTCCACCGTCAATGTCCACCCTTGAAATTCCTTGGCATAACTATGAATCGTCAAGTTGCCAATCCTTTTCGCCAGGGCTTTCACTGCCTCATCGTTGGAAAGGACTTCGGCAAGTCCAGTATGGTGATCCTTACCTCTCCAAGTCACATCAACTACCTTACCGAACAGTGGAAACACCCTTTTTCTTATTGTCTTGATGTCAACCGCTTGGTGCTTTGAGAGTGGTCGCTCATCTGGTATACCGAGGGTGACCCACCACAGAGGGGGGCTGTTCTTGCTGGCATCTTTTTTCAAAATGTTGATCCATCTAACCGCGCCGTCCGGTATATCTATGACACCCAGGGAACGCTGATACCATGAATTCTCTACTTTCTCTTCTGCTCGGCCACGTTCAGCCAAGTCAGCTCTAATACCCAGGGAGTTGAGCTCCTGGGCTAATTTGTCTCTTGACTTGTCACGGAGTATTTCTCTCATTCCTCGACACCATATCATAGCATATCAGAGATAGCTATTGGTCATGCTGGCTGTTCACATAGTCAGCACTGGGCTCTATACCTGAGTCACCTTCTCTCTGAACATGTTCCATGAGCGAACGACAGGCAGGAGATTGGCGTGGACAATCGACCTACACTCAGTTAGCTGAAGAGTTCAGCTTTCGCATTGCATCCTGGTGTACAACTACGTGGCAACGCGGGCTTTTGTTCCATTGCCACACAAAGTGGACTATTGTGAAGTTCGATTCCGATCATAGGTTCACGGTTGACAGATCTCGGCATTGAGTATGCAGTAGAACATGTCTCGCGCTTTTCTTTCCCGCCAGGGATAGTGACCGCATTTCTCCAGGAGGACGAACCGAAAGTCCTTGATGGCCCGCGAGAGTGGATCTTTGACCCCATGGGCAGGGTGAGGGTCGTAGTCGCCATGGATTGCAAGTACGGGGCATTTGATGCGCCGAATGATTTCAAGCAGTTGGCCACTAC
>JAWOCP010000137.1:0-24169 GCA_046483735.1 Dehalococcoidia bacterium
CATAGTAGTTGGCGTCGAAAGAGCACTGGTTGACGCAAACCTGGCACTGGATGCACCGGTCAGGATCCCGTTGTATGCAGAATCTGGGGACGAGATAGGTCTTCATTGTCTCCTCTCCTTGAGCCTCACGGCAATCCCCCGTTTCGCCAGGTATTCCTTGATATCGTTGATGGAGAATGTTGCGTAGTGGAATATGCTGGCAGCCAAGACCGCATCTGCCTTGCCTACCGCCAGCGCCCTATAAAGGTCCTCGGGTATACCGGCACCGCCACTGGCAATAACCGGTATGCTAACTGTCTGGGACACAGCGAGGGTGAGGTCGGTGTCATATCCCGCCCGATGACCATCAGCGTCCATGCTGGTAAGCAATAATTCCCCGGCTCCAAGCGCTGCCACCTTACTTGCCCAGTCGAGGACGTCGATACCGGTAGGCTGCTGGCCGCTGTAGATATAGACCTCCCATCCAGCCTGTTGACTGTTATTTATTCGTTTGGCATCTATGGCTACCACGATGCACTGGCTACCGAATTTTTCGGCGCCTTCGCTAATCAAGCGGGAGTTAAGCACAGCCGCCGTGTTTAGCGAAACTTTGTCCGCTCCAGCTAGCAGCATACGCCGCATGTCATGTATGGTGCGTAGCCCGCCACCAACGGTAAAAGGTATGAAGATTTCTTCGGAGATGCGCGCAACAACATCTACGATGGTGTCACGGTCTTCAGGGGTTGCTGATATATCGAGAAAGATCAGTTCATCAGCGTTCTCTTCATAATAGCTTCTGGCCAGGTCTACTGGGTCACCGGCATCGCGTAAATCAACGAAGCTTTTCCCTTTCACAACCCGGCCATCTTTAACGTCAAGGCAGGGTATAATCCTTTTCGTCAACATTTATATTACCTCTATATTCGTCAATTCCTTCTCGATTCCCGACGGTTGGTGTAATCTACCTATTACAGGCTGACCACCCATCGGCAACCACGTCTTGTCTAAATCGCAGCAGATGAGGCGGATTGCCGACTCTTCGGATGAAAGATACAGCATATCACCCTTTTCGCCAACAACCAGCGGTCGTAGCCTGATGCGATCAGTGAGGCCGATCATTTCCCCCTGATGTGCGATTATCACCGTAAAAGGCCCATTCATCAGCAGGCTGCCATATACCAGGCGTAATACTCGCAATAGTTCTTGCTCTTGTGATGGATGCCGCTCGATGTCAGACCAGAGTGGCGGTGCAAACACCTTGGCGGCAATTTCGATAGGAAGTCCGTGTTTTCGTACCAGCAGGTCGACAGCATAAGCTATGACTTCAGTATCAGTCTGCATGGTGCACTGATAGCCGAACTGCTCCAGATAACGCCTGTTTATTCCGTATGATGAAATCTCACCATTGTGAACCACTGTCCAGTCCAATATGCAAAATGGGTGAGCGCCACCCCACCACGCTTGAGTATTGGTAGGAAATCTTCCGTGGGCCGTCCACAGATAACCCTCATATTCCTCGAGACAGTAGTAGTCAGCTATGTCCTCAGGGTAGCCCACACCCTTGAACACGGCCATGTCCTTGCCACTGGAGAAGACGAAGGTATCCTGTAACCTGGTGTTTATTTCCATCACCTTTGCCACGACATAGTCGTCCGTTGATTGCTGTACGGACTGATGGCGACCCACGTCAACAAAGTAACGCCATACCAGTGGTGGATTGATAATAGACTGCGTCGTTCTTGTCGGCACCTCTTCCGCGTGAACCAAGTCGAAGTTCTCCTTGAGAAATGCTTCTGTCTGTACCTTCCCCTCAGAACTCAGGAACATGATGTGGAGGGCGTACAGGTCAGCATGTTCTGGATACAGACCGTAGATGGCGAACCCTCCACCCAATCCGTTACCACGGTCATGCATATTGGCAATAGCCTTGATTACGCCTTTGCCCGAAAAGCTCCTGCCCGAAGTATCGATGGCACCAAATATGGAGCAGGCATCTATTACCTTTTCATCGTGGTGAGGGTTATTCAACTGTCTGATATCTCGCATGGCTATTCTCCAACGAGCAACTTCTCAGGCCGCTCAGCAGAAGTCAGTGGCAAGGTTGACTCCGGGGGCAATGTTGCCAGCCTGTCTCGCCAGATATTCTCAGGGAGAGAAGCCAGACCGAAATCATCAGCGATAAGAACTTCCTTGAAGCTGTCGACATTTACCCTGTCCTTCATCAAATTGTAGACGATGCCCGACCTCTCAATGTCACCACTGAAGACGAGGCCCACTATCAGCCCGTCTCTCAGGACAACCTTCCTGTAAACATGATCATCTTTGTGGCTGATTACCTCGTACCTGTCATCAGGTGGAGCTACTATGCCAGCCGACACTATGCTTACCCCCACATACTTAATTGCGTTCATTGCGGTGCCCCCCTGATATATGGTTGGGCTACTGGCCATGTTGAGTCCGGCGACCCTTCCTCCCACGTAAGCATTGGGCCATATTAACGTAAGCCGGTTGTCATCGTAAACAAAGTCGTAAGCCTCGGCCACATCCCCGCAGGCATAGACATCCGGACTGGACGTAGCCATATGGCGGTCGACTATTATACCCCGGTTGATGTTTATCCTGGTCTCAGGTGCAAGCTCGACGCGTGGCCGTACACCGATAGCTACAATTACGATTTCACAGGGTAACTGTCGACCGTCATCCGTGGTTACACAGGCAGTTTCACCAGGCACATAGTTGCTAACCCCTGTTACGGTATTGCCGGTGATGATATCAACTCCGAACTGCTTCAGACTTGCCGCCACCAGACTTGAGCCTTCTTCATCAAGTACTGTGTTCAGGATCCGTTCCTTCATTTCGACAACGGTGACGTTAACCCCTCTCTTCACCAGAGCATTTGTGGCACTTACCCCGATTAGACCGCCACCGATGACCACGGCCCTAGCTTCTCTATGATAGTGTTTTAGGAACTGGTCGATCGCCTTGGCGTCATCAAGCGTAGAAAAGGTAAAGACGCATTTCAGTCCGAGTCCATCTATCGGAGGGATGATTGGTAAGCTGCCAACAGCCAGCAGTAACTTATCCCAGATTATTGTTCTGTTGTCCTCAAGTTTGATGGCATGCTTCTCGACATCGAGTTCAGTTACTTTCTGTCCAAGAATCGCCTGAATGTCGTTTTTCTCGTAGAAATCAGCCGGCCGAAATAGCATCCGCTCCAGCGCATATCCCTCAGCCAGATAGTCTGAGATAAGGGGTCTGGAGTATGCAGGATATGGCTCGTCGGAGACTACTGTAATCGGTCCGTTTTTATCCACCTCGCGGATAGCCTCCACAGCACCGATTCCCCCGGCGGAATTTCCGATAATGAGGTATTTCACCTTCTCTTCTTTTGTCATTGTCTCTCTGTCTGATGTGCCTATATGCTATTGACCTTTTAACTTAGTGCCATCTTGATGAAATTGTCGTAGAACCTGAGTCCGAACTCTCCACTCTTCTCCGGGTGAAACTGCGTAGCCACCAAGTTGCCTCGGATCAGGACACTGCATATCGGAATGCCATATTCGGTCTCGCCGGCCACCAGTGATGTGTCATCAGGCTCTGCGTAATAGCTGTGCAGGAAATAGAAATTAGCTTCGTCCGGTATGCCATCGAAGATTGGATGAGACAGCTTCTGCTCTACTTGGTTCCACCCTATATGTGGGATTTTGAGCCCGGAGGGAAGCTTACGGACTGTTCCAGAGATGACGTCGAGGCAGGGATGCAGGCCCCCTTCTTCAGTATCAGTGAACAGGACTTGCAGACCGATGCAAATGCCGAGGAAAGGCCGGTCATCAGATATGAAGTGGCTAAGCGACTTGTCCAGTCCCCTTTCCTTCAAGTTGACCATGGTGTCGGCGGCAGCGCCAACCCCGGGCAGAATGACTGCCTGTGCGTCGAGCACGTCGTGGGGACTGCTCGTCACCTTTGGCTGGTAGCCCAGTTTGTTGACAGCATTAACCACGCTACGCAGGTTACCCGCACCATAATCAATTATGGCAATCATCTAGAATCCTCTCCTTCATGCATTTATGCTGGTTCAGTTCTCGACAGTAACTTCCACTACGTTTTCCCGGGCAATAGCTGTTTCCTCACCATCCTTTCTGACGAAGACGTGCATCAGTCCTATTACCTCATATTGCCCATTTTTCAAACTTGTCGTGTCCCACCTCACCGGGAAGTTTTGCTGTCTGTCCTTTGACTCACCGATCTTAATCCATGTATCCGTGTTCTTCTTGCGATAGTACCAGGGGTTAGTTATCCTCACGATAGGACCAGTAAGACCCAATTCTTCCAATTCCTTAAGTAGCAGGTCTTCGTCAAATTCCTCCCGCAATAGAACACTGCCAGAATACCTCTTCAAAACTTCCGAAGGAACGATATAGTGTGGTCCCCAATTGTACGACATTGCGCACCTCCATGATATTTATTTGGTTACCTGCGTTCTACTTCGAGACTCCCATCTTGTACCTCCGCGTACACGAGTGCTTCGTTAGGGCAATTGGCCACGCACGCTGGAATTTCCTCGCCCTGGCAGAGGTCGCATTTAATTACCTTCCTATGCCCTATATCCTGCCTTATCGCTGCCACGGGGCAAACCAACAGGCATGTGCAGCAACCAATACAACGCTCTTCGTCCACCGTGATTACCCCGTTAGCATCACGGGTGAGAGCACCAGTAAGGCAGGCCAGGACACAGGGGGCCTCATCACACTGCTGGCAGCGCACCGATAGGGATACCACCCCTTTTCCCTCCACACGGAGTCTGGGTAAGGGCGGTGACTGCCTTTTGAACGCCTTGACCAGGTCTGCCGACCGTGCGTGTTGTAGCTGGCAATACACCTCACACAGATGACACCCGATGCACACCTCTTCCTTTACATAAACTTTTTTCATCTCCGATACCTCTAACGGTGACATAACTGGCCAGGATATAAAGGCTATTCTTATCATGTCTGGCACGGTCATCATTTGTCGCTTTTCGCCATGCCAGCAATCTTAGAATGACTCGCGCCAGAACTTGTAGCGTGCTTGGCGCCCGGCCCATTATGACGATCTTCGAGTATGTCTATCGCCTCCTCTCGATAGGCATCCATCAAGTAAGGGATACCGGTGACCCTGGCACACTCCCCGGTCAGTGACATCAGGTCGCTGCGGCTGATTGCCGACAAACTGAAGCATCTGGTGCCAGCCATCAGCTGCTGTAGCCCAACCCTCAGCTTTTCACTGTAGCTATATATTCCTATAGCACCGAGTGGGATATTCTTCATCTCTTCAGGGCCGACCAGATCCTTGACCTCTTCGTAACAGACAAAGATTTCCTCCGGCGTTGTCCCGAACTGACTGACGGTGTTTGGCAATTTGCCTTCGCTAAGCCAAAGCGAAATATTCTTACCTACCATGCCTGGAATCATCATCGCCCGACCCATGCACACCGCTTTGACGAAGGGGGCGCCAAGCGCCAGCGCCTTAAAGACGCCATCTTCGCTACTGAAGCCGCCACCAAATGCGATGTCGGGCACTCGTTCGCCCCTGCTGGCCAGCCTGTTGCAGAATTCATAGGCCGCAGAATGCAGATAAAGAGTGGGAATACCCCATTCTTCCATCATGCGCCACGGACTCATCCCGGTACCACCGCCGGCGCCATCTATAGTCAACAGGTCAACCTTGGCCTTTGAACTCCACTTGATGGCCATGGCCAACTCGCGCAGACTGTAGGCCCCGGTCTTCAAGGTGATACGCTTGAAGCCCAAGTTTCTCAACCTCTCGACCTCAGCGTAGAACCCTTCTTCATCAATGAAGCCGAGGCGGCTATGGCGCTCAAATTCCTTAAGCGAGCCGTCCCTGAAGCTTGCCTGGCTGACCGGATGCGATGGGTCGGGAGTAACAATATAGCCGCGTCTCTGCAGTTCCAGGGCACGTTCCAGGCTATTGACCTTTATCTCCCCACCAATACATTTCGCACCTTGCCCCCACTTGAATTCGATCGTATCAAGTCCGTGCTTCCGGATTACGTACTCAGCAACACCCAGTTTGGTATCCTCAACGTTCATCTGCACCAGAATTTCGCCATAGCCGTTGTGGTAGCGGCGGTATGTTTCAATTCTACGATCCATATCTGGTGCATGAACGATCTTTCCGTGGCTATCTAGTTCGAGCTGAGGATCAATGCCGCAGACATTTTCGCCACAGACGAGAGTAATTCCACTCAAGGCAGCGCCGATAGCAAAGTGTTCCCAGTTCTTGCGAGCAATCTCAGTGGAACCCAGTGCGCCGGTGAATACAGGTATGCGCATCCTGACTTTTTTATCCCACCCGTACTCAGTCTCGGTGTTTACCGCCCCGAAAAGGGCGGAATCGGGGTCTCCGATAACGCCATCCGGTAGCCCCTTGGCTCCCAAGGCATATCCCTGTATGTTGAGGTGTGAGTAGTCAACCGGGTAGTTCTTGTCTCCGCCGGCAGTGATATCTCCAAATGGTCCCGGATAGAGTAACTCCCTGCTGCGAAAGGTTGCCTTGAACACCTCGCAGTTGCCGGTGCATCCATCGATGCAGCGCGAGCACAAACCACTCATTGGGACAACACTTCTGGAGCGATTGACTGTTCTCGTGGCATCATTTGCATTTGGTCGCTGTAAATTCATTCTGCTTTCCCCCTACTGTTAATTTTGGCAGTTACCTTTTGCGTGTCTATTACTCCTTGTTTCTTATAATCAGGACGGTAGACGGTAGCCGCTTGCCGTCCCCCTTATAGTAATATGGTTCCTTGGATTTGTCAAGTCCCTTGATGAAATGGGCGTTTTGATGACTGATTTCAAAGTGTTGGCGTAAGCCTACATCCGGATGGCGATTGCCGCCTGAGGAACGCGGCATTTTGGGCGAAGGAGTGTGTGAGGGTTTATGTTATGGATAAGAGAGCAGTAGATCGCACACGATGTCGTTCATTCAACATCTACTTCACCGTCACCGATTTTGCCAGATTGCGGGGTTTGTCAGGGTCGCAACCACGATTAATGGCGAGATAATAAGCCAGAAGCTGAAGGGGGACCACGGCAACCATGGGATAGAGCAACTCATCAACTTGGGGAATCTTAATCCAGGAATCGTAGATGTCGCTTTCCCTGTCGGAGACAGCGATGATGTAGGCGCCGCGTGATTTAGCTTCTATGGCATTGCTTATGGTTTCGGAGAAGGTATAGTCGGCGGGGCAAATGACCACCACCGGTGTGCCGGGCTCGATGAGGGCTAGGGTGCCATGTTTGAGTTCTCCGGCGGGCATACCTTCGGCATGGATGTAGGAGATTTCCTTAAGTTTGAGGGCGCCTTCCGAGGCAATGGCGAAGTTAATTCCTCGGGCGATGTAGTAGAAATCGTTCTTATCTTTCAGATCTTGACTGAGCTTGATAAGCTCGTTTTTGTTCCAGTCGAGAGCTCTGGTTATCCCGCTGTTGAGGTCAGTAAGCCTGGCTGCTGCTTCATCGAAAGAGTCAACCATGGAGAAGGACAACAGGTAGAAAATGGCCAACTGAGAGAGAAAGGTTTTGGTAGCGGCCACTGCTATTTCAGAACCGCAATTGAGATGAATGACCTCGTGGCTCAGGTCGGCCAGTATGGAGTTAGGCCGGTTGATGATGGAGACAACCTGGGCCCCGGCAGCTCTGGCGGCCTTTACTCCTTCGACCACATCAGCGGTCTCGCCGCTCTGGGAAACGGCGATGACGACGGTGTTTTTGTCCACAGACTCGGCAAAATAACCGAATTCAGAGGCCATCACTACATCACAGAACTTCTTACCCACCCGGGAGAAGAGGTAGCGACCGACCAGAGCAGCATAGCGGGAGGTGCCGCAGGCAGTTATGATAACCTGCCTTGCCCTCAGGATATCCAAGGCGATCCTGGTGAATTTCTTTCCGTCCTGGTCGACTGTTTGGCCGAGCACCTGAGCTTGCTCCATTATCTCCTTGAGCATGAAATGTTGGTAGCCCTCTTTGTCGCTCTTGGCCCAGCTATGGTCGAGTCTCCTGGCTTGCTTAACCAGCTTGTTGCCCCGGGCATCGAAGAATTCAATCTTGCCCGGTGTCAGCACCACCACCTCGTTATCCTCCAGGCCCATCACCTGGTCGGTATATTGAGAGAAGGCCAGAGCATCGCTACTAACGTAGTGGTCGGAAGTGTCGATGCCGACAACCAGGGGATTGTTCTTCCTTATGCCTGTGATTTTGTCCGGATCATCGAGGCATGCGGCCAGAAAGGCATAGGACCCCTCGAGTTTGGGAGCTACATTCAACACAGCCTGTTCCAGGGAATGCCCGTTCTTGAGCTCATCTTCAAGGAGGTGAGGGATGACCTCGGTATCGGTTTCCGAGCTAAACTGGTGCCCTGCCCTGGTGAGTTCCTGTCGGAGCTGCTGGCTGTTCTCAATAATGCCGTTGTGGACTACCGCTACCCTGCCGGTGCAATCGGAATGAGGGTGGGCATTGAGTCGGGTGACGGAACCATGGGTTGCCCAGCGAGTATGCCCGATGGCGATATTGCCGGGAATGTCTGCCAGTTTGTGTTTCTGCACGACTTCGTCAATCTTGCCGGCATCCTTCCTTATCAGCAGTTTGCCATCGCATAGAGAAGCTATGCCTGCTGAGTCGTAGCCTCGATATTCCAGGCACTTCAGGGCCTCCAGAACGACCGGAACCGCCGGTCTTTTGCCACAATAGCCGATGATGCCACACATCTCAAATCCTTAACGACAACAAGTGGGCTTCGTCCTTTCCGAATCCATTAGATAGACTAAATGTCCTGTAGTATATTCTGTCCTGTTTGGGTCCACGGTCAGTCATGATGTGCAAAATGCTACTCTTGCAAGTGGTCATTGTCAAGTCGGGTCCATACGGTTGAACAATCTGAGCGTTGTGTGGAATAATCAGTGCCCGTATAATATGAAAAAGGTCAATTATGGATGCGACAATCAACTCCGACGATACACTTCACGAGCCCTCTCAGTTCCTGGCAGAGAACAGTGGCCTCTTGCCGCGTGGGCGTGCGCTCGATATTGCTATGGGCAGCGGTCGAAATGCCATCTATTTGGCGAAACTGGGATTTGAGGTTGAAGGTGTGGATAGCTCTGATGAGGCAATCGAAAAGGCCCTGGCACTTGCTCGAGAACAAGGCGTTTCCATCAGAACCAGCGTATCAGACCTGGAAAAGATACCTTATTTCGAGGAAGGAGCTTATGACCTAGTCATCTGCTTCAACTATCTCCAGCGGTCACTTATGCCCCAGATGAAAAATTGGGTGAAACCCGGCGGTATGCTGGTCTATGAAACGTTTATTGTCGATCATGTGCTATTTGGGAAACCGCGAAAGCCGGACCATCTTCTCAGACACAATGAACTACTACACATCTTTGGAGATTTCCGCGTGCTTCGCTACCGTGAAGGGATTTTTGGAGGCAAGAAAGCCATCGCCAGTATCTTGGCGCAGAAGGTCTCAGTGAGCCGTGGGGCTGAGGGTCCTGGTGGAAGTTTAGGCCCGAACAGATTTGAAAAATAGAACACCCCAAGTAACCTCCCCTTTTTTGGTTTCCTCCCTTCCTCCTTTCGACTTCCGCCTACTCAGGCTCGGTTCCTCGTCCACCAACTTCCTGTTTGGCTACTTGGGGCTTTTTTATGGTAGCACATCTGTCAAGTGTTTGTCAAATTTTGTTCTGTAGCCTCTGAAATCGCCGTTTCTGGCTCATCATTTTGGCAGTTCATGATCCATGTCCATCCTGTAGCCATAAGCTGGCATTTGCCTACCATCTACATAAACTGTTCTACGAATTACCTTTACACGTCCACGTCCCACTAAATCATGTACGGCAAACGGATAGACTTCCCAGTCTCCGGCTTTCTTAAGAGCACTCTGAAGATTCTCACATACTTTTTGCAGGACTGCCTTGTGCTCTGCATCAGCCGACTTCTGAAAAACATCGTAACTGGTTACGGTATGCTTTTTCGCAAAACTCATAACTTCATCCAACCCATCGAGTAGTCCCTGTATTCCTTCTGCTTCTAATGCCCTGAGCGTCGGGATTATTTCAAGAGGTTTGGATTGAGCCAACACGGGTCCCGTGTCCTCTCCTCTATCAACAATGAACAGAGTCGCCCGCATTTGTTTGTCGCCGCATAGTATAGCTTTGGCGGTAGGAATCCAGTGCAAACCTGAGTAACCTTTTGTCGTATCCCCAGGATGAATATTCAAGATTTTCGGGTAGAACCTATCTACCGTCCAATCGGTTAACCATTGGTCATAGCCTGCTAGGCAGACCAAGTCGGGCGCTTTCTTGATTTTGTCCTCGATAAGGTGCCACAGATCTTGTTCGAACTTGACCCTTTCTGGACAATTCCTGGGAATATTCGCCGAGCCATATTTATCTCCTGCAACCTTCAAATACGGCAAGTGGCTCAGTTCGATTGTGAGATGGTTATTCGCTCTGGCTTTGTTTATGCCTGCACAATCGGGTCTGTTCGTGAACACAACGTAGTCCTGATTGGGGTCCCGTTCAACAATCTTCTGGTAGTTCGTGCCTGAACCCGAAACGAAGCAGACAATCGCCATTTTGCGTCCATGCGGATCCGGGCTGTAAATCATCTGTCGCGGCTACTGTCTGTGCTCCTGTGGCGTAATTACTTCACTTCTTCAAGCTCTCCAGTACTTCTCGAGATGGCTCGTTTGGAATGGTGGCTATAGTTTGCCCGCGGTATTCGAACACTTCCTTGCTATCATTGTTAATCTCACCGATTATGGCGGCAACACCATTTTGGGATCGAATGGCCGCCATTACTTCATCGACATGAGGCGGAGGAAGTTGAAGAACCATCCTGGCCTGAGTCTCGCAGATCAGGATTTCCTCTGCAGTGAGTCCCTCCGCTTTGACTGGCACTGCGGATAAGTCGACTTTTGCCCCAAAGCCACCATATCTGGCCGATTCGCAGATGGCTGCCCCGATGCCGGCAGCTCCTAGGTCGGAGCAGGCATGGATCCGGCCAGTGTGGAAGGCAGCCAAACTGGCTTCCAAAGTCGTTCTTTCTTCCTCAAAAAGAGCTTTAGCTGGTCGCATCTCTGGCACTAATCCCGCCCTGAACAGAGTGTCGTTCCCATCATTTGCGGTGTCACCAATAAGAATAATCTTATCACCGGCCATCTTGGCGGGCTTTGTAAGCGGTTCTTCGGTAACTAACTTGCCAATGACTGCCACCACGACTGCCGGGACAATGTCGGTGAAAGACGTCGAAAGACCTCCTCCAATAACGAAAACATCCATAACGGCGCACATGTCTCTTATGCCCTGAACCATCAGGTTGAGCCTTTCTTGACTTGTCATGATTCTGCATTTGCCACAGGTGCATTTGCCTGTGAAACCGCAAGGTCCTACTAAGACCTCTTGTTGTAATGGTCTGGTTCCTATGAAGTCCAGCAGGAACAGGGGCCTGCCGCCCATGGCAGTGATATCTCGCATGGCGCCACCAGCTCCGGTTGCCGCGGCGTCATAAGGCCTTGGCACACAGGGAGAACAATGGCTTTCTTGCTTGGCCACAAAATAGCCTTCGCGCCCCGGCATCCGGAAGACGGCAGCATCATCTCCCGGCCCTACAGTCAAAGCTCCGGGCCACATTTGACTGACTTTCCGGTTTAACTCTGCAAAGGCTTTGAAATCAACCGCCTGGTCGATGTTGTGATGCAGGTGAGCAAATAAAGCATGCATCAACGCCCGTTCAATAGTATTCATTTCTTGCCTCCCTCAGATATTCATTTTACGGTGACTGCCTGACTATAGGCGAGGCCAAAACAGCGCTGGCATTCCGTATGATGTCAGAGCCCATATTGAATTCGCCGGTTCACCCGTCTGCCCATATTGTACTCAATGAGCGAGAAGTTTCAAAATATAATCTGTAGGTTGTCTGGTTCCCGGTTGCGAATTAAGTGTTACTTGCTTAAAGGAAGCAGGAACAGTTGGGGATGGAATACAAAAACTGCCCCAAGCAACCTCCCTTCTTTGGTTTCCTCCCCTACTCCTTTCGACTTCTGCCTACCCTTCGGCTTGCGCCTAATCATCGACTTCCGTCTACTGAGGCTCGGTTCTTCGTCCACCAACTTCTTGTTTGGCTACCTGGGGCGACTTTTATGGTAGCACATCCGTCATTGGTTTGTCAAATTTTCGTTTTTCCTTCGGTGTCAGCATTTCCGCAAATCACTGACATGCAGGTCAGGCTGGTTTTCATTCGGTTATTTTGAGGACTCCCGCCCCACGGATCTTCCCTTCCTTGAGGAGAATCAGGGCTTCGTTTGCTTCCTCCAAGCTAAATTCTTGGATTTCGGGCGCAATGGGGATTTCGGCAGCTAAGGGGAGAAATTCTTGAGCATCTTTTCTGGTTACATTGGCGACACTCTTCACTTCCTTTTCATACCAAAGGTGATCAGTGTAGTTCAATTCGGGAATGGGCGTTATCTTACGGATGGCATTTATGACTAGCCTACCTCCCTTTTCTAAATTCCTCAAAGCTTCACGCACTGGCATTCCCACAGGAGTGAAGTCAATGGCACTGTTGATCTTAACCGGGGGAGTATCATCGGTCGCTCCAATCCAGTCTGCTCCCAATTTCCTGGCCAAATTCTGATGTTCTTTCTGGTTAGGCCTGGTGAAGACGAAAACCTTGGCGTCAGGATATCTATATTTGGCAATCTGGATAACAATATGGGCGGAAGCCCCAAAGCCGTAAAGCCCAAGTGTCCTGCCATCTTCCATCCCAGAGAGTCTTAGGGCCCGGTAGCCAATCACTCCGGCACAGAGCAGGGGGGCGGCGTTCAAATCGGTAAATTTGTGTGGAATCGAATAGGCAAAATCCTCTGATACCACGGTATATTGAGCATAGCCTCCGTCGGCATCTTTCCCTGTCCATTTTGCGCTGTCGCAGAGGTTTTCCTCGCTTCGGAGACAAAAGGAACAACGGCCACAGGCCCAATTAATCCAGGCAATCCCTACTCTATCGCCCTTTTGGAACTTGCCTGCCCCCGGCCCCAAGCTTTCCACCCTGCCAACAATTTCATGGCCCAGGATAATTGGGAATTTTGGAGGAGGGACCCGGCCTTCAATTTCGTCAAGCTCGGTGTGACACACTCCGCAGGCGGAAACCCTGATTAGAATTTGTCCCGCCGCAGGCACAGGTTCGGCCAAATCCACCAGCTCCAGAGGTTTTTCTTCGGCCGAAGAGATTTTCTTAAGCACCATCGCCTTCATTTTTCATTCACCTCCAGATTGTGTAGGTGCCCCGATGAAATTGGGGCCTTTCACGTTTTGTCATTGCGAGCCCCGATAAGTAGGGGCGTAGCCATCTCATTGCCTCCCAGGGAGATTGCTTCGTTGCTTCGCTCCTGGCAATGACGAATAGGTACTGCAATAAATCGGGCAACCGCGTTTCTAAACGGCTTCACACCACGAAGACGGTTTCATAAAGGTTTTCCGAGATTTCAGCAAAATTTTCCCTGTAAAGCTTCATCGTTTCGGGGAGCGAGTCTAGTATGTCCTGTGCCGTTATGCCGTCTTCACCTTTGTCTACGGCAGCCACATCGCCGGAGAGCCCGTGGATGAAGACACCCATTCTTGTCGCCTCTTCTAAGGGTAATCCTAAACCGTACATGGCAGCGATGGTTCCCGTGAGGACATCACCGCTCCCGGCTGTAGCCATGCCGGAATTACCGCTTACGTTGATGAACACGGTTTCGTCGCGATAGCCTATGAGGGAATGGGCCCCCTTTAGAATGATTATGGCAGCGAGGTCTTTTGCCGTTTTCTGCAGAACATCTATCTTGTTTCTATTTATCTCGCTTATCTCCATTCCTGTAATTCTAGACATCTCGCCTAGATGCGGTGTAAGTATCGTTGCTGCTTTCCTTTTCTTTATTGTTCCCAAATCTTCGGCAACGGCAGTAATTCCATCGCCGTCTATGAGTAGAGGCCTGTCAATTTCTGGGACAAGTTCCCGCACCAGCTGTTGTGCTTCGTTGTCCAAAGACAGGCCCGGCCCAATGGCCACAATGTCCACTTTTCGGGAAAACTCCAGAAGCTCATCCTTATTTCCCAGTGCTATGCTTCCCGAAGGCGTCTCTTTTTGGGGGACGACGACAATCTCGCTTCCCTTGCCTGCCATGAATGACGAAATGGATTTTGGTGCTGCCAGGTACGCAAGCCCCCCTCCTGCCTTGAGAAAGGATAACGCTGAGAAATATGGCGCACCCAGGTAACTTGGGGAACCAGCGATGAAAAGTGCTCTCCCGTAGCTGCCTTTATGGGTATCTCTGGCTCTTTCAGGAAGCTCCACTGGATTATTGATTGCTACCTTTATGGCATCGGAGGTGTACAGGACAGGGGGAAAAGATATATGCGAAACGTACAATTCCCCACAATGGTCATAGCCGGGATAAAGCATATTTCCCAGCTTGGGAAGCCCGAATGTTACGGTATAGTCCGCCTCTACGGCCACACCCATCACCTCGCCCGTATCGCCATTTATGCCTGAAGGAATGTCAACGCTAAATACTGTCGTCTGGCCTTCGTTTATGAGTTGAATCGCATCTTTGTATATCCCGCCAACTTCCCTGACGAGACCTGTGCCAAATATGGCATCCACAATACCATCGGAATCAAGGAGTTCCAATATTATGTGGTCAATTGAATCCACCTTAGAAATTTCTATCGGTATTCTGGATGCGATTTCGAAGTTTTTTCTTGCCGCCCCTGCAAATTTGGTTTCGTCGTCCAGGAGGAAAACCCTTGCCTTGCCGCCGTTAGAGTGGATCTTTCTGGCAATAACCAGCCCATCTCCACCGTTGTTACCACTCCCACAGAGGACAACGAATTTATTGTTCTTTATTCCCAATTCCTGCGATATGACGGAGTACACTGCCTGACCGGCGTTCTCCATCAGAAGCTCTTGTGAAATGCCAAATTCTGCTGTGGCGCGCTTGTCCAGGTCTTGCATTTCATCTACTTTGGCTACTTTCATTCTCACCCCCTTGTCATAGTATAATACACCTGTTTACACGATAAATTTTATCACCAAGAGGAGGAAAAGTGGCAATGTCGAAGACTGAAGAATACTTGAGAGAGGCGTTCGCCGGGGAATCACAGGCAAATCGCAAATATCTTGCCTTTGCTTCTGCTGCGGACAAGGAAGGTTACCCGCAGGTGGCAAAGCTGTTCAGGGCTGCGGCCGAAGCTGAGACCATTCACGCCCATAATCACCTCAAAGCGCTCAAGGGAATAAAGAGCACCAAAGAGAATCTGCTGGAGGCCATAGCAGGTGAGAGCCATGAATTCAAAAAGATGTACCCTGAGATGCTGGAGGTGGCTAAGGCTGAAGGAAACAAAGAAGGAGAACGGTCATTTTATTATGCCAGCTAGGTAGAGAAGATACATGCCCAGCTTTACCAGAGACTCCTTGATAATCTTGAGGCTGCTAAGGAACCCTATCCTCACTATGTCTGTCCTGTTTGTGGCTACACCTCAGAGAAAGAACCACCTGATACGTGTCCTGTGTGTGGAGCCAAGGGCAAGGTGTTCAAGAAGATAGACTGAGATTATTCGTTTGTTTTCTGGCTGGGAGGGTGTGTTACGGGCTCAGCCATGATTTCTCTGAAGGTAGTCTAACATGGGGAAGAAAATTCAAATAAAAGCAGGGACGGTTGGAGGGGTGGTTGAAGCGGCGGCTGAGCTAAATGAGACCAGAACGGCCCAGGCAATATGGGAAATACTTCCTGTTGAAGGCCGAGCCAATCTGTGGGGAGATGAAATATATTTCTCGATTCCCCTGAGTCTTGAACTGGATGCTGGGCAGGAACTGGTAAACGTTGGCGATCTGGGCTACTGGCCTGACGGCACTGCGGTCTGCATCTTCTTTGGTCGCACTCCCGTAAGCCTGGGGGATGAAATTCGCCCGGCGAGTCCGGTTGTCGTGTTCGGTAAGGTCATCGGCGACGCCACTGCGTTTACGAAAGTAGCGGCGGGAGCGAAAATCACGATATGGAGAAAGAGCAATGGGTAAGATGTCTAAAAGGCAGGTCTATTACTTTGACGAACCTGGAGAAGAAAACACGCAGTGGGTAATCGAGGCTGTTTCTCAGCGATTGGAACTTGGCGGAGTGAGGAAGGTCGTCGTCGCCAGCACTTCCGGTGAAACTGCTGTTGAATTCGCCCGTAGCCTCAAAGATAGGGCCGAGTTGATTTGTGTTTCGGAAGCACCATACCGACGGGAATGGGGTGAAGAATGGCCCTGCGTGAAGCAAGAATTTGGGCGAGAGCTGGAGACACTCGGAGTCACCGTCATTGACAAGGTGCCCTACGTTTTTCATGACTCGGTATTGGAAGCGGCCAGAATTTCCGGTGCCTTTCCCGAGCAAGTGGTAAAGGAAACACTATACAGCTTTGGCCAGGGCATGAAGGTGGCTGTGGAGGTCGCATTGATCGGGGTTTCTTGCGGCTATTTGGCTCCTTATGAAGACGTGATTGGTGTTGGTGGGTCGGGGAAGGGGGCAGACACAGCCATTGTACTTCGAGCCACCTATCCTGCTTCTTTGTTTGACAGAGACCCGGCGAAAAGGCTGGAGATAAGGGAAATAATCGCAATGCCTATTTCCAAGAAATGGTGCGAATAGTCTGGGGTTTGTATTTGGCTTAGCCAGCACGACTTCCAGCGCTCAAGACTCTGGCGAAATCTTCTGCTTGTTTTAGGTCTCTTGCGTTGGGTCTATCCTTGTTTATTCCGCCAACAATCATGGCTGCCCATGATGTGTCAAATCCCCTGCAGGAGAATTCCCCGATGATGTGGAATCCCTTCTGCTGCACTTTCTGTTTCAGCGCTTTACTGAAATCATGGATAAGTCGCATGCTTCTTAGTCCGCTTGTCGAGAAGATAAATGCCTTTTTGTTTCTCAGTATAGGCAGTGTATCGACAAAACGTAATAGAGTTCTATGGTGTTTGCCAAAATAGATGCCCGAGCCAAAACCGATTAAGTCGTAATGTTCAAGCATGCTCGCATCTACTTGCCTCAGCTGTAACAGGTCGGCATCGAGAATGTTCCCTATTACCTCAGCGACCTTCGCAGTATTGCCATGATGTACGGAGACATAGATTAGCAGAGTTTTCACTATTTATTGTCTTCCCTACCTCAAGTTTGAGTGTGGCAACATAAGTTGCGCCGGCTAGAACGAGTTGGCTGGTGCTGACAGTCATCGGTGGTGTATGTCACGTGTATCCAATAGCTGTGTAAATGAATAAGTCTGTCAAGTATGCCGGGATTGCAGTCCGGGATTTGTTTACTTGCTCAGAACACTCGACGTGGCAAGTAGAGATGCGATATCGAGCTTAAATCCCGGCCCCATGCTGGTGGACAAGGATGCGCTTCGGATATATTGCCCTTTAGCTCCACTGGGCTTTGCCTTGACAATAGCTTCAACGGCCGCTGCCAGGTTCTCCAGGAGCTTGTCCTTATCAAAACTGATTTTGCCAATAGGCAAATGGATAATAGCTGTTCTATCCAAACGAAATTCAGCTCTACCTTTGCGAGCTTCATTCACAACTCGGGCCAGGTCCTGAGGCGGTACTACAGTGCCAGATTTGGGATTGGGCATCAAACCTCGTCGCCCCAAGATACGACCCAGCTTAGCTACTTTGGGCATCATGTCAGGAGTGGCAACAGACACATCAAATTCAAGCCAACCGCCTTCGATTTGTTTGATGAGCTCGTCTGCTCCAGCATAATCAGCGCCTGCCTCCTCCGCCGCCTTTATCCCCTCACCTTGAGTAAAAACAAGTACTCGCGTCTTTTTGCCCAGCCCGTTTGGTAGCAGGACTACACCACGCACCTGCTGGTCAGCACTACGTGGATTGACCCCCATCTTCAAATGAAGCTCAACGGTCTCGTCAAACTTGGCATAGGAAGCTTCCTTGGCTAACTCAATCGCTTCCTCAGGGGAATAGGTCTTCGCCTTGTCTACAAGTTTGCTAGCTTCCTGGTATTTCTTTCCGTGTTGTGCCATTTACTTATCCCTTCAAGACCAATCTGTTTCCGGCAAACCCGAACTCATTCAACCTCTACTCCCATGCTTCGAGCCGTGCCGGCAACAATGCTTGCTGCCTTATCAATATCAGTGGTATTGAGATCCTTCATTTTAGTCCGCGCAATCTCATACAGCGCATCTTTGCTTATTTTGCCGATTCTTTCATTTCCCGGATTGCCGCTGCCCTTTTCGACTCCCAAAGCGCGCCGTAATAGGTCAGAAACAGGTGGCATCTTGGTCACAAAGGTGAAGGAGCGATCCTCATATATAGTTATCTCGGCAGGAATGATAAAACCTTCTTGAGAATCAGTTCGATCATTATACTCCTTACAAAAAGCCATAATATTAATACCATATGGCCCCAAAGCAGGCCCCACGGGCGGTGCTGGAGTAGCTTTGCCCGCAGGTATCTGTAACTTAACGACCGCTTTAACCTTCTTTGCCATTACTGATTCTCTCTTTCATTTTGTTGCGGACTCCTGCTCAGGGTACGTTATATCCTTTCCACCCCCAGGAGGTCCAACTCCACAGGCGTTTCTCGGCCAAAGAGCGACAGCAAGACTATTACCTTACCTTTGTTCAGGTTAACTTGCTCCACTTTGCCGATGAAGTCGATGAAAGGCCCGCTCGTTACACGCACGCTATCCCCGTCCTTGAACGTCATCTTGACCTCGGTAGGAGCTTCCTCCATGCGTTGCAGGATGGCGTTTGCCTCTTGTTTAGGCAAAGGAACAGGCTTGACACCAGCGCTCACAAAACCAGCGACACCAGGAGTATTACGTACTATGTCCCAGCTGTGCTCGTCCAATTTCATATTCACCATGATATAGCCTGGGAAAGCCTTCTTGCTTATCGTGCGACGCTTGCCAGCTTTGATTTCAATCTCTTTAGCTGTGGGTATCACCACATCAAAGATCTTGTCACCAACGTCCATGTACTTGATGCGCTGTTCTAGATTCCTCCTGGCCTGCTCCTCGTGACCTGAAGAGACGTATAATAAGTACCATTCTCCATTAATCATTTACTACTGGCCACCTGCTAGAAGCAAAAACAGTCTGTGGAAACCGTAGTCTAAAGCACCCAAAATGGCCCCCACAATAGTACACACAATGAGAACCAAAAGACTCAATCTTAAGGCCTCTTGCCTTGTTGGCCAGTGGGCTTTTCGCAGTTCAGCTACTACTTCAGCAAAGAAAGTGAATCTCGATTTCTTAGCCGGGGCAGACTTAGTGCTTATGGCTTTCTTGGCATGACTTGTCATGAGTTACTTTATTTCTCGATGAATTACGTAGCCACGACAACTTGGACAGTACTTTTTCAACTCGAGCCGTTGCGGATCATTCTTCTTGTTCTTGGTCGTAGTATATGTTCTCCGCGAACACTGACTGCAAGCCAGGTGGATAATTACGCGTAGGTCGCCCTTTTTCTTAGCCACATCTATCTACAAAGTCGCAGAAATAACACTTAACCATGACTATGCTATAACCTCGGTAACGACTCCAGCACCTACCGTTCTGCCACCCTCCCTGATGGCAAACCGTAATCCTTCTTCCATAGCCACCGGAGCGATGGTCCTGATCTTCATGTGATTCAGGCTATCGCCGGGCATAGCCATCTCCACACCCTCAGGCAGGATTATTTCACCTGTAACATCCATGGTTCTGATATAGAACTGGGGCTTGTATCCGGTGAAGAAAGGAGTGTGTCTGCCACCCTCCTCCTTAGTCAAAATATATACTTCAGCCTCAGCTTCGGTGTGCGGTTTAACCGTGCCTGGTTTGGCCAACACCTGTCCCCGCTCTATTTCGTCTCGGTCCAGGCCACGCAATAGCACTCCAACGGCATCGCCGGCCTCTGCCTCCTGCATTGTCTTATGGAACATCTCCAAGCTCACTGCCACTGTCTTCTTTGTCTCTTTCAATCCCACTATCTCCACTTCGTCACCCGCTTTGATCACCCCGCGTTCTACCCTGCCTGTAGGTACAGTCCCTCGTCCTTTGATGCTGAACACATCCTCTATTGGCATTAGGAAAGGTTTGTCTCTTTCTCTCTGCGGCAGAGGAATGTACTCGTCTATGGCATCCATCAAGTTCCATATTGGTCCACACCATTGGCAGTCTCTTTTGCCACATCCGCATTCCAAGGCCTTGAGAGCACTTACTCGCACAACGGGGATTTCATCACCAGGAAAGTTGTACCTTTTGAGCAAGTCTCTGACTTCCATCTCTACCAGGTCCAACAACTCAGGGTCATCTACCAGGTCAACTTTATTGAGTGCCACCATAATGCGGGGAACTTCCACTTGCCGAGCTAGGAGGATGTGTTCCCTGGTTTGAGGCATGGGACCATCGTCGGCAGCGACCACTAAAACAGCCCCGTCCATCTGAGCAGCTCCGGTTATCATGTTCTTGATGTAGTCAGCATGCCCGGGACAGTCAACATGGCAGTAATGACGCTTTTCAGTCTGGTACTCGATATGAGAAATGGCAATCGTTAGCCCGCGGGCTTTTTCCTCGGGAGCATTATCTATGGAGTCAAAGGTCCGAAACTCTGTAAGGCCTGCTTTGGCCAACACCTGCGTGATAGCTGCGGTCAGTGTAGTTTTCCCATGGTCGACATGTCCTATAGTGCCCACATTGACATGCGGTTTAACACGCTCATATACTTTCTTAGCCATCTTAACCTCCTTTTATCTCAAAGCCCACAACCAGATTCGAACTGGTGACCCCGTTCTTACCAAGAACGTGCTCTACCTACTGAGCTATGTGGGCCTGCTATGCTTCAAAGTGGAGGGGGTAGGATTCGAACCCACGTAGCCCATACGGGCGGCAGATTTACAGTCTGCTCCGATTAACCACTCCGGCACCCCTCCGTGATGCAATCTTATCATAGAATATTTGAAAAACCCAGCCCGAGAGGGGATTCGAACCCACTAACCTACCGATTACAAGTCGGTTGCTCTACCATTGCGCTACTCGGGCAACTCTTGCCTCAATTTTGGCTCAATAGTATAAATAACAGTGCATTCCCTGTCAACCGAAAAGCACCCTATCAACGGAGAGCGTTCAGCAATGTCATGTTGCAGGGTCTGGACAAACTTGGTCAACAAAAACTTCAAGATACCCCTCTGAGTCGTATTAAGAGTTCTTCACGCACCAGCCCCGGGTGGGATTAGATTCTGCGCTTTGCTCGGAAAGGCGAATTACTTCCAATCAATCCCTGGATTTGTTGCATTATCCAAGCCAATCATGTTACATTATACCAGTTTTGTTAATCTACGGCAGGTGAAATTATAAGCATGATAAACAATGTTCTACTAAAACAGTTGCTGGAAGCGGGGGCTCATTTTGGCCATCATACCAGTTACTGGCATCCTAAGGCGAAGAAATATATTTTTACCCAGCGCAATAGTATTCACATCATTGATCTGGAGCAGACAGTTAGTATGTTAGAAAAGGCCTGCGCCTTTGTCCAGGATTTAGCAGCTCGAGGGCAAAGCATTCTTTTTGTGGGCACCAAGAAACAGGCTCAGCAGACCATAGAAGAAGAGGCCACACGGTGTGGTATGAGCTATGTTAACCAAAGGTGGCTGGGTGGTATGTTGACTAACTTTACGGTCATACAAGCTCGGATTGATCACTTGGTTCGGTTAGAGAATAGACGGGATAAAGGTGAACTGGACCTCTTACCCAAGAAAGAACGGGTGAAGATAGAAAAGGAAATTTTCCACCTGAATACTCAGATGGGTGGATTCAAGGAAATGACGACTCTTCCCGGGGCCCTCTTCATTGCTGATCCTATCAAAGACAAAATTGCCTTCACTGAAGCAAAGAAATTGGGCATACCCGTAATTGCCATTGCGGATACTAATTGCAACCCCGATGGCATTGATTATCCTATTCCCGCCAATGATGACGCTGTTAAGGCCGTCAAATTGATTTGTAGCAGAATAGCTGATGCCATAATCGAAGGCAAAACTGAGGCGTTTTCTGGAGAGGTGGGAGTTGCCAAATTGGCTGGCGAACCCGAGCGCGAAGAAACCATTGAAATTCTGGGTTCTTATACCTTTGAGCCGGAAGGGCCAGATGAACCAAAGGAGCCGGAAGGAGAAATTGCATCTTCATGATAGTCTCAATTGAAGCAGTAAAGGAATTAAGAAATAGAACGAGTGCGGGGATACTTGACTGTAATCAGGCTCTGTTAGAGGTTGGTGGCGATATAGAGAAGGCAATCGAATTACTGAGAGAGCGCGGGGTGGCAACTGCTGAGAAGAAGAAGGATGCGGTTGCCACCGAAGGCGTTATCGAAGCTTACGTTCATCATACCAAGCACATTGGAGCATTAGTGGAGCTAAACTGTGAAACCGATTTTGTGGCTCACACTGATGAATTTAAAGAACTTGCTCGCAACCTGGCTATGCAGATTGCCGCTGCATCCCCGCAATTTATCGCCAGTGAGGACATGCCACCGGAGGCAGAAATGGACCCGCAGGTAGTTTGCCTTCTCAGTCAGCCCTTCATTAAAGACCCTAGCAGAACTGTAAAGGATGTTGTTACCGAAACGATCGCTAAAGTAGGTGAGAACATAAAGGTACGCAGATTTGCCAGGTTTGAGCTTGGTGTTGACCACTGAGCCATGTTGGATGAATTACTTAGTGAACTGAACCTCAGGATGCAGAAGGCCGTGGACGGGTTGGCCAGAGAATTCGCTGGCATACGGGCCGGGCGTGCTACTCCAGCTTTGCTTGAGAACATCACGGTCGACTATCATGGCTCACCGGTTCCGCTGTATCAACTTGCTACCATGTCTGTGCCCGAGGCTAACTTAATCGTTGTTCAGCCATGGGATCGCACATCGTTGCGTGACATCGAAAGAGCCATTCTTGCAGCCAATATCGGCCTCAACCCTGCGAATGACGGGAATGTAATTCGGGTGGTCATTCCCCCGCTTAGTGAGGAACGGCGCAATGAGCTGGTGAAACTAGTGTCCAGGAGGGTGGAGGAGCGACGTATTGCCATACGCAATATAAGGAGAGATGGCATCGAACAACTGAGAGAGATGGAGAAGAATAAAGACATATCGCAAGACGAACTCAAAAGCAATACCAAGAAAATAGACCAGCTTACGGAAGCTTTTGTGGATAAGGTAAGTGAATTGGGGGGGAGCAAGGAAAGGGAAATACGGGAAATATGAATCGACCTCATCCTTCGACAAGTTGACCACGAGGTTTTGAGATTATTCGTGGTCCAAATTCCTCCGGACTTCTCAGAATGACATTCGTAAAGGCTCGGTATTATTTTGGCGAGCCGCCCCGCTGTCCGGACTCGAATTGTCAGGACTGTCCATATCCTATCGTGCGATGAGTCCTATTTTTGCCAGGCTGGCGAAATTGTCGACGAAACCGTGGCAAACGTCCGAGATAGTTTGGGGCGATAGGTCGTGGACTCATTGCTTTGAAAACACAAGCTATTGTTAGTACACTTGATTGCTGAGCCAGGCCTAATCCCTGCTACGTGTTGATATGGATTTAGACGAAGAAAAGGCCCTAATCAAGCGAGCGCAAAAGGAGCCGGGTGCCTTCGCCCAGCTTTACGACCACTATTATGCCAGAATCTTTGGCTATATTCTGAGGCGAACTGCCAACCTTGAAGCTGCCCAGGATATCACTTCAGAGACATTTTTCGAGGCATTGAGAAAGCTCTGGCAATTTCGCTGGCGCAATATCTCGTTTTCCTCGTGGCTGTACAAAATCGCCAGCAACGAAATTAACCAGTATGTTAGAAAAGCCGAATACAGAAAATCGGCATCACTGGAAGAATCGCAGGAGCAAGGCTTTGAACCCATATCTTCCCATGACCCGGAAAGCGAACTAATTGAAGCGCAGGAAGAACTCAAACAACATCAGGATTTTCTGAAGATTCAGGAGAAAATCGTCCGGCTTCCTGCCAAGTACCAGGAGGTCATTGCGCTAAGGTTTTTTGAGCAAAAACAAATCAAAGAAATGGCTGAAATCCTGGGGAAGAAAGAAGGAACGATAAAATCATTGCTCCACCGGGCGGTGGA
>JAWOCP010000172.1:0-4765 GCA_046483735.1 Dehalococcoidia bacterium
TTGTAGCCAAAACTGTCCGCAGCCCACATCACGGGGACATCTATACCAAACTTCTCCTTCACATACCTCTTTCCAAATAGTATCTCGCGAACAAGAGTCTCTCCGTTAGGGATCATGGTATCGGCCATCAAGTATTCGCCATCGGCGATTTCAATCTTGCCTGCCTTGATCAGCCTTGTTATTTTTTGAAAGAGCAGCGGGTTTCTTCTTTCAATCTCCTCGATCAATGCAGTCTGCTCGATCAAGAATTTATAGTCTGACTTCTGTATCAGCTCCACCGCCTTTCTCAGTATCAGTTCGATGTTGATATAGAAGTAGTCCTCCTTGGTCAGGACCCAGACCGCATCATAATGGGTATGGGGGACGAGGTATATCATATTCGTCATAACTTATAGCCTCCGCTGTTTTTACTTGGCACCTGACGCATGGTGACCTACGCCGCTGATCCAGGATATATGTCGATACAGGTGCCCTGCTAGGATGGCGAAATTATAGCATCGTCACGGAGCACCAATCTAATTTGCGTTTCTGAGGGGATGCGCTTCCAGGGTTCCAACCTTCACGAACTTGTTACCCTGGTCGAAACCCGGGCAGGGCAGGGTACTGGTAATGGGAACAGAGCTTCATATCGTTTTCGCCTGTGATGAATTGCGATGGGTGAAGCGAGAGACGGGACTCGAACCCGCGACACCCTGCTTGGAAGGAGTAGCTACGGTTTAGCCCCGTTTTCCTCACCTTTTGAACCTGAAAAGCAGGAGAAGACCGCCTCTTTTCGTTACTAATCAGGTGACCGCTTTTTTCCTACCTTCCGCCACTTGCTTGACTGATTTTACCATACTTGACTGAGAGGCAACAATTGCCTTTGCTGTTTTAGAAATCAAAAAACGATGCTGCTTAACTTCAATATGATCCTCTGCGGTCAAAATGGTACGGATACTTGATCCATTACTATGAAACAGAGGAGGCTTTTATTACATTTGAAAACCCAGCTAGATTTTCCTCTTTCCCATAGGAGAACAAGCTTTGATACTAAAAGAAGAACATATAGAGGTGAAAATACCTAATACTGCTTGTTTGTAGTCAGAGACGATAGATTCAGCACAGTTTGGTGCCGGCGAGGATTACTAATACGATCATAATACTCAGCACGATGGGGCAAGTTTACGCTAAAGTTCAGTTGACAAGTCAAGAATTGAGCATTACAATGTATATGCAATAATGCGCATATAAGGAGTCCTTCTATGAGGGAGACTATTAAAACCTTCAAGGCTCTTTCGGATGAGACCAGGTTAAGAATACTCAATATCTTACTGGAGAGGGAGTGTTGTGTCTGTGAAGTAATGCAGGCATTGGATATCTCGCAAACTAGAGCGTCACGTAATTTGGCTGCACTTTATGAGGCCGGTTTCCTTAAACTGAGAAAGGATGGACTTTGGTCACTCTACTCCATCGATAGGGATGACACGAATAACTACTTAGCCGATTTGGTACAGGCAACAACTAAGGCTCTGGAAGGGAACAAGACGCTTGAGCAGGATAGAGAGCGCTTGAGGAAAGCTGTGCGGGTGGGTCCCGGTTGTGCTGAAAAGATGCGTGCGGGAGAAACCATCGCATAATTTTTTTGCACATTTATATGCATTAATGCGCATTATAGGAAATACTTAGCATGTCAATTCTAATGCAATTACTGCAAGGCGGCTGGAACGCTCTACTTGAGTATCTATCGGCACATGTGCTGACCTGCCTTGTTCCGGCATTCTTCATCGCGGGAGCCATCGCTGTTTTTGTCTCGCAGGCATCGGTGTTGAAATATTTCGGCCCACAGGCAAAGAAGCTCCTTTCCTACAGTGTCGCGTCGGTTTCAGGGACTATTCTGGCCGTCTGTTCCTGCACGGTCCTGCCCTTATTCGGAGGCATTTACAAGAGAGGCGCTGGCATAGGTCCCGCAATTGCGTTTCTTTACTCAGGCCCCGCAATCAACCTCCTGGCTATTGTCTATACTGCCCGTATTCTCGGCTTTGACTTGGGACTGGCCAGAGCAATAGGCGCCGTCGCATTCGCTGCCGGCATCGGCTTGATTATGGCAACCATTTACCGCAAGGAAGAGTCATTGAAGGACTCGGCAGCATTCGATGCGCTGATGGCTGATCCTGAATCCAAGAAATGGTGGCAGCAGATTACTTTCTTCGCTGTCCTGGTAGGCATACTGGTCTCTGCCGCCTCAAAGAACTGGATTGCAACCGGCGCTCTGCTTGTGGCCCTGGCCTTCATACTGTGGCGCTGGTTCACTAAGAGCGAGATGGGTATCTGGATGAAGGAGACGCTACGCTTTGTTCGCCTCATTGTGCCCTGGCTGCTAGGGGGCGTGTTTATTGCAGGCATTATCACCACCTTTGTTCCTCAGGACGTGGTTGCTAACTGGGTGGGTGGTAATGGTCTCTTGGCCAACTTCATTGCTTCCTTCTTGGGCGCACTGATGTACTTCGCCACACTTACGGAAGTTCCTATCGTCAGCGCCTTCATGGACCTGGGTATGGGAAAGGGGCCAACACTGGCGCTCTTGCTGGCAGGCCCGGCATTATCTCTGCCCAATATGCTCGTCATTCGCAGCATCATGGGAACAAAGAGGACTCTTACTTACATCGCCTTAGTAGTGATTTTTGCCACTATCACAGGTTATGTCTTTGGATTTATTATGCAATAAATAGAATCAGGAGGTTAAAAATGAATATCAAGATTCTCGGCCCCGGTTGCGCCAGGTGTCAGCAATTGGAAAAGACCACCAAGGAGGTAGCAAAAGAACTGGGCATTGATGCTGAGATTGAGGAGGTGAAAGATATGAACAAGATAATGGAATATCCTATCTTGACCACCCCCGGCCTGCTGATTAACGGAGAGCTGGTCTGTGCCGGTAGGGTGCCCAATAAGGCAGAGATTACTCAGCTTATTGCCAATGCTCTTGCTGAAGAAGACAAAACCAAGAAGTAGAAGATTGATCTGGGTAAAGGAACCACGTAAACACAGGTTGTCCAAAAAATATGGTGCGAGGCTTTGACCTCGTGCTGCGCGGCCCTGAAGGATAGCACTACAGAATTTGGAGGTTGAACTATGCCAGAAGAGAAACACTGGGAAGAGGGAATGAAGACTCATGAGAACGTCATATTTTCATGTTACGGCGGGATGTCGAACACAGGCATAACCAGCGCATTGGCTTGCCTGGAGGCAGTCAAGGAGCTTGGACTGGAGAAAGTCGCCATTGGCTGTCTGGGGGCGCTGCCGCTTGGGGTGAAGCCGGTGTTGGGCAAGACCAAAGCGGCGAAGAAGGTCATTACCGTGGATGGCTGCCCCTTCGAATGTGCCAGGAAGACCGTGGAGCAGTCCGGCTTCAAGCCCACCAAGAGCATCGTTCTCACCACAGATATAGGCATGAAAAAGAAAGCTCTCCACGAAGACATTGGGCAGGACATCAAGGGAGTCATGGAATACGTCTCCGACGATGAAGTGAAGAGTGCAAGGGAACTCATCATAAAGACTATATTGGAAGAATGAACAAAACCACCAGGTTGCCCACCCTCGTCTTTGTCTGCGTGCATAACGCCGGCCGAAGCCAGATGGCTGAAGCTTTCTTCAATCAACTGGCGAAGGGGAAGGCTCAGGCGCTTTCGGCAGGCACTGCTCCCGCTGATGCTGTCGATTCCGCCGTGGTAGAAGCCATGCGAGAGGTCGGCATGGACATCAGCGGCAATAAGCCCAAAGCGCTGACCACGGAGATGGTGGAGCAAGCAGATGTGATGGTGACTATGGGCTGTGGGGCGGAGGGGGTATGCCCGGCCACATTTGTAAAGACCGAGGACTGGGGGCTGGAAGACCCCAGAGGCAAGCCTTTACCGGAGGTGAGAAGAATAAGAGATGAGATAAGGGCGAGAGTAGCTGAACTCTTGATAAGGATCGATTACAACAATTAATCACAAATACGAGGTGAGCTATGCTTATACATGACTACAAGATAACCAAGGTGGGACGCAGCTTCTGCAATCCGGAATGGGTTGCGGTAAAAGCCGAGCTTAGCGATGACATAAGTGAGGTTTTTCCCTATCTTAATGCTGTTGTTAAGAACGCTGTATATACCCCCGGGGCCCACCACCTAAATTTCAAGACAGACACAGGAGCGATAAGCCTTATGCCCCGCGAGATAAATGTGGGGCAGGTGGCATGCGAGGAGGATGGCGTCAAGGTTCTGAATCAGGTCAAGAAGTTGATAAATGATACCTGGGAGAAGCGAGCAAGCATTACCCCCATGTATGAGCGGAAGGGGGAGATAAAGGCAAAGGACGTACTCGAGTTTCTGCCCAGGACCAACTGCCGGGATTGTGGACTGCCCACCTGCTTCGCCTTTGCCGTGGCTTTGCTCAAGGGACAGAAACGCTTGCACGATTGCTCCGCTATAGGTAAACCGGAATTTGCTCAAGATAAGGAAGCGCTGGCCAGGCTGCTCCAGGCTGTTGTTTCGGAGGAGGGAGCAAAGTGACTAAAGCAACCGGAAATAAGGGTAAAAAGAATCAGGCATCTAAGAGTAAAAGAACCAGGATTCTATGGATTGTAATCCCTATCGTCGTGGCAGGCCTGGCTGTATGGCTGATATTAGCTTACGGGACATCGCCCGTGACACCTCCAGCTTCAAACAACGCTTCGGGCCCGGCTAACAGGGTCGGTGTTGTTTACTTTCACCGCACACAGCAATGCTATAGCTGTAAATACGCCGAGG
>JAWOCP010000087.1:0-3919 GCA_046483735.1 Dehalococcoidia bacterium
CTAGTCTGGAACCTGACCGCGGTGGACCTGAAAAACCGCTACCAGAATACTGCCCTCGGCTTCTTATGGTCTCTGCTCAGCCCTCTTCTGCTGGCACTTGTCTTGTACTTCATCTTCAGGCACCTATGGGGTCGCGAGCAAGATTTCGCCATAAACCTGCTGGTGGGCATAATGGCCTGGCGTTTCTTCGCCAACGGCACATCTTCCAGCCTCCGTGCCATCGTCGGCAATGCCAGCCTGGTGACCAGGGTCTATATACCCCGGCAGATACTGGTCCTGAGTAATGCTCTGACCACCCTCATAAGCTCCCTGCTTGAGTTCATAGTCCTGCTGCCCATATTATTTATCCTCCTCCGATACCTGCCCATCACCGTGCTCCTGTTTCCCCTGATTCACATCATCTATTTCTGGTTTATTTTCGGAGCCGGACTGCTGATGTCCTCTCTCTTTGTTTACTTCCGGGACCTACACCAAATATGGCAGGTCGTGACCCAGATCCTCTTTTTCTGTTCACCTATTATCTACCCCCTGAGCATAATCCCAGATTATCTGATGCCCTATTATGTGCTCAACCCGGTAACCGCGTTCATAATCATGTACCGTGATGTAATGGTCGTCGGCGAATTACCTTCGTTGTATAGTACTGTGATTGTCACTGGTTTCGCCATCGCCGCCTATCTTGTAGGCAGCTTCACCTTCAAAAAATTACAGCGTGGCTTCGCGGAGAAGATGTAATGAGTGCCATAGTCGTTGACAATGTCTCCAAGAAATTCCGCATCCCCCACGAAAAAAGGACCACTCTCTTCCAGAATCTAGTCGGGCTGATTAGGCGGCGGTTATCCTACGAAGAGTTCTGGGCGCTGAGGGATGTCAGCTTTGAGGTTAATAAGGGCGAAGCCCTCGGAATAATCGGCAGGAACGGTTCCGGAAAGAGCACACTGCTCAAAATAATGGCCAGGGTCTTATACCCCGACGGCGGGTCAGTCCGCCTGGACGGCAAGGTTGCCTCGTTTCTCCAGTTAGGAGTTGGCTTTCAGCCTGAATTGACTGCCCGGGAGAACGTCTACATCTACTCCTCTATCTTGGGTATAAGCCGGAAAGAAGTGGACAGGACGTACGACGAGATCATCGACTTCGCCGAGCTCAAGAAATTCGAAAACATGAAGCTGAAGAATTTCTCCTCCGGCATGAACGTCCGCTTGGCTTTCTCCACCGCGATCCACGCTGTTCCCGACACTCTGCTCCTGGACGAAGTCCTCGCCGTGGGCGATGAAGCCTTCCAGAAGAAATGCAGGGACAAGATGGACCAGTTCAAGGCAGAAGGCAAGACCATAGTCTTCGTCTCTCATGCCCTGAATGCTGTGAAGGGCCTATGCCAGCGAACGATGCTGCTAAACGAGGGGCAGGTTATTGCCATGGGTGATACTGAAAGGGTAATAGATGACTATCGGGCGATGTTGCAGACCAAGTAACCAGAGTGCTTGATGGAATCGGTTTCAATCAAATATTTTGGGCACATAGATTCAATATTCTTTGCGCAGTCCAGCAACGACGCTATAAGGTTTCACGCTTCGTCGGGAGGCTTTGTCAAGGGTTTTCTGGTTTATCTCCTGGAATCTGGAACCGTCGATTTTGCCGTAGTAACGAGAGCAGGGGGGACAGAGAACCCCTTGGTTCCTGAAACAATAATAACCAATTCCAAAGAAGACATTCTATCCACGCGTACGAATTCCGTTTATGCGGTCAATAATCCCCTTCCCGTTCTCAAGTCGCTGGCTTATGATAAGCGATACGCCTTTGTCGGATTGCCCTGCCATGTGAGGAATCTGCGGGCGTTGCAACAGAAGGGCAAGCATACAAATATCGTGATTGTCATTGGCCTGTTCTGTAACCACACTCCCAACACCGAGTTCACAAAGGAAATCTTACTGAAGTTGAATGTGAAGGAGGACGATGTTCAACAGATTGAATATCGGGGCAGCGGCTGGCCCGGCGGATTCACAGCCTACCTGAAAAACGGACAGAAAAGGTTCATAGCTTTGCAGGACTACTGGTCAAATGACCTCAACAACGGCCCCGAAGCGTGCAAATACTGCTCAGAATTAGCCCAGGATGCCGATATTTGCGCGGCGGACCCCTGGAATTTGGGCCTTGAAAGAACGGATTTGAAGGGCACGACTCTGGTTATTTGCAGGAATAGACAGGCCAGCAGACTGGTCAAGAAAGCGGCTGAAGAGGGTCATATTAGAATACACAGATGCAGCCAGGAGCAACTGGTCCAATCGCAGGGATATCACATTGAGGAAAAGACCAAGAGAGGCTCCAGGGAGACCGCTGTGAAATCCGCCGGTTCTCCAAGCATGGCAAAGAGACTGGCTAACCTGATAATACACCCGGCCTTAGCTTATCACGTAGCCCTCAATATACTAGGAGCCATATTGACGAAACCCGGGCGTTTCATTAACAGACGTGTAGCTGAATTGAAAGTTGCACTAAATGAATGCAAACGCTCAATCGGTTTGTTAAGAGAACCCGACCATTTTACCTTTATCTATGCATTATGCAGGTTGCCTGTCATAAGCAGGTTGCTGAGGAAGATTTTCGCCGACAGGGTTCTGATATGGCACTGGAGGGAAGAGAGAAAACAAATAAATTTTGGAGATTATATTACCGAAGTGCTCGTCAGAAGATTTGGATATAGGACCGTGAACTACTGTAATGCGCGTTCGTTGGATAGCTTGTCCAGCTATTGTTTCTGCCTGCTGATCATTGGTTCGGAGCTCCACAAGAGCATGGTGGACTCGCTAAAGGTCCCGGAACTGTATGTATGGGGCCAGGGCAAGGGGCACGGTGAATACTTTGACATCAGGAAGGAGCCATATTCCCACAAGGTCAAGATTTTTGCCGTTAGAGGCCCTCATACGGTTAGAGAGCTGAATCTCGATGAGAGGACGCCGATGGGTGACCCCGCCCTGTTGATGCCCCTGTTTGTTCACGCCAATAGAAACCCCGCTAAGTACAAGATAACTTACATACCCCACTGGACAAATAGAGCCGATTGGGAAGCTAAAAAGAACAAACTTGGAGCAGAGACATTTGTTGATATAATGTGTACCAGAGCAAAGTTTCGATCAAAGCTTAAAGAGATAGTGTCATCAAAGTTCGTTCTAACCAACAGCTTTCATACGGCAGTTATCTGCCACGCCTACGGAACACCGTGGGCGTTATGTCTGGCTGACGGAGATGAATTGAACTTCCCGGACAAGTGGAGAGATTTCTTTGATTTTCTGGGTATCCGGGATAAACCAGTGACTGTAAGGAATTATGCGGAAGGCCTACAATGGTGGACCGATGTTGGCTCAAAAGCCCAAACGCCGGATTTATTGCCGCTAGTGGACTGCTTTCCATTACCGATTAAAAACAAGAGGGTCCTGACTACTATCAGCAAGATGAAATCTAGCCAACACGTTGCAAAGGAATAGAGCGATGGAGCAAAATCCACTGGTTTCCGTAATAATACCGACCCATAACCGCGCGGAATTGCTGACGACCAGGGCTATTCCATCGGTCTTGAACCAGACCTACGAGCATCTCGAACTAATTATCGTCGCTGACAATTGTACCGATGATACAAAGGAGAGAGTACAGAAGATAGAAGATCCGCGAGTCAGATTTGTAGAACTTACAGATAGACCTCCACTGCCCGAGGATTTGCATGCCAGGTGGCGAGTAGCTGCGGCTGCGCCCCGTAATAAAGGCTTTGAAATGGCTCAAGGTGAATGGATTACTCAGTTAGACGACGATGACGAATTTACATCCAATCATATTGAGATACTATTGCAGAGGGCGCTGACGGGATATGATTTCGTCTATGGAAACATTTTGGCGGTAGAGCCAAATGGCGAACAGGTTGTAATAG
>JAWOCP010000016.1:0-40126 GCA_046483735.1 Dehalococcoidia bacterium
CGACCTCCGTTTCCCGCACAGTCCGGCTTGTGGGGAAAGCCGACCAATATCAATAATGTGGAGACCTGGAGCAATGTCTCGGCTATTCTTATGAAAGGCGCCGAATGGTATGCCGGATATGGTACGGAGAAGAGCAAGGGCACCAAGAATTTTTCTCTGGCAGGCAAGATTGTTCGCACCGGGCTTATAGAGGTCCCGATGGGAATTACCCTGCGTGAGATTGTATATGATATAGGGGGAGGCATTCCCGAGGGCAAACGCTTCAAGGCAGTTCAAACCGGGGGGCCATCGGGCGGATTCATTCCGGCAAATCTGCTGGACCTGCCGGTTGATTACGAATCTCTGGCTCAGGCGGGGGCCATTATGGGTTCGGGCGGGATGGTGGTGACGGACGAGGATACCTGCATGGTTGATATTACAAAATTTTTCCTCACCTTCACCCAGTCCGAATCTTGCGGTAAGTGCATACCATGCCGGTGGGGTACCAAACAGATGCTGGACATACTGGATGACATAACCAATGGGAGGGGCAGACCGGGGGATGTTGAGTTGCTTCAGGAGCTGGCTGAATCGGTTAAGGATGATTCACTGTGCGGGCTGGGGCAGACAGCTCCCAATCCGGTACTTACCAGCATTCGCTACTTCAGGGACGAGTATGACGAGCACATAGTGGAAAAACGGTGCGCGGCGCTATATTGTTCGGCTCTTGTCTCTTACTACATCCTTCCCGATAAATGTGAGGGATGTATGATCTGTGCCAGGAACTGCCCGGTGCAGGCGATAGAGGGCGGCAAGCGCATGGTGCACGTTATTGACCAGGACAAATGCACCAGGTGTGGAACCTGCCTGGACGTGTGCCCGTCCAAGTTCGGCGCTGTGGTCAAGGCTACCGGGAAGCTCCTGGATATCCCAGACAAGCCTGTCCCTGTAGCTGCCGATGCTTGAGCGTTCTATGAGCATGTATACAAGGAGGGTGCCAGAATGAGCGTAATCGCAACAACCAGGGTTGAACAAGAACACAGAGCTACCATCCGGTTGACTATTAACGGACGGGAGGTCGAAGCGAGAAAGGGAGTCACTGTGCTGGAAGCTGCCACTGAGGCCGGCATCTACATTCCCACGCTGTGTCATGACCCCGACCTCAAGCCCTACGGAGGTTGTCGCCTCTGCGTGGTTGAGATTGAAGGGATGCGTGGTCTGGTCAGCTCGTGTACTACACCGGCAACCGATGGCATGGTGGTGCATACCGACACGCCGAGGCTAAACCAAGCGCGCCGAATCACCATGGAACTTATCAACGCCAACCACCACGGCGATTGTATGACCTGCGCCAGAAACCAGGACTGCGAGCTGCTCAAAATTGCCCGCTATTTGGGCATCGAACAGGAACACATCGACCGATTGCGAAAGAGCACTCAGTTGCTTCCTCTGGATAAGAGCCATCCGGCGTTTACCCGCGACCCGAACAAATGTATCCTCTGTGCAAAATGTGTTCGAGCTTGCCACGAAATAGCGGTTGTCGGTGCCATTGACCTGGCTTTCCGGGGAAACGCGGCAAAGGTAGCTACCTTTGGTGATAAACCGATTGTCGAATCTATTTGTAAGTCCTGTGGTGAATGTGTCGCCCGGTGTCCTACCGGGGCGCTGGTGCCTAAATGGGAGAAGCTGCCTGCCGAAGAAGTCAAGACCATTTGTCCCTATTGTGGGGTTGGCTGCTCAATCTACCTGGGTATTCGAGATAACAAGGTTGTTTCCGTGCGCGGCGACTCCGATGGGCCGGCCAACAAGGGCAGCCTGTGCGTCAAAGGGCGCTGGGGATATGATTTTGTGAACCATCCTGAAAGGCTAATAACGCCGCTTATCCGGCTGCCGGGCGTTGGCCGGCAGGCAGGTCACAATGGTCGGGTGCAGGAAATCTTTCGTGAAGCTACATGGGAAGAGGCCCTGGAGTTGACAGCCGAAAAGCTCCTTGAACTCAAGCAAGCCGGCGGAGCAGACAGTATCGCGGCCTTGAGTTCAGCTAAGTGCACCAACGAAGATAACTATGTTATGCAGAAATTCGTGCGCGCCGTGATAGGGACTAACAACATCGACCATTGTGCCCGGCTGTGCCACGCCTCTACGGTGGTTGGGGGAATTGCTGCCTTCGGCCAGGGGGCGATGAGCAATTCCTATTCCGATTTTGAGAAGACTGAACTCTTCCTTGTCATCGGCTCCAATCCCACCGAATGTCATCCCATTATCGGCGCGATAATAAAGAGAAGGGTCAGGTTTGGTGGTGCCAGGCTTATTGTGGCGGACCCCCGCTCTATCGAACTCGGCGAATATGCCACCGTCAGGCTTTCTCACAATCCGGGGACGGATGTTGCCCTCATCAACGGGCTAATGCACGTGATTATCAGGGATGGCCTCGAGGATAAGGAGTTTATCCGGGAGCGCACTGAGGGCTTTGAGGAACTGCGTCTGCTTGTGGAGCAGTATAGTCCTGAGGCAGTGGAGGCTATAACAGGGGTACCTCAGGCCGACATAGAGGCGGCTGCCCGTCTCTTCGGAGAGGCGAAAAGCGCCTGTATCCTCTATGGGATGGGAATAACCCAGCACACCACCGGCACAGACAATGTCAAAAGCGTGGCCAACCTGCTGCTACTCACCGGCAATATCGGCAGGGAAGGCACCGGATTCAGCCCCCTTCGGGGTCAGAACAATGTCCAGGGCGCCTGTGATATGGGGGCACTCCCTAATGTCTATGCCGGCTATCAAAAGGTTGATGACCCTGCCGTGGAAATGAAGTTCGAAACTGCCTGGGGATGCAAATTGAGCAGCCGTCCTGGAGTGACGGTTACCGAGATAGCCAATGCTATACTGGGGGGACACATTAAAGGACTATATGTTATGGGTGAGAATCCCCTGTTGAGCGAACCTCACCTCGAGCATACCAGGCAGGCGATGGAAAAACTTGACTTCCTGGTAGTCCAGGACATCTTTCTCTCCGAGACCGCCTGGACGGCTGATGTTGTTCTGCCCGCTGCTGCATTCGCAGAAAAAGATGGCACTTTCACCAATACCGAGAGGCGAGTTCAAAGAGTGCGGCAGGCAATCCTGCCACCCGGAGAGGCAAAGCCCGACTGGGAGATTATTTGCGCCTTGGCCAAGAAAATGGGACAGCCGTTAGACTATGAGAGTGCCGGCCAGATCATGGAGGAAATTGCATCGCTGGCTCCCATATATGGCGGTGTCCACTTTGACCGCCTTGAACACGATGGTTTGCAATGGCCGTGTTCGGATGCCTCGCATCCCGGAACCCCGTTTCTATATCGAGACGGCTTTGCCCGGGGCAGAGGCAAGTTCCACGCTGTAAGTTATATGCCGCCGGCAGAATCGGTATCCAAAGGCTACCCGCTGGTTCTCACTACGGGGCGGGTGCTGGAGCACTGGCATACCGGCACGATGAGTCGCCGCGCTAAGGTGCTGAGTGAGCTTTGTCCCAATGGTGTGGTAGAAATGCACCCCGGTGATGCGGTGAAGCTGGGGCTTATTGAGGGCGATTTGGTGGTAGTCGCCTCGAAAAGGGGTCGGGTGGAGGCGCCGGTTCATATTACGGAAAAATCGCCCCCCGGACTCGTCTTCATGCCCTTCCACTGGCGTGAGGCAGCGGCAAATATCCTCACCAATGATGCCCTTGACCCGCTGGCCAAGATTCCCGAGTTCAAGGTCTCTGCCGTAAATGCTGTGCTTGCGGTGCTCGATAGGGCCGCCCAGGATAACGCTTTCCTGGCGCGGCTGGCCGAAAATCCTGCCGAGGCCTTAAAGAAGTACGAACTGAGCACAGAGGAAAAAGCTGCCCTGATGAGCGGAGATATACGAAAGATAGAATCGTGGGTGGGCGAACTGGATGAGCGCCTCAGGACATGGCTCGTGTTGCGGCTGTCCCAGGAGAAATGGTAAGAGGGCGGGGCGGGTAGCCCTTTGGGAAACTAGAGCGACTGGTTATGTTCGGGTATTCGGCTTACAGTCGGTGCTATTTGCCTGGCCGTGTCAAGGTCGGCCTGGCTGTTTATGTTGAAAAAGCTGAGGTGCTCCGGGTCAAATCTGTTCACCTCGTCTTCTTCAACGTATTTCACCCTGACCTTACCGAAAAGCTTTCTAATCTGTCGTTCATCTTGCTCCAGTAACTCCTGGATGGGTGCCAGACAATTCCTTGAATACACCGCGCAAAGAGGCTCGATCTTATCTTTTATCCGGGGAACGACTATATCGAATGCGGAGCATATTTGAGTCATGTATTCGAGCAAGCCGACGCTCACAAATGGTGTATCGCAGCTAGCGACGATAGACCGTGGACTGGATGAGGCTGTCAAGCCTGAGTGAATGCCACCCAGCGGACCTTTTCCCGCATAAATGTCGGCCGCCGTACTTATCTTTGCAGTCGATGAGCAGGGAATTTGTTCGCCGTGAGCGGTGGCTATGATGATTTCTGTGCTGAGCATAGCGAGGCGATCAACCACCCACTGGATAAGACTCTTACCCTCGATAGTCTGAAGGGCCTTGTTCTGGCCAAGCCTCAGACTTCTGCCACCGGCAAGAATAATAGAAGTTATGCTCAAGGGACCAAAAATCCGAAGCTATGCTAACATACCGGACAGGGCCAGGCAACCCGTCATTACTTGCCTGAGCTTTTATTCTTTATTAGAATCCTAACATAAGCACATGGGAGAGCTACGATCTCAATGTGTTCATTCAGTCGTCGCTGGAGTTATCCCTGGCCTGGCGGCTAAAATGAAACTTTAGGGGTGCGATTTACATCAACAGACCATGATAGAAGAATTCTACAAGACCAAAGTCAAAGAGATAATGATACCCCTGGACGCTACTCCGTTTATGGCGGAGAATGCCAGCTGGGTCGAGTTTCTTACCGAGCTTTCCGTCAGGGCGCATGCCTGGGTGGTTAACAATACCGAGGACATGAAAGTGGTCGGGGTAGTAACTGAACACGATATGCTGCGTTATATTGTGCCTCATTGGGAAAAGAAGGAAACAATGTTCGGAATTCCCAAGGCTGAGGTATTGCATAGGGAAAGTGTTGTCCGGGATATTATGACATATGACCCTGTGGTATGCTCGCCGGAGGAAACCGTAGCTGACGTCTTGAAGAAAGTCTCCTCCTTCGGTGTCCGCAGGTTAGCGGTTGTTGATGTGAATAAGAGACTCCTGGGAGAAATAACAATACAGCTCCTGGTCAAGCATCTCAGAAAGAAGTTCGTTAACACGGTATGAACATCTACGTGCTTGTTGCCTCGATTCTTATACTTGGATTCGTACTGGGAAGGATATTACGCAGGCTACGTTTAACAGAAGTTCTGGCATATATCCTGGCAGGCATTATCATAGGACCGGTCTTGAACTTCAGCGCACCCCAACAATTCAACGTCATTATCACCGGAATAACGCTTGCCTTTGTTGCATACACAGTAGGTTCGACCTTTTCCTTCGTATTTCTGAAACGAATAGGTAAGCAGGTGGTCGTCATATTGGTTATGCAGGTGCTTATCACCTCTGTTGCGGTATCGGGTTTTGTATATTTATTGACGAGGAACCTGCCGCTTTCCATAATCTTGGGTTCGCTCGCCCCGGCAGCCAGTCCTGCCGGAACGATAGCAGTGTTAAGAGACTTAAGGGCAAGGGGAACACTCACAGATGTGACCATTGCTATGGTGGGACTGGCTGACGCGGTTGTAGTAATCCTCTTTTCGGTCGGTATTATGTGGGCAGCGATGCTGCTGGGTGGAGAAGGCAGCCTTTCATCTTCTCTTACCTCCCCATTGTGGGAGATTTTTGGTGGGCTGGGACTGGGAGGTGCAACCGGAATCGCTATTTCTTATTTGGCGAAGAAAGTGTATCTCTCTTCCGAGCACATCTTTGTTGCTTTTGTTGCAACTATTATTTTGTGCTGGGGTCTTGCGGAAATGATCGGGGTTTCAGCAATTCTCGCCTGTATGGCCTTGGGAATCGCAGTGATTAACTGCAATGTTCACATCGGCAATCAGTCAAACGAATTGATAGACAATGTCATGACGCCGGTATTCGTCTTGTTCTTCGCCGCTATTGGTATGGCCATGGACTTCTCACTTTTTCACCTCGTATGGCCGGTTGTAATTGTGTATTGCGCGGGTAGAACCATTGGTATGATGGCAGGATGTAGAACCGGAGCCGCTTTATCAAGCTCCGGGCCAAACATTAAGAGGTATCTGGGCCTGGCGCTGCTGAATCAGGCAGGCGTTGTTATGGGTCTCGCTTTCCTGGCAGCTCAGACATTAGCCGGGCATGACCTCGGAGGCACGATAATCACCATTATGGCGACCACAACCGCAGTGTACGGGGTCTTCGCGCCACTGGCACTACAATATGCTGTTAAGAAGGCGGGAGAAGCAGGCACATAGTGTTGTTATCAGTGCGGATACTACTAAACACGCCGGCTAATGAGAGGGGCAAAGGGCGACTCCGGGAAGTTGGAACGGAGAAGTACCTGGGCGGCTTGTGGTACTATTGCGATTTCAGGATGAAGTATTGTTTAAGATATGGCAAGATGATGGGAGTAACATATGACAACCAAGATGAGAGTCTTAGGTATTGAGACCTCTTGTGATGAAACTGCTGCTGCCGTAGTAGAGGACGGCGGCAGGATTATCTCTAATATCGTGGCTTCACAGATAGACATTCATGCCCGCTATGGCGGCGTGGTGCCCGAAGTCGCCTCCAGGCAGCATCTCCTGACCATCATCCCGGTTATCAGACAGGCAATGGCCGGACTCACCTGGCAGGATATAGACGGCATCGCTGTGACTTTTGGCCCGGGGCTGGCCGGGTCGCTTCTGGTGGGCGTTAACCTGGCCAAGGCCATAGCCTTAGCCAGAAAACTACCTCTTGTCGGGGTTAACCACCTAGAGGCACACGTCTATGCCAACTGGCTGGCACCCTCACACCCGACCGGTGAAAAGGACGGAGTGAAATTCCCCTGTCTTTGCCTCGTTGTCTCGGGTGGACACAGCGATTTAGTATTGATGAAGGGACACGGGCAATTTGAAAAATTGGGGCGGACCCGTGATGATGCTGCCGGCGAAGCCTTTGACAAAGCCGCCAGGATTCTGGGCTTGGGCTACCCCGGCGGTCCGGCTATCGAGCAAGCCTCTCGCTCCGGACTTCCTTGCTTGCCCCTTCCCCGCGCCTGGCTCAAAGAAAGCCATGATTTCAGTTTTAGTGGCTTGAAAACCGCCTTGTGGCATCTTGTTTACAAGGGAGGGGTGTCGGTTGCAGATGTGGCGGCAAGTTTCCAGCTGGCGGTTGCCGATGTTCTGGTGGCCAAGACAATCGAAGCAGCGAAGCAATTGAAGGTGGAGCAGATTTTGCTCAGCGGCGGAGTTGCCGCTAATAAGACATTAACCCAGCATTTCCTGGCCAGTTCGCCGGTGCCGGTCATTATTCCCCCTCCTGGCTTATGTACCGATAATGCTGCTATGGTGGCTGCTTGTGGCTATTATCAGTTCCGGGCCGGCCAGGTAAGCGGTTACGACTTGGATGTAGTGCCCAGCCTTGGCCTTGGCTAAGAGGACAGTCCGAGCATCTGCCCTCCCGGCAGTAGTTCCGGAAGATGTGAATCAGCCCCTGCTGATGACAGGCAGTGAAATCAGAAATGTCTCCAAGGCAAAGCTGGTTTGTCATATGGCGCGTTATGGCATTCTCTGCCAGTTTGGGATAACTACGATAGAGTTCCATTGCCTTGTTCATTAATTCAGGCCCGTTGGCCTGTTCTCCCCTGGCGAAAGCAAAAGGCAGTATTACGTTGACAACGATTTCACCTGCCTTGCTGCTTCCCAGAAGCGCCGATATCTTTGTTCTGCTTCTGACATCGAAATCGAAATGGTCCCGCCAGTAGCCATCGCCGGCCACAGACAGGCCTTTCTCCAGTACGCGGTGTCCCCCGGGCAGAGGCGCTTCCTTGACCAGCTGCGATATCCCTGCTAATAGTTTTCCTGTGCAATAACGCTCTAGAATATAGCTCTGGGCGACGATGCGCCGCACCGGAGAATTGTTGGGATATATATGTGACAGGGTCCAATTATGTTCCCTCATCGGTTTGATTTTCTTGCCCTCCGATCGCCATATTTGCTCCAGTTCCCGGACTTCTGGCTCCGCCGCGAAGTTTTCCTGCCATCTTTGAGAAGGCAGCAGCCCGGCCGTTCCCAGCAACAGAGCTTGTTTCTCCATCAATCCCTCTCTGGACTGGATGGAATTGAGGGACACTCTGTCGGCGAGTTCCTCAAAAGGCTTCGTGTTCTTAGCATAGCCCAGAGCCCTCATCATCGCCTGGAAAAGCACCTGCCCTGCCGCCTTCTTCTTTGTCCCGATTCCATCGGGACGAACGATCCCGGTTTGAAAATGCAGCGCTTTCTGTTTGAACCTTTCTTCGCCGGCAGCATTCAAGAGCCCGGCTAAAGTCTGTCCGTCCATGCGGTCCAGTATCTGGAAGCAGGGGAGCCGGTATGGCAGCAAATAAGCCTGGTGCCGCAATGCCTGCGCCAGACATAGCAAGGGGACCGGTTTGCCGCTTTGCAGCAAGGTAGTTGAGTGACAATCGTGCCACATCACAACATGAAGGATGATGCTATTGTATTCAGCATCACGGTGATGTCCGTGCCGGTACCAATCGCCGGACCTGGCATGGACCTCGACATCTCCTTGAATAAGATGAGATTCATTGACAATAACGGCATCCCGAAAGTCCGGGCCGCTATCACCGTTGGTCCTCCCGGGATAGATGACCCTGATTCGCTCACCTTCCGCAGCGGTCAGCACCTTTCCTGTCACTTGCTGCCATATCGGAACTACCTGCTTCTCCGGGAGTCCTATCCGATTACGTGTAATCATGGCCACAAAAAATAGTTGCCGCTGTGTGTCTATGGCTTAACAGGCGGTTGTTGAGCAGTCCCTGGGTGGCCTTAATCTGATTCATCACGCCCCTCTCCTGCGCTGTACTTGAAGCCGCTCCGCTCGGCAATTATGGTGAGCAGGGTAGCCGACGCGCCGCGGGGCCGATACATCCCCTTTTCCCATTCACTGATTGTTTGCTGGCGCGTACCCAGTTCCTCGGCCATCTTCACCTGGGTCAGGCTCAGATGTTGCCTCAGCGACTTTATCTCCTCTTTGGTCCACTGTTTCTTTCTTCTTTTCTTTTGCTCCACAATCCAGCATTATACACGTTTTAGTGTAAGAATTCAAGAAAAAATTGCCGGGTTTTCAGGAAGAACCTGTTGCATTTTGGATTTTTCCTGCTATAATAAAAGTTAGCAATCTTGGCGATAGAGTGCTAAAATACATTCAAGAAAGGAGGGAGCATGGCTAAAATTGAACCTTTGGGAGACAGATTGGTGATAAAACCCACACCCAAAGAAGAAGTGAGCAAAGGAGGAATAGTTTTGCCGGATACAGCCCAGGAGAAGCCTCAAGAGGGCAAAGTCGTTGCTGTCGGTCCGGGCAGGCTGACTGAAGATGGCAAGCGCATCGCCATGGATGTTAAGAAGGGCGACAAGGTTATTTACTCCAAGTATGCTGGCACCGAGTTCAAAATAGATAATGAAGAACTGGTTATCATGCGAGAGGCTGATATTCTGGCCAAGAGAGGCCAATAAAAGGAGGTAAGTGAATGGCAAAACAAATTATTTTCGGCGAAGAAGCAAGGAAATCATTAAAGAACGGCGTAGATATCTTAACCGATGCCATCAGGGTGACTCTGGGACCACGCGGTCGGCCTGTGGCGCTGGACAAGAAATGGGGAGCCCCCTCGGTGCTCAACGACGGCGTTTCTATAGCCAAGGAGATAGATTTACCCGACCCCTTCGAGAATATGGGGGTGCAGCTGGTCAAGCAGGCAGCCACCAAGACCAACGACCAGTGCGGGGATGGTACCAGCACATCCACCATTGTGGCACAGGCGATCATCAGCGAGGGCTTCAAGAACATTGCCGCCGGAGCCGATTCAATGGCTTTGAAGCGCGGGATTGACAAAGGGGTAGAAGTCCTGGTCGATGAACTCAAGAAAATGTCCATACCTGTGGCCGGTAAAGAACAGGTAGCTCAGGTAGCAGCCATATCGGCAATCGACCAGGAAATTGGCAATTTGATTGCCGATGTTATGGAAAAGGTGGGCAAAGATGGCGTCATCACCGTCGAAGAGGGCAAGGGGCTGCAATTCGAGACTGAATTTGTCGAGGGAATGAAGTTCGACCGCGGCTATATCAGCCCTTACTTCATCACCAACGCGGAACAAATGAGGGCCGAACTGGAAGACCCCCACATCCTCATAACCGACAAGAAGATCTCGGCCATAACCGAGATATTGCCTGCCCTGGAGAAGATCGTCCAGATGTCTAAGAACCTGGTCATAATTGCCGAGGACGTGGAAGGCGAATCTCTGGCAACGCTGGTGGTCAATAAGTTGAGGGGCACTCTATCTCCCCTGGCGGTCAAAGCACCCGGCTTTGGCGACAGGAGAAAGGCTATGCTCCAGGATATAGCCGTTCTCACGGGGGGCACCGTCATCTCCGAGGAAGTCGGTAGAAAGCTTGATTCAGTCACCGTGCAGGACCTGGGCCGGGCCAGGAGGGTTATTGCCGATAAGGATAATACCACCATCGTTGAGGGCAAGGGCAATGCCAAAGATATTGAGGGCCGAATCAAACAAATCAGGTCCGAGATAGAGATAAGCACCTCAGATTACGACAAAGAAAAACTACAGGAGAGGCTGGCTAAATTGGCCGGCGGTGTGGCAGTGATTAAGGTGGGCGCAGCTACAGAGACGGAGCTCAAGGAGAAAAAGCACCGCGTAGAAGACGCCCTATCGGCTACTCGAGCCGCCGTGGAGGAAGGCATCCTGCCCGGCGGCGGTATCGCTTTTCTAAATGCCCTGCCGGCCTTGAAGAAGCTAAAATTCAAGGGCGATGAAGCTACCGGTGTGGCCATATTAAGACGGGCCCTGGAGGAGCCGCTGAGGTGTATTGCTGAGAATAGCGGACGTGAGGGTTCGGTGGTGATCAATGAGGTGAAGAGTGCCAAACCGGGCATCGGCTACGACGCCTTCAAAGATGAACTAAATGTCAACATGATAGAAAGAGGCATTGTGGACCCCCTCAAGGTCACCCGGAGCGCTCTACAGAATGGGGCGAGCATTGCCACCATGATTCTGACTAGTGAGTGCCTGGTGACCGACATTCCTGAGAAGGAAAAGATGCCGCCAATGCCGCCGGGCGGCGGTTATCCGGAGTATTAAACAATCGCTGATTGGTTCAGTAAGGATTGGAAAGGACCGCCCACGGGCGGTCCTTTCTTTGTGACATCAGACCTCGAGCATTTGCCGGAGAGGCTCTTCTTCGTTGACAGGTCCTGTTACAGCCAGATTGAGCCCGCTTTCGGTTAGAATCCGATCCGCCACCTCTCGCAGCTCGTCTAAGGTAATGGCATCTACGATGGAAATAACATCGTCTATGCTCAGGATTTGCTGCGTCAGGATTTCCTGGGCACCATACCATAGCGCTACATTGCGGCTGTCCTCAAGCCGTAAATGTAGTCTCCCCTTTGACAATTCCTTAGCCCTGGTTAGCTCACCCGCGGCAATTCCCTGTCTAAGCTGGAATAGCTCTTCAAGGATAGCTGCCACGGCAATCTCCGTCTTCTTGGGGTCAACGCCGGCGTAGATAGAAAATGCCCCTCCCTCGAGGAAGTGCTCGGTATAACTGTGTATATCATAGGCCAGCCCCCTGCGTTCTCGTATCTCCATGAACAGGCGACTGCTCATGCCACCGCCCAGCGCCGTGCTGAGCAAATCATGGGCAAAGCGCTGCGGGTGGGTGTGAGATACGCCGTGAACGGCGAGGCAAAGGTGTGCTTGCTCGATGTCTCTGGGCTCAATGCGCAACCTGGATTTCCCCTGTTTGTCGTCGGTTACATAGCCGGTGAGGAGCTCCCCGGCGGCCCATTTGTCGAACAGGGGTTGGATTTGAGTCATTGCCTCTTCACGTTGTATGCCGCCGGCAATGCTGAGCACGGTGTTGTTTGGCATATATCTATGGCCCACGTGGTCTAGCAATTGCCTTCTGGTTATAGAAGACACCGTTTCCTTGTATCCGATGACTTCGCGTCCCAGAGGCTGCTCCGGCCATAACAGCTCATCTATGATGGCACTGACCCGCTGCTGTGGAAGGTCCAGGTTCATCTTGATTTCCTCGCTGATAACGCCGCGCTCTCGCTCTATCTCTTTGCTATCAAAGCGGGAATTGAGCAGCAGGTCGGATAGCACGTCCAGGGCAATGGAGAAGTGAGCGCTGGCGACCTTGCACCAGAAGATGGTTAGCTCCTTATCTGTGCCGCCATTGATTATGCCACCAACGCCTTCAATATCCTGGCTTATCTCCTTGGAAGTCGGTCGTCGGTATATACCTTTAAAAAATAAATGCTCGACGAAGTGGGAGATACCAGCCTCCTCTTTGCTTTCGTAGCAGGAGCCGGCACCCACGAGGATGACAAGGGATACCGAGCGGCTGTGAGGCATAGTACTGGTGATGACTCTCAAGCCGTTATCGAGCACAGCCCTGGTGTACATTAATCTGGAATTCTACTTCGCCTTCTGCTCCCCGTCAATAGGGCTTTGCTCTGAAGCTTCTTTGGTCAGGCACAACGGTTGGTGTAGAATGTGCGCATGAGTGGGAAGCAAAGGAAAGTCGTGCCAGATATGCGGGCAAAAGCAAGACCAGGAGATGGTACCGGCGGCACCAGGGTCAGGGGATATAGGGTGTCGGATGTGACGTTTTCCGAAGATGAAAGCTGCCCCACATTTATGTTGGCCAATATCAACCCCAGGTTTGATATCGGCTACAACCTCTCGCGCATGGAAGATATCGTACAGGCAGCCCACGAGGTGAATGCCGGTATTCTGGTCTTCCCGGAATTGTGTATCTCCGGCTATGTTTGGGACGCTGACCACAAGCAGGAGGTAGAGGAGCAACTGAAGGCCAGTGATAATCACCAGCCGGAGGTGAAGCGGGTGCTAGACGGCATAAAGGCAGGCCTGGCTGGCGGTGACCATGGGCTGAACATGGTCTTCTTCGGCAATGTAAGAGTGGACAGAAGCCACGGTGAGACACACGCACACGGTAGTACCTTCGTGATGGCGCCGGGTGCCGATTACAACGATATATTCTACGACAAGATATTCTTGACTCCGGTGGAGAAGCTCTTTTTTCGGAGAGGAAGCGATCAGAGGCTGGTACTGGATGCTCGATGCGGGAGGATGGGAGTGATGATGTGTTATGACCTGTGCTTTGTGGAGATGGGCAAAATGTATGCCTTCTACGATGAGGTAGACGTGATGATTACGACGGCGGCCTGGCGGACGGAGGCGGTGCGCGAGTACCCTTTGCTCGACCTCAGAATAGACAACTATTACCAGTTCATCTGGAGACTGATGAACTCGGCACTGGCTGCACATAACCAGGTGTGGAGTATAGGGGCCAACTGTGTGGGCGTTTTTGAAAAGACCGGAGGGCGCTTCTGTGGCGAAAGCGGCGTATGGAGTCCTTCGGGAATTCCTCTGGTACATGCCTCTGACGAAGAGGAAGAGCTAGTTGTTATCCGGAACCTTGAGATACGAGGACATATGAGGCACCAGGCCAAGGAGCATTTCGATTACAGCCTCGATTTTGATGAAGTGTACCGGGAGATAAAGGATATGAAGCCCAGGCAGGTGTCTTTAGATGGCACGTGAGTTAACCCGGTTATGGTCCACCTCTTGGAGCATCGGGTGGCGTTATGGTGGTGGGGGTGATACCAGAATCTTTCTGGTGACGAGACCTCTCGCATCTTGCCTGGGTTTGAAAAGAACTGAAGGGACGAGGTTTTCGGAGTACACGAACCCCTCGGCATATCTGGCATCGCCGTACTTCGTTCTTAATTCGTCTATGGGGCCGGCATCCAGAGCCCGCATCGGGCAACCGTCAATACATACCGGCTTCTTGCCCGCCGCCCATCTATCTATACATAGGTCGCATTTCTGCATCCTGGCGTTTTCTTCAGGCCCAAACTGTGGGGCGTCATAGGGGCATGCTTCCAGACAGAGCTGGCAGCCTGCGCCCAGACATAACTCACCGTCCACTGTCACGATACCGTCCTCATCGCGTTTGGTGATGGCACCTGCCGGGCAAGCAGGAATACAGGCAGGTTGACCGCAGTGGTAACAGGTCAAGGGCAGGAAAGCAACGAACAAATCAGGGTATGTGCCCTTTTCTACAGTCTTCACCCTCAGCCAGCTGGCCGGTCCGGCCGGGACATCATGCCAGTCACGGCAAGCTACCACACATGTGAAGCAGCCGGTGCAGCGAGTCTGGTCGATATAAAACCCGTATTGCATGGCTTATCTTTCGACCCTCTCTACCTGTACCAGAGCAGTATTGCTGGGGAACGCTCCGGCCGGTGAAGTAACGTTCCTGGTGAGGACATTGGCGCAGCCGCCGTGGTCGATTCCCTTCTCGTCAGGCCTGTACCACGCCCCTTCAGGGAGAGACACCACCCCCGGCATAATCCTTTCGGTTACCCGGGCTGCAATTACCACTTCACCGCGGTCGTTGAAGACCCTTACCATATCTCCTTCGCCAATGCCCCTTGACGCGGCGTCAAGCGTGCTGATGGTTATTGCCTGGGTCTCCAGATCGCGGAGCCATGGCAGGTTATCGAACTGGCTGTGCGCCCGCAGCCTGAAATGTGGAGTGATTAGCTGGAGCGGGTACTTCCTGGCTAACGGATCATTCAAGCTCTCCCAGGTCTCTACATACCTGGGGACAGGTGGTATCAGAGGGTGGTTCATGTCGGCTATTGTACTGGAGTAGATTTCAATCTTTCCCGACGGGGTGGGAAACAGCTTATGTGCCGAATCGTCCGGCTCTTTCCTGGAGGCCGCTGCTGATTTGTCGAACTCCTCAGTCAGTCTTGTGGTCATGAATCTTACCCACTCCTCGTCTGATTTATCGTTGTAATCGGGGATACCGAGTTTCGCCGCCAGGGCCTCACAGATTTGTAGCTGCGACTTAGATTCGCCCAGCGGCTCGACGGCCTTGGGTGCATTGAGGTCATGCCGCTCTAGGAATGTGCACACGGGAAGTACGATGTCGGCAAACCTGGCTGAAGAGGACATGAACTGCTCCGTGACGAGGACGAAGTCCAGTTTCCGGAAGGCTTCGATCGCTTTGTTGACCTCGGCAAGCTGGTTCAGATAATTGTTATTGGATAGCCAGAGGAATCTGTAATCGGCGGGGTAGCCGCCTGTTGTGCCCTTAAGGATGGCATCGGCGAGCAGGCTTACGTTGACCCGGGCGCTGGAGTTCACACTTGCGCCGCGGTAGGGGAGGGCGTTCCAGCGTGGCGGTACACCTATCTCTATCTGGTTTGGTGGGCTGGGTATCCGGGCTATGCGTGCCACGGCGGCCAATGCAGCCTGTCCGCCACTGCGAAGCATCGTGTTACCGGTAATTGCTTCCAAAACAGCTATCGCTCGGTGGAATTGTTCACCGAAGGCGGTGCGCCCGGCGGCATAGCCGCCCTCCAGCACGGCAGGCCCGGCAGCAGCATATCGACGGGCGAGGTTGGTGAGCGTCGCAGCAGGGATGCCGATGATAGCTTCAGCCCATTCAGGCGTCTTCTCCAGCCCATCTTCGAGTCCCAGCACATAATCGCTGAACCGGTCGAAGCCAACCGTGTAAGTGTCGACGAAATGCCGGTCGTGCAACCTCTCTCTGATTATCACGTGGGCCATGGCAACAAGAGCAGCAACGTCGGTGCCCGGTCGTATCGGGATCCATTGGTCGGCAAAAGTGGCAGCCGAGTCGGTATATCTGGGATCGACTGAGATGAACCCGGTACCCCCTTCCTTGGCCCGGGCTAGTGACGAAGGGATTCTGGTGCCCTGATGGGTGACGACCGGGTTCCAGCTCCACATAATGATAAGGCGCGAGTTAAGATATTTTTCGGGATCGGGCTCTGTGGGCCTGGTTCCATAAGTTGTGCCGGCGGAAAAGGCCTGCCCTTCGTTTGAGATGAAGCCCCAGGGCGCAGTGTAGCCGCCGAACTGGCACAGCAATCTGTGGAAAGTCTGCACATGGTGCACAGGGTGGGCGTCAGCCATGGAGCAGAAGTGAAGGATTGCGGCATTACCGTAGGCGTCTCTGACCCGTGTCATCTCGCGCGCTACATCGTCCAGTGCTTCGTCCCAGGATACCCTGGCGAATCGGCCGGCACCTCTGGCTCCGGTCCTCTTAAGCGGATAGAGAAGACGGTCGGGGGCGTAAACACGCTGACGATAGGCACGGCCTCGCGCACACATTCGGTGTGCGGTTTGTCCTTCACTACCGTTTTCAATCCGCACGATCCGGCCCGCGCTTACGTGCACTTTCATTTTGCAGATGCCGCCACAGTGACTGTTACAGGTAGTTATTATCTGATCCATCAACTCATGCTAACACAAAAAAGAATGGGAGTCACTCACATATCACGAATCTACTGGCTCTTTGCGGGGTTGACGAAATTATCGACGAGGAAGTCGATTCGTCGCACGATTCCGTTTGAGCGGTATTTGAGCTATAATAGGGACACAATGGTTGTGAATAAGCAGATGGGGGAAGAGGCATATGAACTGCGTTGCCTCAGTTGTGTCCAGGGCAGGTTGCCTGTCCCCCGGGGCCAAACCCGGGCGGTGTGTCCGTACTGTGGACAAGCCTGGCGCATCACGTGGGTAACGCCCACGGTAGCCAAGATTCGCGGCAGACTTATCAGCAAGGAAACACCATGAACCGCGTAGCTTTCATAGACCTCAGCGCTCGGCAGGTTACGGTAAAGGACATACCTGAGGAAGTTCTTCGCCGCTACCTCGGAGGAGACGGACTCAACGTTTACCTGTTATACAACTATCTCCCCCCGGGCACCGATGCACTCTGCCCGGATAACGTGCTCATCTTCGGTGCCGGGATGCTCAGTGGACATTACGATGTGTGTCTGTCGCGTTTCCAGGTCACCGCCAAGTCTCCCGAAACAGGTGGCTTTGGCACGAGCAACGCCGGCGGTTTTCTCGGTCCGGAGTTGAAATTCGCCGGTTTTCAGCATCTTGTAATTACCGGCAAGGCCAGCAGGCCTACCTATCTCTGGGTACACGATGGTGAGATAGAGTTCAGGGACGCCTCTTTCGTCTGGGGCAAGGATGTCTATGAGACCAACCAGCTTCTCATGGCCATGATGTCCAACCCGGATATCCAGGTTGCCACTATTGGCCGTGGTGGTGAAAACCTGGTGCGGTTCGCCTGTGTCATGCACGGCCTAAAGCGGGCCGCCGGCAGGACCGGTATGGGCTGTGTCATGGGCTCGAAGTTACTCAAGGCCGTGGTAGTGAAAGGAAGCCAGCCGGTGAATGCCTATTCACCCGAACGTATGAGAGACGTTTTTGATAAACATCTCAAACAGGTGACTTCGACTAAACTCTACCCGGTTATTTCCCGTTACGGCACCCTCACCATCTTTGCTATACAGAACGAGGGCGGGCAGATACCTGTCATGAACCACCAGTATAACTATTTCGCGGACGCCGAGGAGAACCTGGAGGACGAAATCTTCGAAGAGCAATTCAAGACCAAGACACTGGCGTGCTTCTCCTGTCCCCTGCGCTGTAGCCACCGCTACCGCATAAAATATGGCCCTTACCAGGGAGTCTGGGGTGAAGGTCCTGAATACTACATCATGGCGGGGTTCGGCCCAATGGTCGGGAACAACCGCTGGGATGTCGTCCTGGCCGCCAACGACCTCATCAACCGCTACGGATTGGACATCGGCTCTGTCGGGGGGTACATCGGCTGGCTTATGGAGCTCTGGCAAAGAGGCATTCTCACTGAGCGTGAAACCGGAGGATTGAACCTGGAGTGGGGCAATGCGGATGCCATCATGGGTCTTATTCACCAGATGGCCTGCAACGAAGGTCTGGGAGGCATGGTGGGACAGAATGCCAGCCGCGCGGCAGAAGAGATAGGCAAAGGGTCCGACCGCTATCTATACCAGCAAAGAGGCCTGATGCACGAGTGCTCCGTGGGCAACAGGGCCTCGCGGGCGACTGCCTTGGGGGAAGCCACCACTAACCGTGGCAACGACCACCTGCGCGGTCGGGTGGCACTGGAGTTCTTCGGCATTCCCACAGAGGCCCTGGCCAAGATATTCGGTCGACCCATCGCCTCGGACTTTCGTTCCTGGGAAGGGAAGCCTTATATGGCGATGTGGCAGCAGCACTTCACAACGGTTATCGATTCGCTCGGCTACTGTAAATTTGCTACTGTCTGGCCGGGATCCACAGGTAACCTGGCTTATAAGGATTTTGCTGAGACCATCAACGCGGTCACCGGATGGGATGTTACCCCTCAGGAGTTGATGGTCATCGGTGAAAGGATATGGAACCTGGAACGGATGATTGTTATGCGTGAGACAGGCATCGGCAGGGAAGGTGATATTCCTCCCAGTGTCTACTTTGAGCCCAACAAACTGGAACCTCTCAAGGGCGAAAGACTGGACCGCGAAGAGTATGAGATTCGTCTGGATGAGTACTACGAACTCAGGGGTTGGAATAAGGATGGGACGCCCAAACCGGAAACCCTGGCCCGCCTGAAACTGGACGCGGAGCCGTCCCATCTTATATGAGGGAAAGCCAATGGTTTTGAAAACCTTCTTTGTTCAATCTGAGCTGTGTTCCGGATGCCGTCTGTGCCAGCTTGCCTGCTCGATGGCCAAGGAGGGTGTCGTGAATCCTGAACTCAGCAGGGTCTTTGTGAACCGCATAATCATGGATGGAGTCATGCTCCCGCGCATATGCCTGAACTGTGAAGACCCGCCCTGCGTTCCGGCCTGCCGCCGGAAGGCCATCAATAGGGACCCGAATACCGGGTGGGTCACGATAGACTATGAAAAGTGCACCCACTGTCAGCTGTGTATCCCGGCCTGTCCTTACGGAGGGATTCTGCTCGGACCCCAGAAGAAGGTGCTGATGTGCGATGTCTGCGGTGGAGACCCGAGTTGTGCTGTGGTCTGCCCCACCGGGGCCCTCCAGTTTCTGGGGCGGGAAACTGGAACAGCCGGACAGCGTGTGCGGGTACCCTAGAACCAGGCAGATAAGCTGCCAGGCGAGCTTTTGTGCAATCATTCAATCGTTTGGAAGAGCTGTGTCAACGTTGACAAACTTCCGAGGACAAGTTATTATGAAGCCTGAAGGTGACTGCCAGGCAGAGAAGGTCCCAAAGGAATGCCAGTTCTTTGACGTGCTGCCCAAGATTCAATTCCATACAAGCAAGGCGTGATAATTCGGGAGCCTGTGCGCCGTTTCATATGAATGGGGAAAGGATTTGACATAATGCCACATGAGGTTGGTGGATGATGGCGACGGTAGATAGCTATTATCAGGACTACGGCTCAAGGGCTCGAGAATTGAAGAAGCAGGGCAGGAAGATAATAGGCTATTTGTGCGCCTTTACCCCTGTTGAGATTATAAGTGCGGCGGGCTTCGTACCGTTCCGGATAAAGGGAGATGTCAACGAGCCGATCACCAGGGCCGACGCCGAGATGGAACCCATTGTTTGTCCACTGGTTCGTAGCTGCTTTGACATGGCGCTCAGGGGCAAATACGAGTTCCTTGATGGCATAGTCATTCCTCACGCCTGTGATAGTATCTGTAGAACTTACGATATCTGGAAATACACTCTGAACCTCCCTTACTCCCATTTCATCAATATGCCCCATGCCACCGATAAGCCGTCTTTGGACTTCTACAAGGCGGAGCTGGATACGTTTAGACGAAGCTTGAGCCGATTTGCCGGGAGGGATATTTCTGACCAGCACCTGGCAGAGGCAGTAGGACTCTATAATCGAAACAGGGCCAGGGTCAGAGATGTATATGAATTGAGGAAGACCTCTCCGCCTCTCATCTCAGGGGCTGAGGTAACCAAAGTGCTGGTGTCGGCGGTGAGTATCCCGGTGGCTGAGGCTACAGAGCTAATTGATGGCGTTCTTGATGAAGTCAAACGGAGGGACAGTATTCCGGCAGCTAAATCAGCCAGGCTAATGGTGGTTGGTGCTGAGGTGGATAGTATAGCTTTTATCGACTTGATAGAGAATAGTGGGGCCTGGGTGGTGGCTGACGATTTGTGCCCTGGGGCCAGAGAGTTTTTTGCCGATATACCTGTCACCCCGGACCCTGTTGACGGTATAGCTGAGCGGTATCTGAGGGGAGTATATTGTAGTCGGACCTTCAGGGAAAGGACGGGAAGCTACGAGGAGTATCTCGAGCAGAGGTTCGGGCATATTGGCCGTTTTGTTAAGGATTACAAGGTCGATGGCGTGGTGCTTTATATCTACAAGTATTGCGACCCCTATGGCTTCGATGTGCCAGCGATGAAGAGTTATATTGAATCTGCGGGCACTCCTGTCTTATATCTTGAGGACGAGTATTCCATGTCAACCATTGGCCGGTTGCGGACCAGAATTCAGGCATTTCTGGAACTACTTGGCTCAAAATAGTGACATACGAAGGAAAACGGTTATGACTGAAGAGAAGAAAGCCGAGGAAAGGACTAAGAGAGGAACAGCTACTGAGTCGGCAGCCAAAATAGGGCCGATGGTCAAGGCTATGATTGCCGCTGTGTCGCAGGCGAAAGCCGAAGGCAAACCGGTAGCTTATACTTTTATCTGCTGTTGCTATGATGAAATCATCAGGGCTATGGACATAGTGCCAGCATGGACTGAGAACTATGCCGGCATATGCGGGGCCAAGCGTGATGCTCAGAGATTTCTGGAGAGAGCGGAATCCGAAAACCTATCTCGTTCTCTCTGTACGTATGCACTCTGTGGTTTAGGTTTTGATGCCTGGCGCGAGGAACTGGGAGAAATGCCCCCTAATGCGCCCTGGGGGGGACAGGTAAAACCTGACGTGATGCTCGGCAGTGGTCAGATACTCTGTGACCCCAGAAACAAGTGGTATCAGGCGGCGCAGCATTATATGCCTGATGTTCCTGTCTACGATATAGGCCTGCCCTGGCCGTTGTATGAGTCTGATTACGACTACCGGGAGGTGCAGGATTACTATGTGAAGTACATAGTTGAGGAGCTAAGGGGGCTGGTGGCGTTTCTGGAGAGGCAGATCGGCAAGAAGATGGACTGGGATAGGCTCAGTGAGCTTGTTGACTTGACTGATAGAACCTGGAACTTGATCTGGGAGACGTATGAGTTGCGTAGAGCTGTCCCTTCCCCCATGGGTACGGGGGATGCTATGAATACTATGGTGCCCATAGTATTTATGATGGCGACCCAAGAAGCATATGATTTTTTCAAGGAACTGAATGATGAGCTGAAGCATAAGATAGCCAATAAGGAGGGTGAGGTTGCCGATGAAAAATACCGGCTGATTTGGGGTGGAGGACTGCCGTCGTGGTTTGCCCTGACCGATTTCAACTACTTCAACAGTAAGGGAGCCGTGTTTCCGGTGGAGACTACCTATCGGATGGTGGAGGCGGTTTACAATTTTGATATCGATTTGTCCAATATTAAAGACCCTCTGGAGCATATCGCCTGGAGATGGTTTAAGTATTGGACTTACTGGTATGATAAGGCGAGGAAGCGTCCCGGCTCTCACCCCGATGTCGAGAGGTTGATTCAGTATATTGAAGATTACAAGATAGATGGCATAGTAATGCACGAGGCCTTTTCCTGTCGTACCTGGCATGTAGGCTTGATCTGGCAACTAAACCAGTTGAAGAAGATATACCGGGACCTGCCCTCGCTGATTCTGGAGAGTGACATTGTTGACATCAGTTCCTATAATGAGGCGGACACCAGAGCCAGGATAGACGCCTTTATCGACACATTGGAAGCGGTTAAGAGCCGGGGAAAGTGAATTTCTGAAGACGACTACGAGTTCAGTTCAGTGCAAGGGGGAACTAAATTGACCCAGTATTTTGCAGGGGTCGACATCGGTTCCACCATGACCAAGGTAGTGATCATGAATGAGGCAATGCTTGCCTCGGTCATTGGTCCTACGGGTCCCGAGCACAGGAAGTTAGCCAATCGGGTCATGGAGGAAGCTCTGGCCCAAGCCAACCTGCCCTTTGATGACATAACCTATGTGGTGGCTACCGGCTACGGCCGCATTAATGTCCCCTTTGCCGATAAGCAAATAACCGAGATATCCTGTCATGCCCGGGGAGTCAGTTACCTGCTGCCCGCGGCAAGGATGGTGATTGACATCGGTGGTCAGGATAGCAAGGGGATCAAGCTCAGCAATGGTCGTGTGGTGGACTTTGTCATGAATGACAAATGTGCTGCCGGGACGGGCAGGTTTCTGGAAGTGACAGCTGAAGAATTGGGTGTCACCCTGGAGGATATGGGGAGATTATACCTGGAGGCCAAGAGCAAGGTTGAGATAAGTAACATTTGCACCGTGTTCGCTGCCCAGGAGGTAGTGGCTAAGCTGTCGGAAGGCGTGCCGCTGCCTGATATCATTGCTGGTTTGTATGAAGCGATTGCCTCCAGGATATATGGCATGGTAAGGCGTTTGAAGATAGAGAGGGAGGTAGCCCTGACCGGTGGCGGGGCTAAGAATACAGGCCTGGTCAAGGCGTTGGAAGCCAAGTTGGGCTTCCCGGTGGTGCTGCCTCCTGAGCCTTTGCTTACTGGGGCTATAGGCGCTGCTCTGCTGGGCAGTGATATAGTCAAGCAGGCTGCCGAGAGCGGAACACCGTTGCCCAGGCGTGAACGCAGGTTACAGGAGGCGACCCTCTTCACGTAATCCTGCGGCCCGGGGGAAGAGGCAAGGGGTGTGAGGTCGAGGAAAACTGAAGGGATAGAGTCCTAAAACAATAATGGGTTATGTTGCCGGTGTTGATATTGGCTCTGCTTTTTCCAAGGCAGTGATAATGGCCAAGAACGAAATCATCTCCTACCACGTAATGCCCTCGTGGGGTAATTACAGGCGCGTTGCTGAAGATGTGATAGGGGAGGCTTTGTCCAGGGCGGAGCTGTCTTTGAAGGACATAGATCATACTGTAGCCACCGGCTACGGTGCTGCCAATGTCGCCTTTTCCCATGGTGCGGCTTCCGACATATCGTGTCTGGCCAGGGGTGTATATTATCTGTTTCACAATGCCCGGACTGCAATTGATGTTGGCGGGCAGTTCACCCGGGTATTGAGGGTGGATAACCGGGGCAGGGCCACCGCCTTTCTACTGAGCGAAAAATGCGCTGCCGGGAGCGGTCGTTTCCTGCAGGTCATCGCCAGGGTGCTGCAGATTGAGCTCAAGGACATTGGTGAGCTATCGCTGAAATCGCGAAACAGGGTCGACTTCAATACGGGCTGTGCCGTATTCGCTGAATCGGAGGCAGTATCCCGCATTGCTGAAGGTACTGCCAAGGAGGATATTCTGGCTGGTCTTCACCGGACTTTAGCGGCTAAGGTTCGGACTATGGTGGAGAGGCTGGGGATTGAGCCTGATTGTGCACTGGTGGGTGGTGGGGCTAAGGATATCGGACTGGTCAAGAGTATAGAGGAAAGCTTGGCCTGTAGCCTTTTGGTTCCTGAGGAGCCGCAGATTGTAGCTGCCCTGGGTGCGGCTTTGATGGCTGAAGAGAGGGATCCCACAATTGAAACCTCCCCTTGATTGGAGTGTGACCGGAGCCAGGGAAAGCACGGGGATATGACTCTGGACTATGCTGTGTTTGGCCTGCTTTTTTTCAGGAACCTGTCCATTCTTCTGAGTGCTTCCTCGATGTTGGGTAACGAAGTAGCATAGCAGCAGCGGACAAAACCTTCGCCGCATGGTCCAAAAGCAGTGCCTGGCACGACGGCAACCCTTTCTTCCTTCAGTAGCTTCTCAGCAAACTCTTCTGAATTCATTCCGCTGGCTTTTATAGAGGGAAAGGCGTAGAAAGCGCCCTTGGGCTCGAAACAAGGTAGACCAATGTCATTCAATCTCTTAACCATTAGGCGACGGCGTCTGTTGTATTCTTGAACCATCCTTTCGACTTCCTCTTCACCGCTTCTCAGGGCCTCTATGGCTGCCATCTGGGCCATCGTCGGGGCACAGAGCATGGTGTATTGATGTATTTTTGTCAGGGCTTGGATGAAACGGCGCTCGGCTGCCACAAAGCCAATCCGCCAGCCGGTCATGGCGTGAGACTTGGAAAATCCGCTAACCAGGATGGTACGCTCCTTCATATTGGGAAGGCTGGGAAAGCAAATATGCTCCACTCCATAGACTAAACGGGCGTATATCTCATCGGATATTACCAGCAAGTTATGCTTCTTGGCCAGCTCGACAACGAGACTGGACTCTGATCTAGGCATGACTGCACCAGTGGGATTTGCCGGGTAGCCTAACAGAATGGCCTTCGTCCGTTTTGTGATACTGGCTTCAACGTCGGTTGCCCTGACAACAAATTCGGTTTCTTCGTTTGTGGAAACAAGGACGGGCACCCCGCCGGCCAGGATGACATTGGCGGGATAAGCTACATAGCAAGGGTTGGGAATTATGACCTCGTCACCGGGGTTGATAATTGCTCTCATAGCAAGGTCTAATCCTTCACTACTTCCCGTGGTAATAAGGATCTCATCCTCAGGATGATAGCTCACCCCATAGCGACGCTCGAGGTAGCTGCCCAAATCCTGGCGTAGTTCCAGCATGCCCGAGTTTGAGGTATACATGGTGTAGCCCTTTTCCAGAGAATATGTGCCCGCCTCTCTGATATGCCAGGGGGTAACGAAATCAGGCTCACCTATACCAAGTGAGATAACGTCTTCTAGGGAGGAAAGAAGGTCGAAGAACTTCCTGATGCCCGATGGCGGGAGGCCATCGACTTTTTCTGAAATCAGGTTGTCCCGGCCTTGAGTCGGAACGGACTTCGTGTTCAGCATGCTACGGCGTTATTGGCAAACGTTTATTTGTTTCCTTGGGAGGATAGAAAGTCTCGCTGCTCTCCTTATAGCGTTTAAGGAGAAAATGCGTGACGGTACTCTGCACTCTATCTAAGGTGGACAGCTTCTCCGTGACAAAACTGGAAATTTCCTGCATATTTTTCCCTTTCACCATTATGGCGAGGTCATAGGTGCCAGAAACCAGGTAAGCAGAATACACTTCAGGGAATTGATAAATGCGCTCAGCAATGGCGTCGAAGCCAACACCACGTTGGGGCGTTACTCTGACTTCAATTAAGGCCCATGTATCTTCCTCGCCCAATCTGGGCCAATTCACTATAGTCTTGTATTTCAGAATAGTACCGTCTTTTTCGGCTTGCATGATTGCCTTCTCTACCTCGCTGACAGGTTTATCCACCATAGTGGCAATCTGCTCAGGAGTTGTCCGGGCATCCTGTTCCAGAATTTCAAAAATCTCTTTCATGAGTTCTCCTCAAAGCGTCAATTCGAGAGCAGACCACTGGTCATCTGCTCCATTGTAACACAGTTCAAATAGTCTACCATTTTCAGCAACAACCTTGAATAGCCTTTTGCCTGGTTCCTGCCATGTTTTTTCTGTTGACTTTATGCCAAGTTCCTTTTCTTGCCAGACGAAAGACCGTGGTTCCTGGGCATAGGCATAGCCTGAATAGCATTTCACACTTATCTCCATATTCTCTTCCGGCATAGCGCAATGTTCAGTGCGACAACATACCATTGGTTGTTGGCCTTATTGTAACACAGTTCATGCAGCTTACCATTCTCAGTACCACCTTTGAAACCTGGCGCAGGATCACGTGGTGGTGTAGAAGCTCGAGCAACACCATCGTAATTATATTGATTGACAAATGTGATATGCTGAAGTAGTATCAAGGCAGGAGAAGGATGACAAAAATAGATTTGCTCTCGGTATCCGACCTCGATCGTGAGGAGATTGAACATCTAATAGGGCAGGCCTTGCGCATGAAGCAGGAAGGGGCGCAACCGTTCCTCTCGGGACGAACCCTGGCTCTCCTTTTTGAGAAGCCCTCCTTGCGAACCAGGGTCAGCTTTGAGATGGCTATGCATCAGCTGGGCGGACACAGCGTCTACCTGTCTCCAGAGGAGGTAGGCCTGGGCAAGCGAGAGTCAGCGGCTGATGTGGCGCAGGTGCTCAGCCGGTATGTCGACGGCATTGCAGCTCGCACCTTCTCTCACGACACTTTGCGCACTCTGGCTGCGCATTCTTCGGTGCCCGTGATTAATGCTCTTTCCGACCTTGAGCACCCCTGCCAGGCTCTTGCTGACGTTCTCACCATCTGTGAGAAGAAAGGCAGCGTTGCTAGCTTGACTCTGGCATTCATTGGGGATGGCAACAATGTGGCAAATAGCTTGCTTCTCTCTGCCTGTCTACTGGGCATGAATTTCCGCCTCGCCTCGCCGTCAGGCTATGGTGTCAGGGAGGAAGTATTGAATCAAGGGAAGGAATCCGCTGCTCTCAGTGGCAGCCGGATTCAGCTAATGAACAATGTCTACGAGGCAGCCAAAGACGCTGACATAATCTATACTGATGTCTGGACCAGCATGGGCCAGGAGACTGAGGCAGAGAAACGCCGTATTGCCTTTTCAGGCTATCAGGTGGATAGCCAACTGCTAAGCCTGGCTAAGAGAGATGCGCTGTTCATGCATCCCTTGCCGGCCCACCATGGCGAGGAAATTTCCCGTGGGCTGCTAGACGACCCGCGGTCAATAGTATTCGACCAGGCGGAGAACAGGCTTCATCTACAAAAGGCACTGTTGGCCAGAATTCTTCTGCCAAATCCAAAGGGAATGGACAAATGAACAGACCTATTGTAGCCATTGTTGGGCGACCTAACGTGGGCAAGTCTACCCTGCTTAACCGCTTGGCAGGCAGGCGGCTGGCTGTAGTCGCTGATATGCCAGGAACTACCAGGGACCGTGTTTTTGCTTCTGTTTCCTGGCAAGGACAGGAGCTGACCGTGGTTGACACCGGTGGCTGGCAGACCAAGCCGCAATCAAGCCTGGAACAGAAGGTCAGGCACCAGGTCGAAGCAGCCATTGCCCGGGCGGATGTCGTTATCTTCCTGGTGGATGCCAGAGATGGAGCTATTCCTGCCGACGAGGAAATAGGTGATTCGTTGCGTCAGGCAGGCAAGCCCGTTGTGCTTGCGGTTAACAAGGTGGATTCGCCAAAACAAGCAAATCAGGCGGCCGATTTTTACCGCCTGGGCGTGGGTGAGCCTATAGCCATCAGTGCTCACCATAACACAGGGATAGATGGGCTAATGGACGCTGTACTGGCTTCCTTGCCAGCGCAACCTGCGGCTGTCGCCGATTCGACACAAGCCAGGCTAGCCATTGTTGGGCGACCCAATGTAGGCAAGTCAACTCTGTTGAATACGCTGCTGGGAGATGAAAGGGCCATTGTCGATGAGTCTCCGGGGACGACCCGCGACTCCCTTGACGCTGTGATTAGTTGGCGTGACAAGAAAATCTTGCTTGTCGACACAGCCGGGATTAAACGGCGAGGTAGGATAGATGCCGGAGTGGACTTCTATAGTTTGATCCGCGCCCTCCAGGCCATTAACCGCTGCGATGTTGCCCTGTTGATGGTCGATGCCGGCGAATTTGTTGCCGCCCAGGATATGCATATCGCGGGCTACATCGTTGAGGCTGGAAAGGGCATGATTCTGGTAGTCAACAAGTGGGACCTCGTTCGTCAAGAGCAGAGACAAGACTTCAAACAAGCTGTGGAGCGGAGATTCAGATTCGCCTCCTACGCACCTATTGTCTATATCTCCGCCCAACTGGGGCAGGGAGTAAACAGGATTCTGCCCCAGGCCTGGGAAATCTGGCAGGAAAGGCAGAAGCGAGTACCTCAATCAGATATTGATGAGATAGTTAAGCAGGCAACAAACAGCCATCCACCACCCCGCATAGGTTCGAGGCGGTTACGCATTGCTCGGACCTATCAAGATGAATCTCAATCGGCAACTTTCGTTCTACAGGTTAACGATCCCCAGTTGGTTCATTTCTCCTATCAACGCTACCTGGAAAATAGATTGCGCCAGCGCTTCGGTTTCCGCGGCGTACCTTTGAAGTTGATTTTTGCCAAGGTTGCCCGTAAAATAAATACTAAGGCGGAGCTCGGAGCATAATGATAGGTGAGTTCATCGCTGTAGTGGTCGTCGCTTATCTGCTTGGTTCTATCCCCTTCGGCCTGATAATAGGCAAGATAAGGAGCGGCGTTGATGTCAGGGAATACGGGAGCGGTAAGACTGGCGCCACGAATGTGATGAGAACCGCAGGAACTAAACTGGGCGTCTTGACACTTGTTCTTGATGTGGCCAAAGCTACAGTGGCAGTCATATTGGCCACCGTAATCATAGGTAGTGGAAGTGGTATCTTAACTGTGGGCGGCGTGTCTATTCACTGGCAGCATTTGGCACAGGTTGTGGCTGGCCTGGCCACGGTGGCAGGACATAACTGGCCTGTGTTCGCTAAGTTCAAAGGGGGTAGGGGGGTTACTGCCTATTTTGGCACCCTGTTCGCTATTTACCCTCCGGCGGGCATATTTGGCGCCCAGGTTGTAGCTATTGCAGCATTACGCAGCCGGCATATGTCACTTGGTTCAATACTTGGGGCTTTCGCTGCCTTGTGTTTGATGATACCCCTAGCCGTCGTCTACAATTTTCCTCCCATCTATCTAGCTTACGGTTCCGTGGGCGTTGCCCTGCTTATCTACCAACATTCGGACAACATAAAACGGTTAAGGCAAGGCACGGAACGCCGGTTATGGTGAAAGAGCAAGCTAGACCATGCCTGATGTTACTATCATAGGCAATACCTCCTGGGGCAACACCTTGAGCACCTTGCTGAGCGACAAAGGCGCAACGGTAAGACTATGGACGCGAAGCGAGGGTGAGGCTGACGAATTGAACCAGCGAGGGCATGGCTATTCCTCCACCAGCCATATTGAGGAAGCTCTGGACGGAGCGGACCTGGTGATCTGGGCGGTTCCCTCTCAAAGGTTGAGACAAAATGTCGATCAAGTTAAGAAGTATCTCACCAATTCGATGCTATTGATGAGCGCTGTCAAGGGATTGGAAGTAGATAGTGGTAAGAGGATGTCACAAGTGCTGGCGGAAGAAGTTGCTCCTCCATTGAGCCAGCAAATCTGTGTTGTCTCAGGCCCCAATCTGGCCAGGGAAATTTCCAGGGGCCTGCCTGCAGCTTCAATCATTGCCGCTCATGATATAGCTTTGGCGGAAAGAGCACGAAAAGTAGTGGAGTCGCCCCAATTCTTGTTGTCCACCAGCGATGATGTCGTTGGAGTTGAATTGGGTGGGGCCCTGAAGAACATTATAGCTCTGGGAGCGGGCATGATAGACGGGTTGGGTTTGGGTGACAATGCGAAGGGGGCCTTCATCGCCTGGGGATGGGCCGAGGTGGTCTCTTTGGGGGTGACCTTGGGAGCCAGTGCCGGCACTTTCTACGGCCTGGCTGGATTGGGTGACCTGATAGCTACTTGTTCCAGTACTCTAAGCCGTAACCATTATGTCGGCTACGAGCTGGCAAAAGGTCGCTCTTTGCCTGAGATATCTGCCTCTATGCCCAACGTTGCCGAGGGCGTTGCCACCACAATGGCAGCCCACCAGTTAGCAAGAAACGAAGGGCTTGAGTTACCCATTATCAATCTTACTCATGGAATTCTTTTCGAAGGCTTATCCCCAAGCCGAGCATTGCTTGAGTTCAAAGCACTGGCAGCGAGCCATTGTTGACCCTGAGCTAGACGTCCAGAGGTGGTTCAGTGCGAGGTAGCACCCTGGCCAATTCTTCAAGAAGATGACGCTGGTTCTTGTCCAGACGTTGTGGAGTTACTACACTTACTTTGACAAGCAAGTCTCCTCTTCTCCTGCTATCTATATGAGGGATTCCCTTGCCTTTTAAGCGAAAGGCTTCCCCGCTTTGAGTTCCTGGCGGTATCTTGAAATCTACCTTGCCGTCCAGAGAAGGCACTCTCACCTCATCGCCCAGAGCAGCCTGGGCAAAATTGATTGATAGCTCGAAAAGGATGTCACTACCATGTCTCTGGAATAACTTGTGTGGCTTTACGGAAAGTGAGATATAAAGGTCGCCAGCAGAGCCTCCATATAAGCCGGCACTCCCTTCTCCTTCCAGGCATAGTTGTTGCCCGTCATCTATGCCAGCGGGAATATCAACCTTTATCCCGCGCTTTGCTATTATTCTCCCCCTGCCCCGGCATTGGGAGCAGGGATTATTTATTACAGCACCACTACCTTGACAACGGGCGCAACCGGTAATACTGGTGTAACGCCCAAAGATGCTTTGCTGGACTCTTCTGACTTGTCCTGTGCCCCGACAATCAGGACAGGTCTCGGGATTTGTTCCCTGTTCGCTGCCGATGCCATGACATGAAGGACAAAACTCGATGCGCTGTATTTCGACTTCCTTACAACAACCGAACACCGCTTCCTGGAAGGAAAGAGTGAGATGAGTTCGCAGGCTATCTCCTTTCTGAGGAACGCGCTGAGCAGCCCGGCCAAAGGGAGTGCCGAAAGCACCGAAGAAAGATTCAAAAATGTCTCCCAGTCCACCAAAGCCATAATCGGAAAAGCCTCCCTCGACATCTGCTCGGCCATAGCGGTCATACCGACGCCTTCTTTCAGGGTCGGAAAGAGTCTGGTAGGCCTCGTTTATTTCCTTGAACTTCTCCTCGGCTCTTGGCTCCCTATTGCGATCGGGATGGTACTGGAAAGCTAACTTGCGAAACGCCCTCCTAATGTCTTCATCACTGGCGTTTCGAGACACGCCCAGTACTTCATAATAGTCTTGTTTTATCGCCATAACCTCTAAGTATAACTCCTAAATGCTTATGCTGACAACTTTCAGATACCGAGGCAGGCATGTGACGCGGTGGGAAGTGGTATAATTCAAGCACAGTGAAAGAGCGTCTTAGCAACAAGCTCCGTCATCGCAGGAAAAGAAAAATCACTGGCCAAGACGTCAGAGCTTCAGCAGTGGTTATACCTCTTTTTTGTGACCAAGGGGAATATCATGTCCTATTGACTGAAAGGAGCGACGAGGTAGACTTTCATAAAGGACAGGTTTGCTTTCCCGGAGGGACACACGAGCCCTCTGATTCCAGCCTGCTCCAGACTGCTCTCAGAGAGGCTGAAGAGGAGATAAGCCTGAAGGCTGAAGATGTTGAAATCTTGGGAGAGCTTGATGACATCACGACCCTTACCAGCAACTATGTTATCTCGCCTTTTGTCGCCCTCATACCTCACCCGTATCCTGTCAAGGCCGACGGTAGAGAAGTCAGGAGGATTTTCTGCGTTCCCCTGTCATTCTTGATGGATGAAGCCAACTTCAGACAAGACTCTTACGCCTATGAATATGAAGGGCACGTCATCTGGGGGGCTACGGCGAGAATCTTGAGACAGTTCATCCACTTGTTGAAGGACTGAGAGCGGGGCCCGACAATGGTCACTTCTTCTGCTTGGGTTTGACGCTGATTGCTTTAGGCTTCAAATCTTCAGCTTTGGGTATGGTGAGAGTTAGAACACCATCCCCCATCGTTGCTTCGGCCTTGTCTGAGTTAAGGCCGCTGGGAAGAACTACGCTGCGGGAAAAAGCTCCATAGCGTCTCTCCTGGTACAGGTAGTCCTCTCTCTTGATCTCCTGTTCTGCTTTGCTCTCCCCCTTGATGGTCAAGGTGTCGCCCGTGATGTCAATGTTGACATCCTCCGGCTTCAACCCCGGCAGAGCTGCTTTCACCACTACCTCATTGGGAGTTTGGTAGATGTCCAGGGCTGGTGCAGCCACTTCACCTATGGCACCTAGAGCGCGAGAGGGGCGTACAAAGCTGTCCTCAAACAACCTGTCCATTGCCTGTCTCAGGCTCATGAGGTCGGTAAGGGGATGCCATCTTTCTATAGCCATTTGTGTCACCTCCTTTCGTTACTATTTTAACTGAGCCCCACTCTCAGTTCACTCAATATTGTAAGAAACTTAAACAATCTTGCCAAGTAGTTTGCCACTATTTGACAAAAAAATTAAACTCTTTTATAATTGGAGCAAAATTGTAAGAGATATGGCAGGTAAGGACTATTATCAAATTCTGGGTGTGAATAGGACTGCTTCAGATAAGGAGATCAAGCAGGCCTATCGCCGTTTGGCTCGCAAGCACCATCCAGACCTCAACCCTAACGATAAATCTGCTGAGGCCAGATTTAAAGAGATCAATGCCGCTTATCAGGTCCTCTCTGATCCGGAGAAGCGGAAAAAATACGACCAGTTTGGGGATCAATGGGAGTATGCTGACCAATTCACCAGGTCCGGGGGACAGGAGAGAGTTAGGTGGGATTTCGGCAGGGGTGGTGCGACTTTCCAATATGGCGAGCCCACGGACTTTGGCGACGTTTTCTCAAGCCTGTTCGGCGATTTGGGGGCAGGCTCCAGGGTGAGGCGCGGGCCGCAACGCGGTCAGGATTTGGAATCCACCATTGAAGCAAGCCTTGAGGAAGCTTACCATGGTTCTACGCGTGTTATACAGCTTCAGACCGAAGAACCATGTACAGCTTGTGGCGGAACAGGCAAGGTGGGCAATCGCGTCTGTACTATTTGTAATGGTGCAGGGCGAAAGATAAGTCCCAAGCGTCTGGAGGTCAAGATTCCAGCAGGGGTTAGAGATGGCTCAAGGATTCGTATAGCGGGAGAAGGCGGCCCCGGCCGTGCTGGTGGCAATAAAGGTGACCTCTATCTGGTTGTTACAGTCCTCCCCCACAACCTTTTTGAGCGCAAAGGAGATGATCTCTACACTGAAGTCTCTGTGCCTCTGGCCACCGCAATGCTGGGTGGTGAGGTCGTGTTGCCCACTTTGAATGGCAATCTATCTCTCAAAATACCGCCGGAAACTCAGAACGGCAAGGTTTTTCGCCTGGCAGGGAAGGGTATGCCAAGGCTGGGCAATGGTCGTTACGGCAACATGTTCGCCAAGGCAAAAGTCGTTCTGCCCACTAATTTGACTGAGGAGGAAAGGAAACTATTTGAAAGATTGCGGTCTCTGCGATCGGCATAAAGTGAGGTGCCACCACGATGGACTGGGAATCGAAACCAAGGTATGTAATAAGTGTAGCCGCTCGGATAATAGGAATCGAGGCTCACACATTGCGTTATTATGAAAGGCTGGGGTTGGTACAGCCGAAGCGCTCGAGTGGCAATATACGTCTGTATTCGGAGGAAGACATTGACCGGCTACGCTATATCAAGACTCTGATGAGTGACTGTGGGGTTAATTTAGCCGGGGTGGAGGTGGCACTGAGGTTGATGCAGAGGATGAAGGAGATGCAGCGACAAGTTGAGGAAATGGAGAGGAAAGTCAATATGATTGGTGAACCAGAAATAGAGGACATCATAGAAGAAATAGTAGAAGACGCTGAATGGAAGGAGGTGTAGAAAATTGAGGCCAGAGAGGTTTACTGAACAGGCACAAGAGGTTCTGGCTGCGTCACAGGAGCTGGTCCGCCGCTATCGCCATAACCAGTGGGATGTGGAGCATGTCCTGCTGGCGTTGCTGGAGCAGGAAAAGGGCATAACCAGGGACATATTACAGGCGCTGGGTGCCGATATCGATGTGATAAAGAAGCGAGTGGAAGCAACGCTGGAGGGTTTTCCCAAGATAGCCTACGAGGCGGGGCAAATCTATGCTACTCCACGCACTTCGGCTCTCCTGGAGAATGCCAACCGCGAAGCAGATAGGCTCAAGGACGAGTTCGTTAGCACTGAGCATTTGCTCATTGCTATTGCCGGGGAGACCAGAGGTGAAGCGGCCGCGATTCTAGCCGACTATGGCGTTAACCAGGAAAAGATTTATCAAGCGTTGCAGAAAATTCGTGGCGGGCATCGAGTTACCGACCGCCAGGCGGAAAGCAAATATCGTTCCCTTGAGAAATACGGGCATGACCTCACAGAGTTAGCTCGTCAAGGCAAGCTTGACCCGGTAATCGGGCGGGAGAACGAAATTAAACGGGTGACGCAAATACTTTCCCGTCGCACCAAGAACAATCCCGTGATTATCGGCGATGCTGGCGTGGGTAAGACGGCCATTGCCGAAGGATTGGCTCAGAAGATTGCCGCCGAAGATGTTCCTGATTCTCTGAAAGGGAAGAAGGTAGTGGCTTTGGACATGGGGGCACTGGTGGCTGGCAGCAAGTTTCGCGGAGAGTTTGAGGAAAGGTTGAAGGCAGTTCTGGACGAAGTTCGACAAGGGTCCGGCGAAGTCATCATGTTCATTGATGAACTTCACACCGTGGTGGGAGCCGGGGCCGCTGAGGGAGCGATTGATGCCAGCAATATGCTAAAGCCGGCGCTGGCTCGTGGTGAGATTCAATGTATCGGGGCTACTACGCTGGACGAGTACCGTAAGCATATTGAAAAAGACAAAGCTCTGGAGAGGCGTTTCAGCCCTGTCTATCTCGATGAACCCGGTGTGGAAGCCACCATAGAAATGCTCCGAGGACTTCGCCCCAGATATGAAGCACACCACAAGATAAAAATCGAGGATGCGGCGCTGATAGCTGCTGCCAAGCTGAGCCAGAGATATATATCTGATAGGTTTTTGCCTGACAAGGCGATTGACTTGATTGACGAGGCAGCGAGCAAGCTGCGCATCGATATGGAAAGCGCTCCTGAGGAAGTCAAATCTTTGGACCGGAAGATGAAATACCTGCGTGACGAAGAGGAAGCTGCGTCGCAACGAGGCGACTACCAAAAGGCTGCTGAACTAAAAGCGGAGAGGCTGTACCTGGAGCAGGAATACAATCAAGCTAGGTTGCAGTGGCAGCAAGACAAGAAAATCGATAGCGTGGTAGATGAGGAGGATATCGCTGCATTGGTCGCCCAGTGGACGGGCATACCTGTTTCGCGGATGATGGAAACAGAGACCGACAAACTGGTACACATGGAGGAAAGGATTCACCAGAGAATAGTGGATCAAGAAGAAGCAGTGACTGCCGTTTCCGAGGCCGTCAGGCGAGGCCGAGCCGGGCTCAAGGACCCCAAGCGCCCCATCGGCAGCTTCATCTTCCTGGGACCCACCGGAGTGGGAAAAACCGAACTGGCCCGAGCTTTGGCCGAGTTTCTCTTTGATGACGAAGACGCCATGGTAAGACTGGACATGTCGGAATACATGGAAAAGCACACCGTATCCCGTCTTATCGGAGCACCGCCGGGGTATGTGGGTTATGAGGAAGGAGGACAATTGACCGAGGCAGTGCACCGCCGTCCCTATCGAGTGATCCTGTTCGACGAGGTGGAAAAGGCTCATTCCGATGTCCTTAGCATATTGCTGCAGCTTCTGGAGGATGGCAGGCTTACGGATGGGCATGGCCGGACTGTGGATTTCAGGAACACAGTAGTAATCATGACCAGTAACTTAGGCAGCAAGGAATTCCAGCGTGGCGGTATAGGTTTTCTCCGTAAAGAGGAAGGCGACGAAGAGAAAATGAGGACCGATATGAAAAGCGCCTTGAAGGAGAAGTTACTTCCTGAGTTACTCAACAGGATAGATGATGTGATCATATTCCATCCTCTAACCAAAGAGCACTTGAAGAGCATCATTGATCTCCTTATCCGCGATGTAGAACGAGGGTTGGCTGAGCGTAAGATTAAGCTTGAAATGAATGAGGAGGCCAAAGCCTGGTTGGCTCAGAAAGGCTACGACCCTCTATACGGCGCTCGTCCTCTGCGTCGGGCTATCCAGAGATATGTGGAGAATCCGATTTCGACAAAGATATTGCAGGGCGAATTCAAGGAAGGAGATACGATAGCGATTAGCTTGCAGGAGGATAACCTGAGCTTTGCTGCTCGGAAAACTGCCAGGGCAAAGACCAAATAGAATTGTTCGGCAACTAGGCGTCCTGCTGTGCCCTCTTGCCGCTCTGAGCGCTCGGCTTGCCGTTATTGAGGCTGTGGCGTTATTCACGCGGCTGGCCCTAATACCGCCACGGGCAAGATTCAGGTGCTTCTAGCAATGATGCGTGCTAAGGCCAAATCTTCGGCGGTGGTCACCTTTATATTCTTATAGTCGCCCATGTAAAGTCGCACCTTGTATCCCAGGCGTTCCACAGCAGTGGCATCATCGGTAACCTCTGTGGTGAGGTTGTCATAAGCACGGGTTATCACATCAAAGCTGAATACCTGGGGGGTTTGGGTCGCCCATAATCTGTTGCGCTCAAGCGTTTCTCCAATTAATCTCTCATCGGCGGCAAGCTTGATAGTCTCTTTAACTGGTACGGCGGCTACAGCGCCGCCAGTCTCCCTGACAGCCTTCAAACCATCCTCAATCAAATCTGGCGTCAAGAAAGGTCGGGCTCCATCATGAATCAAAACCCAATCACAATCCTTTATCTGTCTCAGTCCTTCCCTCACCGAATCCTGTCTCCGCGCGCCACCTGGGCATAAGGTGACCTTAGACCAGCCTCTGTCCTCTTTCAATTTCTGCCCCCGAGCCAAATCATTATCGTTTAATACCAGGACTATCTGTCGGGCCAAGTTGTATCTCTGGCAAGTATCCACGGACCAGGCCAGTAAAGGTTTGCCACTCAGAGGAACAAAGAGCTTGTTTATGCCTGCCATCCGCTGGCTGGTCCCGGCGGCAACTATGACCACGTCTAATTTGTTACTTTTGTTCATTGCCTTGGTTCTCAACAAGCAGAAGCCCTAAACTCGACCCGAAATTGAGAAGTGACAGACAAAGGCAAAGTAGAGAATGCCTTCTCCTTTCATTCTTGCCCTGTGTTTGTGCCCGTTGCCGTTTGTGTTTTGTTTCCTCTTGCAAGTCCCAGCATTAGAGCTTCGGCTACCGAGCTAACCTCGATCAATTGAATGTCTGCAGAATGGAGGGACTGCTTCACCTCGCTTGCAAGTGTAGGCGGAAGTATGGGCATGAGGCAGGCCTTGAAACCCAATCTTATGGCCTCAGCAATTCTTCTCTCTACGTGTGATACTCCTCTGAGTTCTCCGCTCAGCCCCACCTCTCCTAAAGCAACCAAACCTGAAATCGGCTTTGCGTCACGAAAACTGGAGGCAATGGCTGAGGCGATTCCTAAATCCACTGCTGGTTCATTCAGCCTCAGGCCGCCGGTAACGTTGACTACAATATCCTGGTTAAACAGCCTTAAGCCGGCGCGCTTGGTAAGCACAGCAATTATTAGCAGCAGCCGACCAAAATCAACGCCATTGGCGATGCGCCTTGGTGGAGTAAAACTATTAGGAGTAGTCAAAGCCTGAATCTCGACCAACAAAGGGCGATTCCCTTCAAGAGTGGGCACCACCACTGAGCCAATAGTCCCGTCCTTGTAGGCGGACAAGAAGACCTGAGAGGGGTTATCTACTTCTACCAGTCCCCTGTTTCCCATCTCAAATATACCCACCTCGTTAGTGGAACCGAAACGATTCTTTGCGCTGCGCAGAACTCGGTAACTACTGAATGGCTCACCTTCGAAGTAAAGTACCACATCAACGATATGCTCCAGCGTTCCTGGACCTGCGATGGCTCCTTCTTTGGTTACATGTCCTGTTATTAAAAGGGGCACATTATTATCTTTCGCCCATCTCTCCAATCTCCAGGTGCACTCCCGCACCTGCGAAATACTGCCCGGCGTCCCGGCTACCTCATCCAGATACATAGTCTGGATGGAGTCGATAATGGCCAATTCAGGAGCGAGTCCTTCCAGGCATTGCAGTACGGCAACCAAATCGGGCTCAGAGAGAAAGTATATCCCTTTGCCTTCTATACCAAGGCGCTCACCTCTAAGCTTTACCTGACTAATGGATTCTTCCCCGGAGATATAGGCAACAACTTTGCTATGCTGAGCCATCATCGCCGAAATCTGGAGCAAGAGCGTAGACTTGCCTATCCCCGGTTCCCCACCAATAAGTACCAGAGAGCCTGGAACCAAACCTCCACCGAGCACCCGATTCACTTCAGAAAAACCAATGTGGAAGCGAGGGAAGTCGCCTTTCTCTACCTGGGAAAGTTCTTGGGGTCTATTTCCTCCAGAGCGAAGCTGGCTGGGAGCGCGGGACGAAGTGACCCTGGTTTCTACAAAACTATTCCATGCCTGGCAATCAGGACAGCGTCCTAACCACTTGGGACTTTCCTTGCTGCATTGCTGGCAGATGAAAACATTCTTGAATCTAGATTTGCCCCGATTGTTGGATTTCAAGTCTGTTAGCCAAGATACTTAGTACTCGATAACAGCTATCTTTTCTCCGGTCTTAACTGCCTGCCCCGCTGAAACTGCTACCTCTACAACTGAGGCTTTTGCTGGAGACAATATAGGATTCTCCATCTTCATAGCTTCTATGATGCAAATAACGCCGCCTTCTTCAACTGAGTTACCGGCAGTTACCTCAACACGTATTATTTTGCCGGGTAGTGGTGCTTCGATTACCTCTTGAGCCATACTTTTATGCAACCTCCTTTACTAATGGTCTCACTACAATCTTCTCATCGATACAATCCACAACCACCGAATCTCCAGGCAGAAATTCACCACGTAGCAAAGCCTCGGAGAGCTGGTCCTCAACCATAGTCTGGATGGTGCGACGCAGGGGACGGGCTCCAAAAACGGGGTCATAACCCTTGTCGCCTATGAAATGCTTAGCTTCATTGGTGACTTCCAAAGCAACATTCTTCTCCTTAAGGGAAGCGGCAACCTGGTCGAGCATCAGGTCAACAATCTGGCGGATATCTTCTTTGCTTAAAGCGCTGAACACGACTGTAGCATCAAGACGGTTAAGGAACTCGGGCAGGAATTTTCCCCTCTGCTTCTCGAGCACTTGCTCCTTCATTTTCTTGTACTCCAGATGCTTTTTCCCTTCACCCTCGATATGGGCAGCAAAACCAATGGTCATATCGCGCTTAATAAGCTCAGCACCGACATTGCTGGTCATGACTATGATGCTATTACGAAAATCAACCCTGCGGCCTTTGGCATCTGTCAAGTGGCCGTCGTCAAAAATCTGGAGCAAGATATTAAATACATTAGGATGCGCCTTTTCAATTTCATCGAGGAGAATAGCACAATAGGACTTCCGCCTTACTGCCTCAGTCAATTGGCCGCCTTCTTCATAGCCAATATAACCCGGTGGTGCCCCAACTAAACGAGCTACATTGTGAGGCTCCATAAACTCCGACATGTCAAGCCTGACCAAAGCATCTTCGCTACCAAACATGAACTCGGACAAGGCCTTTACCAATTCAGTTTTACCCACTCCCGTGGGGCCCAAAAACATGAAGACACCGATGGGACGCCTCGGATCTTTCAACCCGGCGCGAGCCCTTCTTACCGCCTTGGCAACAGTATTTATGGCTTCATCCTGGCCGATGATGCGGCGGTGCAAAGCCTCCTCCATCTGCAAAAGGCGACTCGTCTCGTCGAGAGTCAATCTTACCACGGGTATGCCCGTCCACATGCCGACCACCTCGGCAATATCCTCTGAGGTAACTACAGGTCGGCCTTGTTCCTGCTTAACTTGCCACTCCTTCTCCATGGTCTCGATCTTCTCTATGAGTTGTAGCTCGCGATCACGCAGTTCGCTGGAATATTCATATTGTTGAGCTGCTATCGCCGATTCCTTTTCCTTTTGTACGCTTTCCAAAGCACGCCTTGCCTCAGCCAGGCCAATAGGAGCGCTACCCCGTTTAATGCGTACTCGAGAGCTGGCTTCGTCTACCAAATCGATAGCCTTGTCGGGCAAGAAGCGGTCCGCTATATATCTGGTAGCCAGCGAAGCAGCTGCCTCCAGCGCTTCGTCGCTTATATCCAGTTGATGGAATTCCTCATACCTGTGTTTAATGCCTCGCAATATGTCCAAAGTTTCTTCTGCGGTAGGTTCAGCTACTAAGACAGGTTGAAACCGCCGTTCCAAAGCCGGGTCCTTCTCTACATGTTTGCGGTAATCATCCAGGGTAGTGGCACCAATACATTGTATCTCGCCGCGCGACAACGAAGGCTTCAGGATATTAGAGGCGTCAAC
>JAWOCP010000139.1:0-8015 GCA_046483735.1 Dehalococcoidia bacterium
TTTTTCGATTCATAACTTACTCCTTCCTGTCATTGTGAGGCCTCCGCTTCCTGCCATTCCGAACCCCGCGTAGAGCGGTGGGCCGGGCTAAGAGCCAAATGACGTCGGTTTAGGAAAAATCCGCCGTTGCCAGAGCGTCCGCATCCGCATTATCTCCTCACGCCCGGAGCTACTCCATCCGTCGGAGACCGCTGCCGGCCTACGCCGTGGTGTCGCCGACAGCAAGGCTTGTTCTTCCTCATCCAGATAAGCAGCTACGGCAGCTGTGATGGCAGCTATTGTTCTTTGTCCGTTCTTCAATTGCACGTTTGACTGAACCTCTTCACATAGGAATATTGCCATGCTTCTTTGGAGGCCTGGTCTCTCGTTTAGTAGAGAGAAGCTCCAGGGCACTGATTATCTTGGGGCGGCTCTCCCGCGGTAGAATGACTTCGTCAACGTATCCTCTCGAGGCGGCAATGTAAGGATTATACAGGGAATCACGGTATTCTTGAATCTTTTCCTTTTGCTTTGCTGCAGGGTCAGGGGCAGCATCTATTTCTTTGCGAAAGATAATCGGTGTGGCGCCTTCGGCACCCATCACTGCGATTTCCGCTGTGGGCCAGGCGAAAACAAAATCAGCGCCCAGGTCTTTGCCGCACATGGCAAGATATGACCCTCCATAATCCTTGCGAACGATTAAAGTGATCTTAGGAACTGTGGCCTCGGAGTAGGCCCACAAAACCTTCGCTCCGTGTCTTATGATTCCCGTCCATTCCTGGTCTTTTCCCGGTAAGTAACCTGGGACATCGGCAATGGTGAGCAACGGGATATTGAAGGCATCGCAGAACCTGATAAATCGGGTGATCTTGTCCGGGGCATTGACATCAAGACATCCGGCAAGACAGGCGGGTTGATTAGCGATAATTCCCACAGGTCTACCGTTCAACCTGGCAAAGCAAACGATTGCGTTTTGAGCATAATGATGATGGGGCTCGAGTATCTCTCCATTGTCCACGATGGATGTAATAACGTCCGTCATGTCATACGCCATGTCGGACTCCTCCGGTATGATGCTGTCAAGAGTGGGGGCAACACGGTTCGGGTCATCAGTAGGTTCGATGAGAGGGGGGTCCTCCATATTATTTGAAGGGAGGTAACTGAGCAGTTTTTTCATGAGTTCAATAGCCTCAGCATCGCTATCGCAGGCAAAATGACAGACACCACTCTTGGTAGCATGGGTCATGGCACCCCCCAGTTCTTCGGAAGTGACACTTTCCCCGGTGACCTGCTTGATAACCGCCGGGCCTGTGATGTGCATGTAGCTTGTCCCCTTTGTCATAAACACCCAGTCTGTCATGGCCGGGGAATAGACTGCGCCCCCGGCGGTAGGCCCCATAACTGCTGAGAGCTGTGGAATAACCCCTGACGCCGCGGAATTCCGGAAAAATATCTGCCCGTATCCAGAAAGAGCATCAACACCTTCCTGAATCCGGGCCCCGCCGGAGTCATTGAACCCCACTATGGGAACACCACACCTCATGGCCAAATCCATTACCTTGCATATCTTCTTGGCATGCATCTCACCCAGCGTCCCCCCCATGGAGGTAAAGTCTTGGGAAAAGGCACAAACACGGCGACCATCGACCATACCGTATCCGGTAATGACCCCCTCGGCGGGGACGACAACGCTGTCCATGCCGAAGAGCGTAGCTCGATGCCGAACAAACAAATCAAGCTCATGAAAGCTGCCGGCATCAAAAAGCAGGTCAAGTCTTTCACGAGCAGTTAGTTTCCCCGATTGGTGCTGTTTTTCCACCCGCTCCGGGCCTCCCAAGGCCTTTTCTTTTCTTTCCTTATCTTTCAGTTCTTTCAGTTTTTCAGCACCTGTGCCCATTTGAACTCTTCCTTACAAAATTGACTACACCGAAAAGGAAAATATCTTAAACTAAGTTCGCAATTAAGGCAAATCATCGGATTCACGGAGTTACTGCCGGAATTTGCCGGTCTATGTACCTCTATCTAAGGAGTTTTCTTGTATAATCATATCGAGCATGCTGGAAATACTACTGGCTGTTTCCAAGCTTCCTGAAACAAGGCGTCGCTAATCGTCAAACTCCAATTATACACAGCCTGACGGGAAAGCGACATCGGGCTCAGACCTGAAAGCTTGACAGCCTAGTCTAGAATGATAATATGGAGGGAAATTTGAAACCACAACTAATCGCTATAGACGGTCCTGTGGCAGTTGGCAAAAGCAGTGTCGGCTCCCTGCTTGCAAGAAGATTGGGCTATGTTTTCTTCGATACAGGTATGATATATCGGGCGTTTACCTGGAAGGTCCTCAAATCAGGCGTTTCTGCAAGTGACGAAGAGGGGATTTGTCGGCTAGCCAAGATGACCAAATTTGAGTTTGTGGCATCAAAGGAATGGCTTCTTTCGCCTATTATTGATGGGGAAGACATCTCTTCCAAGCTGCTTTGCCCTGATGTAGAAGAACAGGTTCCCCTGATAGCGAAGATAGTGGGAGTGCGCCACGCACTGGTGCTGGAACAGCGCAGGTTAGCCCAACGTGGAAAGGTGGTGATGGCAGGCAGGGATATTAGCACAGTTGTCCTCCCCTGGGCGGAACTCAAGATATTCCTGACGGCTTCTACCGAAGAGAGAGCCAAGCGTCGTCACAGGGAACTGCTGGAGCGAGGACAGAATGCGAGCCTGGAAACCGTCATTAGCGACTTGAAGAGGCGAGACGAGATGGATATCCGCAGGGCCATCTCGCCGCTCAAACCCGCTGAGGATGCCGTGATTGTCAATACGGAAGGACTTAGCTTAGAGGAAGTTGTGGACAGAATATACACTTTGGCGGTAAACGTATGACTATCTCTCAAAAGATTGTGTTAGCCGTATTTGGGCCTATGCTCGATATTCTTTTCTCCTGGAAAGTGGTAGGGAAAGAGAATGTGCCATTAACTGGTCCGCTCATACTGGTAGCTAACCACGTTCATGTCCTCGATCCCTTGTTTCTGGTGTTCGGCTTTCCACGATGGATCAATTTCATCGCCAAGGAGGAACTCTTTCGTTCACCCTTTTACAGAGCCTGGCTTCGCTGGGCCGGGTCACTCTCCATACGCCGCGGGGGGAGGATTAGAGAGAAGCAGGAGGTGCTCGAGAGCGCCAGAGATGCATTGGAAAGGGGACTGGTCCTGGGCATGTTTCCAGAGGGCAGCAGAAGTCACGACGGCAAGCTCAGAAAAGGCAAATCAGGCTCTGCGGCTATAGCTTCAAAGACAAATGTTCCCATTCTTCCCGTAGGCATCGTGGGCACAGACAAGATTAAGGGCATAAGCTGGCTGTGGAAGCGCCCTAGCATAGTTATCAACATTGGCAAGCCTTTTAAGCTCCCTCCGACCGAGAGCAAGGTGAGCAAGTCGCAAAGACAATTATTGACCACGCAACTAATGAGCGAAATCGCCGCTCTTCTGCCACCCGAATACCAGGGCGCCTATAGAAAACATGAAGATTGAGAAAGCTACGAACATGGGCCTATGCTTCGGCGTTAGACGGGCCATCAAGCTGTTACACCAGGCAATCGACAAATATGGAGAGATAGAAACGCTGGGGCCTCTAGCACACAATCGCCTGCTGGTGAAAGCACTGGCTGATTCAGGGGCAAGGCCGATAAATCATCTCGGCGAAGTTCAAGGCAAAACTCTCGCTGTCACTACTCATGGTACAAGCCCAGCGGTGTTATCTGAAATCAGGGCCCATCACATTCGTATTATTGACACCACCTGTCCCATAGTCCGCAAAGCCCAAAACACAGCCAGGGAATTGGCCGAGGCTGGTCTGGACGTCATCATATACGGGGAAGCAGAGCACTCTGAGGTCAAAGGACTTCTGGGTTGGGCAGGAGACAAAGGGATAGCTGCCCTCAACATCGAGCAAATAGATACCTGGCAGAAACCACCATTGCGCCTGGGCATTATCGCCCAGACCACCCAAACCCGGTCTGCCTTTATTGAATTCGCTGGCCAACTGGTAGACAGGATTGGCCCTGAGACCAGGGAAATGCGCCTTGTCGATACATTATGTCGAGTGACACAGGGACAACAAGAGGCTGCCATGGAATTGGCTCGCAGGAGTCAACTCATGATAGTGATAGGCGGAGCCAATAGTGCCAATGCCAGGCACCTTGTCGAAAAATGCTCTTCTGTAGTGGAGACTCACCTGGTAGAAACAGCAGACGAGGTGGACAAGTCCTGGTTCGCTGGCAAGCAACACGTTGGTATTACTGCGGGAGCATCCACCCCGGATGAGGCTGTCGACGAATTAACAGACAAATTGAGGTGTTTGTGATCTTCAGCCAAGCCCACCACGCAGTCTCCGACCGCCGATAAGGTGGAGGTGAAGGTGAGGCACCAGTTGTCCTCCCTCAGGGCCACAATTCATCACCAGGCGATAACCTCTTTCGGCTATCCCCTCTTTCTCAGCCAGGTTCCTGGCAATCATTATGAGACGCCCGGCAAGCTCTTGCTGTCCTTCGGTAAGTTCGGCCGGAGATGCAATATGAGTTTTGGGTATAATCAGTATGTGTGTAGGTGCTTGAGGTGCAATGTCTCTGAAGGCCAGAAAAGCTTCATCTTGATAGACTGCGTCGCTAGGCACCTCACCGGCAATGATTCGGCAAAAAACACACCCTTCTGCCATGGTCTAACTCCTTTGACATATTACATCCTCTTGCCGTAAATTCCCAATCTATTCGCAAAATCCTCACTCCTTCCAAAGCTGACATGTTCCTTTCCCGAATTGATTGATTGCCCATTATAGGCCATTTGAGCCAATTCTTGCATTTCCGACCCCAATATGCTAAATTAAATTAAAAAGGTTAAACCTAAAGGTGGGGCTTACCCACTTTTTTATTAAGTGTAGCAGATCTGATACGAAAGGGAAGATGAGAACAGAGCTTAGAGCCGCGATTACTCAGCTTTCGGCTGAAAGGAACCTGCCGAAAGAAGTGGTCCTTGCTGCGTTGGAATCAGCGCTGGCTTCAGCATACAAGAAGGACACGTCCGCTCCGGAACAAGACGTTCTGGTGAAGGTTGACCCCAACGCCGGCGAAATCGATTTCTTCATTCAGAAGGTTGTAGTTGAGTCGGTTACGAGTCCAAATCGTGAAATCGCTCTCGACGAGGCTCGAAAATTGCGGCCTGCAGCACAAGTCGGTGACATCTTAAGCATAGAATACAAGCCCAAGAATATTGGTCGTATTGCTGCTCAAGCCGCAAAACAAGTCGTCCTCCAGCGATTACGGGAAGCGGAGCACCGCATTATCTATGAAGAGTTCACCGACAGAGAAGCAGAGCTTGTTACCGGAGCAATTCAATTCATCGAACCTAAACGAATTTTTGTCAGACTGAATAGAACAGAGGCGATACTCCCCTGGAGTGAACAGGTTCATAATGAACATTATTATAGAGGGCAGCGGCTTAAATTCTATCTTCTCGAGATAGTGCAGGGCAGCAAAGGGCCTCAGGTAATAGTGTCGCGCTCTCATCCCAACCTGTTACGTCGGCTATTTGAGCTGGAAATCCCCGAAGTGCACAACGGGCTTGTGGAGTTGAAAGCCATAGCGCGCGAGGCTGGACATCGGACCAAGGTGGCAGTGGCAACTAATCAAGAAAACGTTGACCCTGTGGGTTCCTGTCTCGGTCCTCGAGGCATAAGGCTGCAAAGCATCATCAATGAGCTAAATGGCGAAAAAATAGATGTAATCCAGTGGCATAGTGACCCCGGTGTGTTCATCTCTAATGCCCTTAGCCCGGCTCAAGTAACAAGCATCAAAGTCGACGAGGAAAGAAACGCAGCTATCGTGGTTGTCCCTGATAAGCAACTTTCTTTAGCTATAGGTAAGGAAGGCCAGAATGCCAGGCTGGCAGCGAAACTCACAGGCTGGCGCTTCGATATCAAGAGCGTCTCTGCTATTGAGGCGGAAAGGGCTGCCACACAAGAACCAGAAACAGTAGCGGAGGCCATGCCCCTTGAAGTTGAGCAGGAGGCGATTGAAGCAGAGCTAATTGAAGAGACCGGAATAGAAGAGCTAGCTGAAGAGACTGGCGTGGAGGAGCCAGTTGAATTTCCAATCATTGAAGAAGCTCCGCATGAGACGCGGGAACAAAGACAGATTCGCTTTGCTGAAGATATCTTGCTGAACGCGTCAAAAGCGCCAATCCCAGACAAGGAAAAAAGCGCAACCAAAGGTAAGAAGAAGGTAACGAAGTACAAGAAGCAAGCGGACGGTGATTGGAGTGAAGAGTTCGAAGAATAGTCATCCGCCTCAGCGTACTTGCATAGCCTGCCGTCAGACTAACGAAAAGAAGGCCTTGGTCCGCTTAGTTTGCACCGAGAATGGAGTTATTGAAGTGGATATATCGGGCAAGAAGCCGGGCAGGGGAGCCTACTTATGCCCCAGGAAAGCCTGTTGGCAGATGGCGCTAAAGAAGAATCGCTTAGAATATGCGTTGCGAACAAGGCTTAGCGATGACAATCGGGAAATCCTGAATGATTATGGCCACGACTTGTCGGAGGAAAGCTGAATTTGGACCGTAACAAATCGAAACTGAAGGAAGACCTGGCACAAGTTGAGCTTCCACCGTCCATAACCGTGAGGCAGATAGCCGACTTACTGAAAGTAGAGCCGGCGAAGATAATCAAACAGCTCATGCGCAAAGGCATCATGGCCAGCGTCAACCAGGTCATCGATTTTGATACGGCAAGTTCAATAGCGGCAGAACTTGGCTATAGTACTAAAGAAGCGATAGAGCATAGCACCGCACCTTCCCGAAAGAAAGCGGGAAAAGGTAAATTATCAATTCGTCCTCCGGTGGTTACCGTCATGGGACATGTTGACCATGGCAAGACTACCCTGCTTGATGTCGTCAGAAAGACCAATGTGACTGCTCATGAGGTAGGAGCAATTACCCAGCATATAGGCGCCTACCAGACTATAGTGGATGGACGCAAAATCACCTTCTTGGATACACCGGGACACGAGGCGTTCACTGCCATGAGAGCTAGGGGCGCACAAGCCACTGATATTGTAGTTTTGGTAGTTGCCGCTGATGATGGTGTTATGCCTCAGACTACGGAAGCTATTAACCACGCTAAGGCTGCCCAGGTGCCTATAGTAATTGCTATCAATAAGATTGACAAACCGGATGCTAATCTCGAACGTGTAAAACAGCAACTCGCCGATTCGGGCCTGGTTGTTGAGGAATGGGGTGGCGATACAGTTTGCGTGCCCATATCAGCTAAAAAAGAACAAGGGATATCGGATTTGTTGGAAAACATATTCTTAGTTGCTGACATACTGGAGCTAAAAGCAGATCCTGACTGCCCCGCAGAAGGAGTGGTCATCGAGGCCAGGCTGGATAAGACCAAAGGGCCTTTAGCTACCTTTCTCGTTCAAAGGGGCACCCTCAGGCGAGGCAATATTGTGGTAGCTGGCCATGCTTGGGGGAGAATAAAGGCCATGTTCGATGATAAAGGGAAGCAAGTTCACAAAGCTGAACCTTCTACTCCGGTGGAAGTTCTCGGCTTAAATGCGGTGGCAACATCGGGTGACCTCTTTGCTGTGCTTCCCGATGAGCATGCAGCACGAAGCATTGGAGAAAAACAGAAACATCCCTGGCCGCGCCCCGCCCTGAGTCTAAGCGCTCTTTCCAGCCAAATAAGTGACGGGCATATAAAGGAACTCAACATAGTTTTAAAGACGGATGTCGATGGCAGCATCGGACCGATAAAGACTTCCGTAGAAAGGTTGAGCACAGAAAAAGCAAAGGCCAGAGTCATCCATGCTGCCAGTGGGAGCATCACCGAGAGTGATGTGCTTCTTGCCTCAGTTTCGAAAGGTATTATCATCGGTTTCAACACTCCTGCCTCGCCTGGAGCAATACAGCTGGCTAATACGGAAGCGGTGGGCATCCAGCACTACGATATAATCTACAAGCTAATAGAAGACGTAGACAGGACATTGAAGG
>JAWOCP010000156.1:0-4178 GCA_046483735.1 Dehalococcoidia bacterium
ATTCCAAATATCCCTGGTGTTGATTTGCCAGGTGTTATAACCAGCAAGGAAGTGCTGAACATAACAGATTGCCGGTCGCGGGGTTAAAGCAGGAAGAGTTATCATCCAGACTTATTCTCCCGACAACTACACTGTTCAAGCGGCTGCTTCACACGATTATCTGACTTTTTACCACAAAGAAATAGACTATCGCCGCCGCTACAAGTATCCCCCCTTTAGCCGGTTATTCCGCCTTGTTTATAGCCATATCAACGAGGAGTTGTGTCGCCGCGAGGTGGAGAGAGTATATCATCTGATAGCTGACAGCCGACAGCTCACAGCCGACAGTATAATTGGTCCTGTGCCTGCTTTTGCCTTCCGGGCCAGGGGTAGATATCGCTGGCAACTTTTCCTTCGCAGCCCTGACCCAACCCGGATATTGTCCTGTGTCACTTTGCCACAGGGTTGGACTGTTGATGTTGACCCGGTGGGGATGACTTGATTTTGGGGTCAGAATTCTCGCCTGTTTTCCAGCGCCTGGCCCAGAGTCAGGTCGTCAGCATATTCCAGCTCGGCGCCGAAGGGCAAGCCGCGGGCCAGGCGGGTGACGCGAATGCCCAGAGGCGTGATAATCCGTTGCAGATACATAGCCATAGTTTCGCTCTCTACATTAGGATTGGTTGCCACAATCACTTCGGTTACTGAGCCATCTTGAAGCCGAGCCAGAAGCTCCCTTATCTTGAGCTCGTCAGGCCCGATACCCTGTGCCGGACTGATAGTCCCGTGCAGGACATGATAAACACCGTTATACTTCCCCGTATGCTCTAAAGGCATGATATCGGAGGGTTTCTCCACAACACAAATCTTGGAATGGTCGCGCTCCTTATCCTGACAAATGCGGCAGGGGTCACAATCAGTGTTGTCGAAACAAAGCGAACAAAGCGTTATCTTTTCCTTCAGTGCCAGAATAGCCCCCGCCAAAGCCCTGGCTTCATCATCAGAGCTGCGCAACAGATGGTAAGCCAGCCTTTGAGCACTCTTGGGCCCAATCCCGGGCAGTTTATTCAGCTCTTCAATTAATCTAGCTATAGGCTCAGCGACAAATCTCATGTTCTATAACCATTTACTTCATTGCTGCCAGAGGCATAGCCAAAAAACCACCAAATTCATTTGAAAGCTGACAGCCGATAGCTAACAGCCGATAGCTTCCTAGAATAATCCCGGTATATTGAGACCGCCCGTCACACTACCGAGATGTTTGCTGGCAAGCTCCTGCGACTTGGCGATAGCCTCGTTAACAGCAGCCAGGACCAAATCTTGCAGTAACTCAACATCTCCGGCCTCCACTGCTTCGGGAGATATCTCAACGGAGCGGGCCTTCTGGTGTCCATCGAGCACCACTTTGACGGCGCCACCTCCACTGGTAGCTTCCACAGTCATGCTGCCCAACTCTTCCTGGGCCTTAGCCAGCTTCGCCTGAAGTTGCTGGGCCTGACGCAGTATTGACTTATCCATCTGTCTCCTTTCCTTCGGCCTGACTCCCTTCGGCTTCCCCCGTGCTTAATACCGAGCAGGACTACAAGTCTTCCTCGCTAATTCTGGCTCCCATTTCCAGAGCAGCTTTAACTACCGGGTTCTGTGTCCTCGCCTCGTATGAGACTTCCCTTTTATAATCAACCAAGACACACCGTATCTTGTAGGGCCGCCCAAAAACCTCCTCAAGCTTCTTTTCCACCAGATATCGATATTTGGCGTCTTCGATTTTCTCTTTGTGAAAAGAGTAGTAGAAGCCTAACACCAGTGTATCATCCTCAAGGGCCACCGGGTCACAAGCGCTGCGCAAAAAAGCATCCAGATTGCCGCTGGAACCTTCTCCCCGCAGAGACCTGATAAACTCCTTCCAGCGGCCACGGAGATGGTCAAAGTCCTGAGAAATCCCTTTGCCTGGAACCTCAGCCCCCATCATATCGGCATCCGGTGCCTCATCAATCCCGGTTTCCTCCGGGAACCCGGTTGTCTCAGTAATGCCCGCTGTCTCCGACCCGCCCGCAGCAACAGGCTTTGGCTCGCCTGCCGAAGTCTCCCGCCTGCTGGAGTCATACGGCGAGCAGGTACGGCGAGCAGGCGGGCGGGAGGGTTCAGTCGCGGTTACCTGCTCTTGCCCCGCACATGGAGACAGGGCACAATCCAGCAAAGCCAATTCCAACGGCAAAGCGGAGTAATTATCACTTCGCAAATCTATGCTGGAGAAAGACCTGACTGCCTTAAGCAAATAGTCCAGCGTAGCCTTGGTCGCAAGGCTTTCCAACTCGGCTAGATCTTCGCCGGTAATATCCAGAGCCTCTTCGCATCGGGATTTAGCCAGTAACAGTCCCCGAAGGTATTCTACCAGGCCGAGATTGAACTGACGCAGGTCAACGCCATCGCTATTGAGGCTATTTATGACTCTTAACCCGGCAGCCACATCTTTGTTGACCACACATTGCGCCAGTCGCCTGACCCGTGAATCCCAACTAATCCCGAGTTCCGCCTGAACCCGGTCAAGCTCGATGTGATTGCCGTAGTAGGCAATCATCTGCTGCAAAATATTCTCGGCGTCTCGTAGGCTCCCGGTAGCAGCACGGGCGATAAGCCTCAAGGAATCAGGCTCGATCTGAATGCCTTCCTTCTGACATATCAGCTTGAGCTTATCCATTATCTCGGTCTGCCCCAGGCGACGGAAATTGAACCGCTGACATCGAGATACTATGGTGGCTATCACCTTGTGCGCCTCTGTGGTAGCTAAAACAAAGATGACATGCCCGGGCGGCTCCTCCAGTGTTTTCAACAAGGCGTTGCAAGCCGCCTCGGTAAGCATGTGGACTTCGTCTATAATGTACACCTTGTAGCGAGCAAGGCTGGGGGCATAATTTGCCTTCTCCCTCAGGCTGCGGATTTCGTCAATGCCACGATTGCTGGCGGCATCTATCTCTATTACGTCCAGAGCCCTGCCCTCGACGATTGCCTGACACATGGCGCAAGCATTACACGGCTCGCCGCCTGCTTGATCGGGACAGTTGACTGCTTTGGCCAAGATGCGTGCCATGCTGGTTTTGCCTGTACCCCGCGGACCGCAAAAAAGATAAGCATGAGCTATCTTCCCGCTCTCCACAGCATGACTCAGAGTCTGAGTCACAGGCTCTTGTCCCAGCACCTCACTAAGGGTCTGCGGCCGCCACTTGCGGTAGAAAACTTCAGAACCCATATATTAAGCTTATTATAACACCCCTCCACCTAATCTCGAAACAAAACCCTGGCGAGATAGCACATCAATTTTTCACGGCACACGCAGCAGCGGTACATAGTGATAGGATTATGTTGACATGCCGCCGAGCTCAGCAATTCTAGGCGGAAATTAGAAGAAACGGGGATTACGTGAGTGGCTGGCTTGTAGATTCGCCATCCGAAGTAAAAGAGGAGGAGAAACTCATAACCACCGAGGCATGTCGGGCACGAGACACTAATGGGCTGGCAACAATCGATTACTCCACAGCCTTTGCCTTCCTGTCCTCACCGGCATAGGAAAGACAGGTCGCCGGGGAAAGAGTTCTCCGCCGGCGACGCCAAAAACTAGCATAGGCTGACTGCTTGGTCAGGCCCGGGACACTACGTCCGCAGAAACTCTACCTGTTGGCCCTTTTCTCAGCCCAGTTACCTGCTCCGGGCACCTTCCACATTTTGCCCGTCCCTGCCATGATCATAAGAATAATCCACAACACCACCATCAGTATCCAGATAAGAGTACCAATCACTCCGGCGAAAGCAATTAACCCGGGTGAAAAGGTGGCAATACCGATAGCAACAAGAATTCCCGAGAAAACAATCTGGGCTATGGTCAGCACGCCGAAGACGATGATGGATTGCCAGGCATGGAATTTAACAAAGGTGCTCTTCTTCTCAATGACGACGAAGATTATCCCTGTTATCCACCCAAACAAGTAGGAAAGAAGCCCGGCGACATTGGCTGACATACCTGTGCTGCTCTCCGCTTCGGGCTTGGCTCCACCTTCAACTGGCGTTGCCGCAGCACCAAGCCCGGCGCCACACTTGGAGCAGAACTTTGCATCCTCAGGGTTTTCCGTGCCACATTTAGGACAAAACATATGCACCTCCTTCTGTCATGTCTGTTATAAATCTATACGATATGTTACGAATATGTC
>JAWOCP010000061.1:0-3206 GCA_046483735.1 Dehalococcoidia bacterium
ATCACCACGAATCCACGCTCGACACGTGTGAGCCCGTCTCCCTGATCACCCAGCTCGGTGATCTCGACGACTCGGGTCTCGCCAGTGCTGACTGGTGGTTGATCGAGATCTGGTTGTTGTGAGTGCTGTGTTCCCCTTTTCTTATCGGAGGGTGTTCAAGAAGGTAGTGCGAGGGTTTAGCCTCGTGCTGCACGACCCTGAAGGGTCGCACTACAAGGTTAGGTTGAGGCTAGCGGGAATCCTTTCCCACTCGTTATCTGCCCCCAAACATTGAGGCCCCCTCTTAGGATAAGAGGGGGTTAGGGGGAGTTACGATTTGTACCTTGCGGCAGGCGGGCACGGCACGACCTTTCATGGTTGCACTACGAAAGCTGAAGCTACAGAATAGAGCTGCCCCCGGCTGAGGCAGAGTTTGCCTTTGCTCTTCTGCTGTGTTACCTTCCAGTTATCAGGGCAAGGAGGAAAGATGGAGGTAACGATCAACAAAACAAAGGTGTCTATTGTCCAGGGGGATATCACGAGGCAAACTACGGAAGCGATTGTTAACGCTGCCAATCCCAGTTTAATGGGAGGGGGAGGGGTAGACGGGGCAATACACCGGGCCGGGGGGCCGGCAATCTTAGAAGAGTGTAAGAGAATCGTTGCCCGGCAGGGGAGATTGCCCACGGGCAAAGCGGTGATCACCGGCGGAGGAAATCTCAAAGCACGGTACGTGATACATACAGTTGGCCCGGTCTGGCACGGCGGCAGCAGGAACGAATCTGAGCTTCTGAGAAGTGCCTATCATGAGTGTCTGCAATCGGCCGCCGAGAACAAATTGACCGGTATCTCCTTCCCGTCCATAAGCACCGGCGACTATGGCTACCCCCTGAATGAAGCGGCAAAGATAGCCGTCAGTACCGTGGTCGCCTTTCTGAAAGAGCAGGCCACTTCCCTCAAAGAAGTTGTGTTTGTCCTGTTCGATGCCAGGACCTACGAAAGCTACCGTTCGGCGCTGCAAGAAGTGACGGGCGGTTCCAAAGCCGACTTTTCAATACAGGATTGAGGACATAGTGGTACACGGATTGTTAAGAAGATAGAGTTGTCCCCTTTTCTACCGCGAGATGTACCGGACCATCCGTTTCGGAAGGCGGGATGCCTCGGCGGTCTCGTAACTAACTCTTGCCTGAGTATCCGTTCATAGATTGAGGCGCTCAAGTGCCTTGTCTCTTAGCGTCTCGAGCAACCTGATCAGGGTAAGGGAGTCCTCGCGTGATAGCGTCGACATGATTTCCTCGATAAGCTTCCAGACTGCTGGACTTGCCGCTGTGAAGGCCTTCTCCCCCTTGCCGGTCATGACCAGTCGTACTGCCCTGCGGTCAGGCAGGTCTCTTTCCCTTCTGACCAGATCGACCTGGACCATGCGGTCGACTATCATGCTTACTGTGTTCACCTTATGGCCCACCCACCGACCCACGTCGGTCGGCCTTACAGGCTCATCGAGGGATTTTATGGCTAAAAGCACTGAATATTGCTCTTGCGTAAGCCCGAACTCAGCAGCTATTCGGTCCTCGCATCTGAAAAACAGGTCGCGGGTCCGGTGCAGCAACATCCACGCTGTCAAATTCGTGCCATTGCCTGTTAACTCTTTCGGCATATTGGACTCCTCCTGCCTATTTGTGCTGGCGCGCCTGCGGGGCGCTGCCGATATCTCCTGCAACGTTGATCTCATCAGGTTACCTCCGTCTCATGTGATAATACTTGCACGGCATATATGCGCAAATGCTAACATATGAAGAACACAATGGGTATTGTGTCAGCATCTTATTTGCTCGCCGTGTTAGCATGGTATAGAATACTACGGTGGCATGGGACGATGGAGAGACGTGCCGGTCTCTATCCCGAACCAGACCCACAAAGCAAGACCAGGAAGAATGCCTGTGGATAAGATAAGGGTAGTGCTAATAGAGGATGAGGCGCTGTTTCGAGAAATGCTGGTTGGCGCTCTATCCCGGCAGGGTAGTCTGGAGGTAGTGGGCATGGCGGACGATGCTGAGGAGGCAATTGCGCTTGCCCGCAGGGTCAAACCCGACGTGATTGTGATGGACATTGAGCTTGGCGGGGAGATGGACGGCATTGATGCGGCCCTGGTAATCAAGAAGGAGAGCCCCCAGACTGGCATCGTTATTCTCTCCTCACATGATGACCCTCGCTACGTGACCAGCCTGCCGCTTGGAGAGAGCATGGGGTGGGCGTACCTGTTAAAGCAAACGGTTCAAGACATAGCCACGGTCGTCCAGGCTATTGAGGGATGCACGCGGGGCATGGTGGTCCTGGACCCGGCGGTGATGGCCAGGCTGCGCCTGCGGGAAGGTTCTGAAGTTGGCAGACTTACACGAAGGCAGCAGGAGGTGCTCCGGCTGCTTGCGGCGGGGTTCAACAACGCCGCTATCGCCAGGCAATTGGTACTTGAAGAAAGGTCAGTTGAAAGCTACATCAACGTCATCTATCAACGCCTGGGACTTTCCGGCGAGTCGGAAATCAACATGCGTGTCAAGGCTGCACTGGCGTTCCTGAAATCCTCGCAGGGAGGTAGGCATGGAGCACCGGTTGCGTAATCCCCAACGGATTAATGTGCTTTGAGCGCTGCAAGAGGCACCTCTGCCGTAACCCGCGTGCCGTTGCCGGGAATGTTCTTGATGGTACAACTGCCTCCCGCCGCCGCTGCGTAGTCCGACATAATCGCCAGGCCAATTCCAGCTGAAGGGCTTGCTCTATCAAAGCCGCCGCCATCGTCACTCACCGTCAGGCGTAATGCGCGACTATTGGATGGTGACAATCTCACCACTGTATTTCCCACGAGAGGGGTGTGTTTCACGATATTAGCCAGGGCTTCCTCAGCAATGCGATACAGCGCCAGCTTCGCATTGTCCGGAATGAACCTTCTATTGGCTTGTTCTTTGTCTCTCAGTTGTGCACTCACCTGCAAATCGATATGTATCCTGGCGCTATACTCATCTACCAGGGATTCGAGGCCGGCGGCCAGTCCCATGCGCAACACGGAAGGAAAGAGGCGGTGACTGATTGGCCGTATATGGTCATTGCGCAGTTCTTCAAGTTTGTGGCGGATGTCAGTCAGCTCCTCGGTCGTCCACTCTGATGCAGGTCTGGCCTCAAGCTCTGCCAGCTTCTGCTCCACTAATATAAGGCGGCTTTGCACCGTTCCG
>JAWOCP010000171.1:0-9945 GCA_046483735.1 Dehalococcoidia bacterium
GAATAATCCGGCAAACACCGGCTCCATTGTCAGTACTACCGCTACACGCGTCGCTGATACAAGTGATTGAGCCCACGTCTGTACAAAGAAGGCTACAGCGGTGGCTAATACGCCTGTAATCCCTATAACTCCCCACACTCCAGGATTGGGTGGCAGGGCAATCCCTTCATGTGTAGCAGCTATGAGCGATATTACGGCGACAGCCCCAATTTGAAGCAGGGAAAAGGCGTACGGTTCGTATTGTGACGACCATTCACCTAAACCAACTATATGAATAGCAAAAAACACGGCGCATCCCAGTGTGAGCAGTTCACCGATTCCAACTGACCAACCGTTGAGACTGAGTAATGCCAAGCCCACAGTAGCCAGTGCTACTACCATCCAGGTATTACGATTGGTTTTGCGACGAAGTAATATCCATGACATAACCGGGGTAAGAACGACGAACATGCCGGTAATAAACCCCGAAGTGGCTGCGGATGTGTAGCGCAAGCCGTATGTTTGAGCAATATAACCCAGCCCAAGTATTGCGCCCAGTCCAAAGCCGCGCAGTAATTCGAGACGCGTCACGTTACGCAGACAGGTGGGACGCAAGGCAATCATCACAACACTGGCTACTAGAAAGCGCCACGCTAGAAAGTCCATGACTGGCATGTGTGCTATAGCATCTTGCACAACAAGAAAAGTGTAGCCCCACACTGCCGTCACCCCAACAAGGGCAACCAGGGCAATCATTGATGATGATTTCCAATTCGCTGACATGTTTTTCTCTGATATGTGTGATGCTAAGCCATCAGTCTACCATACGTATTATGTATGCGTTAAGTGGGGGATTGGCCTATCATCCCCGCAAGAGTCACGGCTCAAATAGTGGGGCGAAGGTAATTTTCCGCACATTCCACTTATCATGATGCACCGTGCGTTCTACGTTATCAGTTGCCATAGAGCGCTACAATGTCAGAACCCGGGCAATTGGTGTTAGCGCGAAACGAGCAATTGCAGCAAAGCCACAATCACTCCTTTCTTCTCAAGCAGAAGTCCAGGAAGTGTTCCCAAGGTTGACCTTTCAGGTAATGAGGTAACAGAAATCAGAATAGTGCAATGGCGATTCGATGCATTACACAATTCGATTAAAAGCGTAGTGCCCTCCACGAAAGGATGAAATGTGTCTGGTACTATCGTGATAGAGTGTTGGGGTGATAACACAGGGATGTGCGTATCTTACACAACAAAGAGGTCCCTCAAATCCATCTTACCAGTTCCCCGGGGTCCACTCTCGAGGACCGAAACTGACTCATCGGATTTTTCTGATCAGGGTAGCCCAGAGCAACGCCGATGACTACCTTTTTATTCTCTGGAATATTGAGAGCATCTTTGATCTCATCAGCATAATCCGCAATCAAGCCGATGGGACAGGTCGCTAGTCCCAAAGCATGAGCCGCAAGCACCAGATATCCCACAGCCGTGCCAACGTCGACCATTTGTCTGGTGGAAAAACAATCATCCAGGCATATGATAATAGCGACCGGCGCCCCGTAGAAATTGCAGCTTCCTTCATTGACGAAATCGTCGAGCGGGACCCCGATTTTGTCCACACAGGCTTTCATCGACTCAAGTGTCTGTATCCCTCTTTGCCTGATAGCTTCAGGAAGAGGTTTCACTGCTCCGGAGCCACATGATAAGCGTTTCTCGCGATAGGCCTTCATCAGTGTGCGACTCAGTCTTTCCCTTTCTTTCTCCGTTACAACAACAAATTCCCATGGCTGAAGATTATTCGCGGAAGGAGCGTTGGTCGTTAATCTCAGAATTTCTGCAACTGTCTCTCGGGGTATAGGGTCCGGCCTGAACGCCCTGACACTCCTCCTGTCCCTTATCACTTCAAGAATATTGATTGGATTCTCCCCCTTCCTGAGCTTGTGCTCATCCGAAAAATACATTATATTACGCGTGGTTGTCAATTTGCCCCATGAGAGGATGCGTCACTACGCTATGGTCTTTCAGTGCGCAAAAGGAGTTGTCTGCTGAATGATTCGAGCAAGAATATGGTTTCGTTGTGCTGTGGTACATGACCCGGTTTCTCCCGTCATTGTTCAGCCGGCTCTCATTGGCTGGGAAGCTAAGCAACGGCAAATTGACCTTACAATTGAGAGGGCTTTCAAGGGTGATGAGTTGTTGCGCCGAATGAAAGGCTGGATAACAGCGGACCCGGAAAAGGTTGTCGAAGTTGTTAATGAATTTGGGAGACTGAAGGTTCTGGATGACAGGGAATTGGTCGTTGAAATGGAGGACCGTGCCAGCTTCAATAACCTCGAGAAGAAGCTCTTCTCCGCCTTTGGCAATGAAGTGGATGTGGAATTGATATAAAGATTACCGATGAGCAGCATGGTTGATTGTGCAGTTTTTCAGTCGCCTTTAAGCGCTAAGGGGCAAATTCAGTTGCACCTTTGGTAGTGCGGCTCAGAACAGCAATCTCAAATGGCAAATCCGATGGAGAGGTAACAATGGCAAAGAGGCTACATCAGCGGAAGATATCAGGCAGAAGAGCACAGCTTGGCCTCTACCCCATGGAAAGGCTGAAAAAGGTCGAGCAGCCCACAACCCGAATCACCGATGATATTCCCAGATTCGACCAGCGGGAGCACGGCTTTGCCCGCACTATGCGTGGTGATTTCGGGCCCGCCCTTGTTCGCGAATTTGAACGTTTCATTAATAAACACCCTTTGGGGGCAGCCTTCGCCGGCATGACCGGTCACATGGTCCCACTGGTCGACGGCGAGGTAGCCCGGGCCAAAGCTCCTCTCCCCGAAGACCCACAAGCCTTAAGCCGCCATTTGAAGCAGATGGGGTACTTTCTGAGAGCTGATATCGTCGGCATCTGCCGTCTGCCACAATACGCCGTGTACAGCCACGACCTGGCCGGTAACCCGGTGGAACTCAACCACAAATACGCTATCCTGCTCGTGGTCGACCAGGATTTCGATACCATGTGCGGCTCCACAGGGGATGACTGGATTTCTGGTTCCCAGAGCTTCGTCGGATACTCGACCAGCGCCTTTATCGCCTGTGTTATGGCCGACTACATAAGAAAGCTGGGGTACCCGGCCCGAGCTCACCACGTATTTGACTACCAGGTGCTGGTTGTGCCCCTGCTTCTCCTGGCCGGCATCGGTGAGCTGTGCCGGGCCGGCATTGTGCTTAACCCGTTTCTGGGAACGCGCTTCAAGGCGGCGGTCGTTACCACCGACCTGCCGCTGGAGCCGGACAGCCCGGTAGACTTCGGCCTCCAGGAGTTCTGCCGCAGGTGTCTCAAGTGCGCCACTGAATGCCACGCCAGCGCTATCCCTGACGGCGAGAAGGTCATGCTAAACGGCTATGAGAACTGGCGATTTGATGCCGAGCGTTGCAGCAAATACAGGGTTAGCAATCAGGGTGGCTCATCATGCGGACGCTGCATCAAGTTCTGCCCCTGGAATAGGCCTGAAGGCCGCACCTTCGATCTAGTAAGGTGGACGGCAAGACATGCTCCGTTCCTGGATGGGTTGCTGGTCAAGATGGATAATCTCCGGGGTTACGGCAAGCGGGACGAAAGGTACAAATGGTGGCTTGACCTGGAGGAAGTGGACGGGGCCTTAATAACCCCTAGAAAATCAAACTGAGGCAATCGCAGGGCCACTAACTTGAACAGCTCTCAAAAATAAAACACAACGTGACGTTGTGCGGTTTTCCAACCACCTTAACCGCTAACAGATAATCCCACCTCCGCTCAGGATTAAGCTCTTTTCCCCTCCTTGAGGCTAGATGAATTCCAGGGATACCATACCAATGAGACCTGCCGCAAACTAGGTGCTATTTCCCCCCAAATAATGCAACCCTTTTCGGCATCCTGCATTGTAATAAGAGGAGAGAGCAGAGAAGTTCAGCAAACTGGACTAATAATCTTCATTTTGAAAGGAGGATAGAATGAGTAACAAAAAACTGGCGGGAATCCTGGGAGGTTGTATTGCAGTTATCATCGCGGTAGTAGCTATAGCAAATCTCCCACCAGCATCCGGGGAGCCGGATGAGAATGGTGCGTTTCACATTAATGTGATACCTGAGCAGCTAAACGGAGACTCCATTGCCGGACAGCGCTGCGTGTTCCTTGTGACAATTACCGATGAGGGGCAAGAAAGTCAACTTCCTGTCCGTATATCAGCCGAGGCTCCTGGCTCAGAGGTAGTCATTCATCAGGAGGATATAGTTGAGGGACGGGTTGCCGAGGTAGTTGTCATACCAACACAGGCCAGCATTGGAAAAACCATTGAGGTAACTATCACCGGAGATCGAGGTAGCCTGACTGACGAGAAGGTTGTTAGCTTCGACGTGGCAGAAGGAGAAGACGATAGGCAAGAATATGCAGGAGAGTTGCTAGACAGATTTGTTTCCTGGCTGGCCACGAATCATCCTGAATTTGGAATCACAGATGATACATCATGGAATGGCACTATGGTTAGCCCCGTATGGTTAGTTGTATCTCACTATCTTTTCTTCTCGGAAGAATGGGAGGCTCACATATCATGGCATATAATGGTGCCTCCTTACGACTGGGCAAAGATCGACCTCCGTCATCGCTTCGACGAGCTGGAGCCGTCATACGCCTTTGAGATTTCATCGCTGAATGCCACCAGCGAGCCTGTGCCGATAGAACCGCCGGAGACAGTCTGGCGCTAAACTGATTGGCGCTCTCACTGCTTCCCCGACATTCATCCGGTAATACAACCGTAGCGAGCAGCGGAATTTGTGCCAGTTGCCCGCCCTATTGGGTATGCCTGTTTCGGAGTAATAGCCATCTTGATGGTGGCCAGTTTTGGAGATATCGGCTAGCTCCCGTATATGGCTCTGGTCTACCCGTTCTGGCTTGCGGGCGTAGATATCAGTCTCAAGCACAACCCGTAGCCCGGGTGTAGCTTAGCCCCTTCCTGAATGCCTCAAGATTATGCTTCAGTCTATCCCCGGGAAACCTCTCCTCTATTTCTTCCTCTGCCTGCACCTCAGTAATTGGCAGAAGGGAGGAGCCAATCAGGGCACCAAGCATAACCAGGTTGGTCAGTCGCACGGAACCCAAACCCAAAGCAACCTCAGTGGCATCCAGAAACCAAACCTGTCCTGACAGCCGGGTTATGGCTCGCCTCAATTCGTCATAATCGGGATACTGACTAACGCCCATGCCCACTGTCACCGGCAGGATAGGGCGTGTGTTGGTGATGGTAGCTACTTGAGGATTGCCATAGTCCACCAGCATTCGCAGCGTCTCCAAAGGTTCTAATCCAAGCACAATGTGGGCACCACCATGCCGGATTAGAGGCCCATATCTCTGACGCACAGATAACCGAATATGGCTCATTACGTCGCCGCCCCGCTGTGAAGCTCCATAGGTCTCGCCGATTGTCACTATATACCCACGCTTGGCTAGTGACCTCCCTACAAGACGGGCAACGAGGATATTCCCCTGTCCACCAACACCACACACAACGATATTCCATGGGTCTGCCAAGAGTTTCCCTTCACTCACTTATTGGCTCCTTCATTATAGCGGAGGCTGGACATACACAGGTACATACACCGCAGCCCACACACACCGCCTCATCTATGTGAGCCCTACCCCCAGTTCTATCCCAGACTATAGCAGGACACCTGAAGACCCTGACACAATACCTGGCACAACCACACTCGTCTCCCCGGCACTTCAAGGTGTCTACCCAGACCTTGAACGGCGGCTTCTCATCAGGTGCTCGAAGAAGCGCACAAGGACGACGCATAATGACTACCCTCACTCCGTCTCCATCCAACATAAGCTCAACCAGCCTCTTGGTGTTCTCGGTAATGTCAAAGGGGTCCATCACTTCCAGCGGGATGTCCAGCCCTCGGCACAGTCCCTCGATCTCAACAACCGGCGCAGTTTTGCCCATGGCATTTGTGCCGATCCCAGCATGTGGCTGGAAACCGGTCATAGCTGTAGCACTGTTGTCGAGAATCACCATAATGACATCGGATCTGTTATATTTGGCATTAATCAGGGCGGGGATTGCAGCGTGATAGAATGTGGCATCGCCACAAACCGCAATTACCGGCTGGCGAAAGCCAAACTGGCCAAGCTTACCCAGTCCAGAGCCTACGCCAGTGCCTGAGCCCATCGCCAGGGCTATTTTTGTTACCAGATAACCGCCTGCCCCTCGACGATCGAGACCGTAGCACCCAATGTCCCCCGAGACAAAGCCATCCCTCCCATCCAAACTAAAGGCATTTTTTATCGTCCAAAAGGTTGCTCGATGAGGACAACCCGGACACCACATTACCTCCCGGCCAATAACCAGATCCTTAGCAGCTTGCTTTGCTCTTTCGTCATACTCTTCGCCCGGTGCCTCGTGCCTGACGCCTGTCAACCTTACCAAAGCATTTATCACCGTTTCTGGAGTCAACTCACCAAACGGTTCTATATGCCCGCTGGCCTTGCCACAGATAACATGGTCTCCGGTGAGCCAGCCACTATCTCCAGCTACTATCTTGAGATTGCGCTCCACAAATGGGTCTACCTCTTCCACCACTAATACCCTTGAAGTTCGAAACAATTGTTTCTCCAGGAACTTGGCGGGTATGGGCCATGTTGTTCCAAGGTGAACAATGCCGACCCTTTTCTCCAACCGCAAGAACTCCACCGCCTCCATGGAGTACAGTCGACCGGTGCCCGACGAAATTATCATTAGCTCCGGTTGTTCAGGACCCTCGTAATAATTGAACTGGGATTTCTCAAATACTTCCTTTACTTGCTCAACCTTTGCCAGCAGGTCGGCATGCTTCTTGACGATTGGGACGAACACAAAAAGCTTAGAGGTATCGAAATAGGCCGGTGTATCCCGGCGGGCGACCTCTCCCAGGACTACAGTGCCGGTTGTGTGCGACACCCTTGTGCAGCTTCGTACCACACAGTAGGTGCCTATCTGTTCTGACAGTTCGAAAGCCCACCGAGTCATATCCTTAGCTTCCTGAGGAGTGGATGGTTCAAGCAGCGGCACATTAAGCCACTGGATAATCGCTCGTGAATCATTCTCCGATGGGCTGGACCAACCAGCAGGATCATCACAGACTACTATCACCAACCCACCCTTTATCCCCGCCAGATTGACATGACACAGCGTATCAAGGGCAACATTGAGCCCTTCATGCTTGAAGCTAACGATAGTCCGCAGACTGGCAAAGGAGGCGGCAGTGCCTACCTCGACAGCCACTTTCTCGTTGACCGACCACTCCGCATAGAGCCCTGCCTCCTCAGCAACCCCAGCCAGGTTTTCAAGGATCTCGCTGGATGGGGTTCCCGGGTACGATACAGCCACTCTGACACCCGCCTCCAGTGCCCCTCTTGCAATGGCCTCATTACCAAAAAGGAGCTCGGTTTTGCCCGCAGCGTTTGCCGTCAATGTAAACACCTTTCACCTCCTTGACAAGCCTAAGCGTTCCTCAGGATTCGCTCCACAGTCTCAGGCTCAAGTCTCAGGTAAAGCAAATCATCTCCCTTAGCGCTCTTCCGGACAAGGTCCTGGAGAGCTCGCCTCTTCTTGAGTCGGGCAGACCCCATCAAGTGGTCAAAATTCGCCTTCGGTAACTCCCCCGTTTCCAGAAGCCCCTCTAACACTGCTGTTCTTACAAGCTCCTGACCCTTCTTGGTGCGGATTATTACTGTATTCCAGCCCTCCATACCCTCCGCAGCGCCTACAGAAATGTCAGCCATCTCCGAGGTCATATCCCAGCAAAGAGCACAGGCAGGCGGAATATAAGACCTTACGTCATCCAGCGGTATTGAGAAGCACCTGTCTCCGGTATATACATTGAAAACGTTGGCTGGAGGCGGCGGTATATCCGTCTTCTTTATCAGTGAAAGTGGTGCCCATTTTGCCAGCACCTTACGAAAACTGTGGGACAGGGCCCATGTGCAGAATAATCCGATAACTAGGTTAAGCCTGCTGACGTTGCTTTGCGGCGACAGGGAGCACGTTCTGATATGGGCTAATGCCAATGTCTGGCATGGTGTCCCTACTACTCCCACTCTATCATTATCCTCAGGCTGCCACGTGTGAAAAGCCTCTAAGACGGGGCAGACCAGATAGCTGGAGCCGCAACAGTCCAGGACTTCCTTTGCAGAGGAAACGGTGACGCCCTGAGGAACCCCATCCACCGATTTGGCGAGAACGGCCGTGCTGATTAGTCCACTTGTCAGGGCTACGCGTACCAGCGTCGACACAGCCCCCCCGTATTGAGCTCTTTCCCGTATCTCTGGCTCCATGCTTCGGGCTATGATTACCTCACGCGCCTCACCCATAGGCTCATCACTGTAGGCAACCCCAAAAAGGGTGCTGGTAACGAGGTCAAGGTCCACCCCCATTCGGGGGCAAAACTGGCTACATCGCGACTCAGTCACGGGGCAAGAGTCCATCACTACCACCCTCCCCTTAAACGGCACCAGGTAAGGGCACATGCCGCTACATGCGCCGCAGAAGCTGCACAGGCCCTGGGACAGTACCTGCGTTTGAAGTCTATCCAGTCCCGGTAACTGCAGGCTCATCAAGTCACCCCGTAGTAATTTAGTTTGCCCACGAGCTTGTCGCTCCAATCGCCAGGAAATGTGCGGCGACCTATCTCCTGCTAGCCGTGGCTATACCCCATATTCCCAGCACGGCAAGAGCTATCGCTGGGGCTACAGTTGTTCGCGCCAGCAGAACCCACACCGCTACTCCCAGGCAGATGATTCCAACGATGAATCGGTCTTTCCTCATTTGTCGGCACCTCCAATTCAGCATTGACCTTCAGTACCTACTCCACAGATGATAGCTCCAATCCGAGAAAACCACAACCTGCATATTTCTCAGCGGTCACAACACAGACCCCTATTCCACCCCTCACAAGACCCAACCAAACGAAACCGAGGAATGATCAACCTACCATGCGTGCTCAATACGCTTATTCTTCGCTCTTTGCCCCGGCTTCGAAAGACCTCCGTTATCAGGTTGACCGCGATGGTCTCAGGCAAACCGACGTCGTACGGAGGCCCCATCTGTCATCGCAACCCGAAGAAATATGAAACCTTACTACCTTGCATGAGCACAAGGGCTGGATTGATCCTCTTGTGTACTTCAGGCGAATCGCGTTTGTCTGGCCGGGCTAACAATACTGCCCCGCGCTAGAAATACGACCTTATTTCAGACACTAGGTCTTCCGGTCGCTCTGGCACAACTGTCTCCCCCAGCATTAATGGCATAAACCATGAATCGATACTTAAGTAGTTCGGTCTAGCATTAGGCCTGGCCACAATACTCAACCCGGCACGGAAGCCATTTGCCTTCTCCAGACTACCAGAGTAAATGATGCAGTTGAAGCTATCAAATCCGCGGTAATGATAATATCTCAACACGTTGGATAGCCCCGCAGCAAGATTTCCTATATCTTCTGCCTCAAATTGCAGAAAGTTGGACACATTTACCATAGCTCGCACCTCGCAGAAGCCGGTTGGAGCAAAAGGCACATACCAGTAGACATTGCCCACCTGCCTTATCTTTCGTTCGCCATTAACAGCCATGAAGTCCTGCCAGAAATTGCTGTTCTCAGCTTCAGCGTACTTGGTGCTGCATTCGATTAAATCCCTTATGCGGTTAAAGGGGACCTGCTGCATCGCAATTTGTTGATGGAAATGTATCAAGCTTGCCCCGGCCGGCGGGAGATAATTGGTCCCCACTACCGGATACGCAAGACTGTTGCTCAAACTGTGTACCCTGCGTACGCATTCGAAGGCAGCGGTTAGCGAATTGTAGAGCAGTTCTTTGGTAAACTGACCGAGATTGAGGTAATGTATCTCCGGCGACGTTACCACAGCTTCAAACTCCGTTCTTGGGAACAAATTCGGAAAAACGTAAACAT
>JAWOCP010000009.1:0-4461 GCA_046483735.1 Dehalococcoidia bacterium
ACCAGAATCTTTTCAATCATGCTCACCTCCTATCCAGAAGCTGTACAGAATCTCAACCTCGTTGCTGACCGGAGACTGTTTTGCACTTCAGGCAACAAGTCACCCGGCAGTCCAATTGTCTCTTCTTCCATCCCTTTCGTATCGAAGCATGAGGCCACTCCCCCTGAATGGGATTATATGTTACCTGTACTTTCCTTATCAAGTTGTCAAGCTCACTTTCTTTTTGCCTTCGTCGCAACTATGCCTCTGTCAAATTCAGATTGTCTCTTACTGCCTGAATCGCAACTTTTCGGACAGCTTCTGTAGATAACGTGCTCCGCCACGCAGGATTCTGTCCCTCTTCGATGACAAACCGACGGCCGGTTGCCATTTCCCCTGGTTGAACAACGGCGGCTGTTATTGACAAGTTAGTCTTTGGCGGTTATTCTATTTGTCAGTGTCCGCCTTCAAACAGTTCTCGGGCGGAGACATTGTCTGCCTTATTGTAGTTTCAGAGGTTTTGAAAAGGAGTGTGAAGGATGGAAAATGCGCAGCTCAGAACGATGGAGGTGCTTCAGGTCGCTGTCCGGATGGAAGTAGAGGGCAAGGACTTCTACCAGAAGGCAAGCGAGAAAAGCAGCAACAGGCTGGCCAGGGAGCTATTCGAGCAGCTAGCCAGCGAAGAAGACGTTCACCGCAGGAAGTTCGAGGAAATATATGAAGCCTTGAAGAGAGGGCAGAACTGGCCTGACACGGGACCACCATCCGAGAAAGGGAAAACACTGAAGTCCCTCTTCGCCGCAGCCACCAAAGCTCTGGGTAGTAAGACCAAAGCGGCTGAGTCTGAACTCGAGGCTATCAAGATGGCCATGGATATGGAGATACAGTCTCGTGATTTATATAGCTCGCGGAGCGAGGAAAGCAGCCTGCCCGTGGAAAAGCGGTTCTACGAGGCTCTGGCGGGCGAGGAGCAGGGGCACCATCTTGCGCTTCTCGATTCTTATGAATACCTTAATGACCCTGCGGGCTGGTTCACCAGAAGAGAACACTGGTCGCTGGATGGAGCCTAGTAAACGAAAGGAGAGTGCAACGTGGAGGATGTTGCTTTAGCGATTGAACAGCTAGCCGTGGAGGTGGAAGGCCGGGAAATCTTACATAACATAAATTTGAAGATGAAGTTTGGCGAGACTCACGTCCTCTTCGGCCCCAACGGCAGCGGGAAAACCACATTGCTCATGGCGATAATGGGTTTTCCCAGGTATCGAATAACCAGGGGCAAGATTGTTTTCAGGGGTGAGGACATAACTAAGTTGCCACTGGATGAAAGAGCTCGTTTGGGGATTGGCATGTCCTTCCAACGGCCACCAGTGGTTCGAGGAGTGAAGACGCGTGACATGGTGGCTGCCTGTTTCAGAGAAGAAGGAAGTGAAGAGCGCGTCAATCAACTGGCAGAAAAGGCCAACCTGGCCGATTTCATGGACAGGGAGATAAACTACGGGTTTTCGGGAGGGGAGATAAAGCGTTCTGAGTTGATGCAACTGCTGGCGCAGAAGCCCGCATTGACCTTGATAGATGAGCCTGAATCAGGTGTTGACCTGGTGAATATCGCCCTCATCGGTGAACTGATAAATGACCTGCTGGAAAAGGACTGTCCACTCGTGGAACGAAAATGCATGGGGCTCATCATTACCCATACCGGCCATATTCTGGACTATGTTAACGCCCGCACCGGCTATGTCATGTGCGATGGGGTAATCGGATGTGAGGGCGACCCTCATGAGATTCTGGCCACTATCAGAGAGAAAGGCTACCAGGAATGTATTACGTGCTTTCTAAGGAGGACCCCGAGTGGTTGAGACAAAGCCTGTGACACGCAGAGAAAAAGCCAAAGCGGCAGCAGCCAAGCCGGCGGCATTTGGTGGGGACATAGATCTGGGCAGTTATGTCAGCTCGGCCGAGGAGCAACCTTACCAGAGTGACCCGTCACAACTCGCCGCCAAAGCCAAAGAGCAGATGCTGGGGGCAGGAGTCATTTTAGATGACCCGAGCCAGAGAGCAGGGACATTCATCCAGATAGACAATGCTCCTGTTCATAGCTCGGTCAGACAGGAGGGAGTAGAGGTGATGGCGGTGAGCCAGGCCCTGGAGAAGTACGACTGGCTGGCGGACTACTGGTGGCAGGCGGTCGCTGTGGACACCGATAAGTACACTGCAAATGTAGAGCTGAACCAGAACAATGGCTACTTCATCAGGTCGCTGCCCGGTCATAAGACCATTTACCCTGTTCAGGCCTGTCTCTATCTGGCAAAGGCACGGCTTGCGCAAAACGTGCACAATATCATCATTGCTGAAGAAGATTCAGAGCTGCATATCATTACCGGTTGTACCACCGCTTCTGACGAAGAAGCCGGCCTGCATCTGGGCGTCTCCGAGTTTTACATCAAAAAGGGGGCTAAGGTCACCTTCACCATGATACATAACTGGAATCCGGAGGTGGCTGTTCGTCCCCGCAGCGCAGCGATTATTGAAGAGGATGGGGTATTGCTCAGCAATTATGTGCTGATGAAGCCGGTTCATTCACTACAAATGTATCCCACAGCCAAATGCGTGGGTGAGAACGCAGCTGTCAGATTCAACAGTGTCCTGGTAGCAGGTGCGGGGTCATCGCTGGATGTTGGTTCTCGGGTCATCCTCGACGCTAAGGGGGCAAAGACAGAAATCATATCGCGGGCGATAACTACCGGAGGCAACATCGTTGCCCGGGGTTATGTAGAAGGCAACGCCCCGGATGTCAAAGGTCATCTGGAATGTCGGGGGCTAATCCTGATGGGAGAGGGCATGATTCATGCCATACCCGAGCTTAAAGGCACTCTGGCCGGCATTGACCTATCCCATGAAGCGGCAGTAGGCAAGATAGCCGAGGAGGAAGTAGAGTATCTGATGGCACGAGGGCTAACGCGGAACGAAGCTACGGCCACGATAGTCAGGGGATTTCTGAGGGTGGACATAGAGGGATTGCCGCCCATGCTCGGTGCCGAATTACAGCGGGCAATTGAAGCCAGCGAAAAGGACCTTATGTGAATAAGGACGAGAGGATATTGGCAATTAATTCGAAAGCTCTACGCAACCTAAGCTACGGACTCTATGTGGTGGCGTCCCAAAAACAAGGGAAGCTAAACGCACAAATCGCCAACAGCGTGGTTCAGATCACCTCCGAGCCTCCAACTGTCGCTGTGTGTATCAACAAGCAGAATCTCACACACGAGTTTATCAGTGAGAGCAGAGTCTTTGTCGCCTCTATATTATCTCAAGATACGCCGCTCTCCTTCATCGGTCATTTTGGCTTCAAATCTGGTAGGGAGGTAGACAAACTGAAAGACGTCAATTACAGACTAGGTGAAACTAGGGCTCCCATAATACTTGACCACAGCTTAGCCTATCTCGAAGCCGAGGTAATCAATCTAGTAGATGTCGGGACTCACACTATCTTCATAGGAGAGATTGTGGGAGCAGATGTTCTGGCAGAGGGTGAACCAATGACTTATGCTTACTATCATCAGGTTAAGAGAGGCACTACTCCCAAGACAGCTCCCAGCTATATCGAAGAGAGAAAGGAGACGGTATCCAAAATGGCGAAATATGAATGTACTGTTTGCGGATATATCTATGACCCTGAGTTAGGTGACCCCGACGGCGGCATAAATCCAGGCACGCCTTTCGAGGAAATACCCGACGATTGGGTATGTCCCGTCTGCGGAGCAGGCAAGGACCAGTTCGAGAAGGTGCAGTAATAACAGGTGAAAGCGAGACAGATAGGCCCCGATGTTTACCGGGTAGGCGCCATTGATTGGGACAGGCGTCTCTTTGGCGTTCTGATGCCCCTTCCCGACGGAACAAGCTGTAACGCCTACCTGGTGCGGGACGGCCAGAAAGTTGCTTTGATAGATGCCGTTCACGGCAATGGTTCCCAACCTGCAGGTGGAGGTGCTGGACCCGGTGATCAGCAAGGAATTCCAGTAGAAGAGGATTTCAAGGCCCTGGATAACTTAGCCAGAGCCATCGCAGACAAGCATAAAGAGCGTGGCTTTGCGTGATAATTCTTGTCGGGAAGGGACCACAAGGATATGATTGCTTCGATGAAGACATTTCTTTTCGAAATGGAAAAGGTAGAGTTAAAGGGGAAGATCGGAGCAGCCTTTGGGTCCTATGGATGGAGCGGCGAGTCCGTCCGGATGATGACTGATACAACGAAGCATATTTTCGGCATGAATGTGATAGAGCCGGGGTTAGGAATACTACGCAAACCAACCGATGACGGCTTGAAACAGTGCCGGGAATTTGGCAGGAGGATTGCGGAGAAAATCAGGGGATCGGGATCAGACTTAGAAGTAAAAGGAGGTGCACAGGATGGGAAAGAGGTAAATGCTTGAGGAAATAGAAACGGTGAATAACAAATGAAGGAGGTAATGAAATGTATCAAAA
>JAWOCP010000020.1:0-6640 GCA_046483735.1 Dehalococcoidia bacterium
TAGTACACATCCCAGGCACTCTTATTGCGCGGGGTGGCAGTCAGAAAACAGCAACGTCTTCCCGTGGAAAGAAATTGCTGTGCTACCTTATAACGCTGCGTATCAGGATAACGGAAGTTGTGACTCTCATCTATCAATACGAAGTCACGGTCGCGATATCTAGTGTCTTTGAGCAACACGTTAAGACCATCTTCGTCATCTTCGCGTAGCAATCCCATGGAAAGCACTCGTGCATTAAGCTCGTAAACCTCGTTGTATCTTTCCCACATTTCCACCAGCGGCGCCGGGCAGATTATCAGCGGCCGAGAGTGGTCGGTGCGCTCAAAATGCTTTACGATGGCCGCGCCAATGTATGATTTGCCCAGACCCACGACGTCAGCAATGAAGGCACCTCCGTAATCCCTGGTTATCTGTATCGCCTGGCGCACCGCTGTTTTCTGAAAATCGGCTAGCTGGCGTGTAATTTCACTGTCAAATAGAATATCCCGGTCGTCTTCTCCTTCAAGTCTGTCTTTCACCAGAGCATAAATGGTTTTCATGTAGATGTCGTAAGGACGGACTGGAGCCAATGCCCAGGACTGTTTCATCTCCTGCATCAGGGCTTCATCGAATTCCTGAGACTCGTTCCAGAGTTCGTCAAACCAGCGCACCAGCTCGGCATGGTTATCATTGCCCTGCACCACCACGTTCAGTTCGGTGTTATGGGTGACGCCGGAAAGGGTCAGATTGGATGAACCAACGATGGCAATACCCTTCTCGTGGCGTTCAACCGGCCTGCCAGTCTCGTCAAATACGGGCCCGTAGCTAAAGATATAGGCTTTGGCATGTAGACGCCCCTTGGTGTAGACCTTTACCTGGAGCTGCTTATCTTCGATCATCCGCACCATCTCTTTTACCAGATCTTCACCCTCGTCGGTTTGGTCCATCAGCTCCATACTGCTGCGGACATTCTCCGCAGTCTCTCCAGCCATCTGTTTCTCTGCAGACCGCTTGGGGTACGCCTGAGCTTCAGCAGCGTCTCTCACCAGTTCCAGCCGCCGGTAGCCTTCAGCCAGCTGTTCCAGTGTCTCGCGATTGGTGGTGTTGCCGATGAGCAGGCGCAATTCCTTCACGCCTTTCAGCTTCCCGGTGATGCTAGTGAGGCCGGAGAGAAAGAAATAACCAACGGCAAACCGTGCCGCTTCTGTTGAACTCAGTATGCTGTTGATGTGGTCAACCAGTACCTCTTTTCGGTTGTCTATGATGTTGTGTGATGCCACGTGAATCTCCTTGTCGTGTTCATCTTAGCGTTACTTGCTGCATCGCCCGATATTCTGCAGAGCATATTCCAGGCTCAATATCGGGCCCGTCTCTCTTTACCCGTGGCTCGCAACCTTCTATTTTGACTTAGGTATTGTATAAGTGCGTGTGGGGCTCTCGTAAATGTTGAATTTTGAATTGCAGCTCGGGCATACATAACGCTTCACATTGAACTTCCCAAACCTCCATTTCTTCAGTGGGCTTGTAGAAACGCCTTTGCTGCACACTGGACATACCAATCTACTCGCCATAGAATAACCTCCTTGTTCGCGAAATCTCTCCTAAACACTGTCAGCTTTAGACAGTCGGTTTCTCACTAGATTAGTCAACGCCTCATATATGGCACCGCGTTCGCCTCGGGAAAGCCGCAAGATGTCAAAAACTGACTCATCCAATTTCCTTCTATCTTCCAACTCTAATTCGTCAAATATGGGCCTGATGGGCCGGTCAGCAATTTGCTCATAACATTGCTCAAGATACTTGGCTTGATCGGGAGCGAGCTTTTTTGGAGACAGGATTAAGTGATTAGCCAGCTCAGGTCCGTAGATACATAGGACTCCCTCGCCCATGTTCCTTCGACCTAATTGCTCAAGCATCATCAAACTCAGAGTGGAGTTGAGCAGGGCGAGGGTAGTCTTTTTCTCTTTGTTATTCTTCAAGGTGGCAATAAAGAATGAGTCGTTAACGAGAAAATCGCCGCCTTCAAAGAAACATAGTCTTGCGCCTATGAATCTGTTGGATATTACATCTGGGACCATCCATTTGGCGTTTCTCTGGCCTGTGCGTGGGATCACTTTCGGAAGCGACTCTGGGTTGATTCTAATTGTGTGTACATCCTTCACCGAGTGAAGGAAGGGAAATCCATCGGGACACAGTGAACGCTCGGTATGCTCAACACATTTCAGATGCTGCAGATTATTTCTCTGGATATGGGAAGATAGGCTGCCGAATCTGCAGAAATACTCTCCGTGTCCTGCCAAAACTGTGAAGAATATGTCTGGTCCCCTCAGGTATTTCCCGCCCCATTTATTACCAATGTAGCGGGTGCTTTTCATCAGCTGCCCTGCATCCTGGCCGTTTTCTTGATCTTGCGGAAGTTCACAACCATCTTCTAGCAGCGTGCCCTGCCTGACGGGGAGAACGCGATACTCTTCTGTTACCCTGCGTTCCCCAGCCTCTTCGATTTCGTCGAAGATTACTGGTGAAAGGATATGCTCGAAGGGCACGCGGAACATGACAAAGCGAGCAGTCTTGTCCAGTGCCCACTCGCGGCGATCATCCGGCGCAGAAAAAAGCACGATGATTGAGTTGACATCGGCATTGGCAAAAGAGCGCCGCACCTGATTGTCCAAAACCAGTTTGATGTGGCAATGCTTAAGCAGAAACTCCTGAAGATCAGCTCCGTAGCCCACATCGAGCCAGGAGTTGGACGTGATAAAGCAGAATGCGCCTTCACCGTTCAGTAAAGAAAGCCCATGCAGGTAGAAATAGACATACAGGTCGCTCTTGGCATCTATCTTGCGCGCTGGAATATTGGTACTGGCTTTGTAGCCAAAGAAGTGAGGGAATGCCTGGTAGAGCGAAAGCGCCAGCTTGGCTTTATATTCCCTCTTGTTTTCCGCCGTTACTTCCGCACACGATGTCCGCGGGTCAGCAATCGCCTCCTGACGGACATACGGTGGATTGCCTATGACGATGTCGAAGCCTTCCTTCTCGCTCTCAAAGATTTCAACAAATGCAATATCCCACACGAATGGCACCTCTTTAGAAGCGCTGAGAGCTTTCTTCGAGGCCTCGATTTGAGTCAGTTCTGCAGTAAGATTCTCAATCTGTTTCTGATTCTTTGGGGCATCAAAGTCAACTTGATGGGCTTTCTGCTCAATTGTGCCATCCAGCCTGATTCTGAGCTCTGAGGGCCCTTCTATTTTCCGACGCAAGGATTTAATTTTCTCTTGAATAGTATGTTGACGGGCAGCCAGAATATCGGAGAATAGTCTCTTTTCCTCGTTTTTCAGAGCATCCACCGAGTGAAACTTACGGGTTGTGTCATTGTTATAGAACTTTAGCTTTTCGTCCTTGAGAATTGTAATGCGTGTTTTTAGAGTTGATGGTACTTCTTGGGAAACCGCTATATGCCCGAGGTTAATGCCACCCACTGCCTGAACCAGGCTGTCTCCGCAGCGAATTTTGAACGAGAAGTGTGGCAGCAGAGGTTCCTGTCGGACATGCAGTTCTTCCGGGGTGAGTTCAGCGTCAATAATCAAAGCCAGCCAGAGACGCAGCTCAGCGATATGGCATGCCCATTCCATTACATCGACACCATAAAGCGACTGGCCAATTATGCGCTTCTTACGTTCATAAGGTGTTTCTGTTATGCCAAGCTGATGGTTTGCCCTTCCTTGGAGATCATCCAGAATGTTAAGCATGCCTACCAGAAAAGAGCCAGAACCACAGGCAGGGTCCAACAAGGTGATATCGTGAAGTCGCTGGTTCAGCGCGGGCCAGAGACTGGCGGCAGCGACGGCTTTGTCTGCATCAGCTTTCTCGTCGGGCTCAAGTGCGAAAATCAGCTGATAAAGCAGTTGCTTTCTGTCCTGTCCCAGATGGTTCGCGAGATGATCAACAAGTGACAGGCGACACATCAGGTCAATTTCAGTTCTGGGAGTGTAGAAAATACCTGCCTCGCCACGGGCATCTACATCTTCCTGAATATTGACCAAACTCTCATAGACCTTACCAATCATCTCCGGGTCAACAGCCACCTCCTTGTCCAGTGGGCTATCTTCCGCGATGGTGAAGTTATAGCGCTCCAGGAACGTCAGAACTTGCTCGAAGCGCCGGTCGGAAATGACGGCTCTATGCTCTTGGTCAAACACGTTTTCAGTGAAGAGACCACCATTGAGATAAGGCGCCAGAGACAAGGCTTCTCTTATCTCGGGCGGGAACCAGTTGTGCCCACCGTGGAATCCGTTGTTGAAAGCTTCAAAGAAAAGTGCCTTCAGCCAGTTGTCCACGAATAAATCCTGGCTCTGCCCAGAGCGTTGATAACTTTTCCAGAAATTAAGAAGAAAATCAGAGTCATTTCCCAGCCAGCCCTTTCTTTGAATGAAGTATATGAACATACAGCGGTTGAGGAACCGGAGGGAATAGTGATGCGCCCAGGTGTGGTCATTTGCCTGCCTGAATAAATCATCCTCCAAAATCCTGAAAACGGACCTATATTCGTGAAAGAATTGCTTTGTGACCGCCTCGACATCAAAAGCTTCGTCATGCTTCGATTGGATAGTCAGCGGCTGTAAACCGAACATATCCGGTTGGATCGATTGCAGGTCGAGCATAGCTACGCGCTCTGCCGCGGTGCGCAGACGCTCCCCTGGGCCGACAGTGATACGCCGGAACAACCGGCGCTTCCTCTCGTCGTCGTCGTATTTTACGTTGATGAAGTGCCAGTAGTCTTGTGGCTCATTCGAGAAGACAAATAGCGCATACGGGTGTTCCTTCAGAACCGCATTGACTACGGGGCGTTCCTGACCAAGAAGTAGTCGTTCTTGAGGCAGGCGGCAGTAGACAACATGAAAATCGTTGTTCTGCCCACCGCCGGCAAACAAAACTGGATCCTGGACGAGTGCATTAGCTGCGGTTTGATTCCAGCTGCGGCGGGATAGGGGCTGATTTACGTGGTCATAGTTCAACTCAGACCAGAAGAGTTTTCTCAGCGGTTCCAAACCACGGAGGTTCCTAAGAAGCTCCAGAACAGATTGTTCACGTTCCAGACGGTCTATTTCTAGCCTCCCGAACAAGTTCTATCACATATGTAGTCATATCTTACATTACGTCAATGCTCACTTCAATAGCAGGAGGAGAATAACTTGCGAGCGTTACCCAATGTCAAAGACCTTAGGCAGGCGGCATCATCTCAGGATTGGAGCAGACGGGCATAAGAACACGTTAACTCCTTCTCAAGGAGTGGAAGACCTGGTATCCCACGAAGAGAAGGGTTGCCAGGGCGACGGCAATGCCGACAAATCTGAGTATGTTGTCCAGATCGCCGGGTACGGTTGCGTAGATCATGGTCCCCAGGCCGCCCAGAATCAGGCCGGCCCCGAAGATATCCAGCCTGCGCCGGAGGAAGGTGCCGCCGATGGTAAACGCCACTCCCAGGGGTAATACAGCCAGGAATACGTTCCTGTCGTGCACCGCCGCTTCCTCCTCATAGTCCGTGTAGGCGTCCTCCCATTCCTGCTGCCGCTGGCGCTCCCAGTTGTCGTACGCGGTGCTGTTGTAGGGCGGAGCGTCCGACCAGTCGGGATAGTCGGGGTAGGGGGGAGGGGGATAGAAGGCGTGGACGCCCGCAATGACCAGCAGGACAAGCAGGACCGCTATGGCTACGACGTAGACGACTTTGAGAAAACGCACCTGTTTGCTCCTGATTCCATTATACGCCTGCCTGGTCCCGAGGGGAAGGGTGTGTGGGGGTTGATAAGCTCCTTGGTCCGGCTTACTAGTGGGAGATTGCCGCGCTCCGCTCGCAATGACAAGGGGTAAGGTTCGCAATGACAGAGGGTGCGGAGATTGCCGCGCTTCGCTCGCAATGACAGGGGGACTTTCGCTGCTGTTAAAAATGGCAGCCAAACAGGGTATAATAGCTTAGGGGGAAGGGAAAGAACCTACTGGTAGAGTTAGAGAGGAGGAGAAATGCGAGAGGTTATTTTGTATCCTGGTGAAGATGGCTACTGGGTGGTAGAGTGTCCAAGCTTGCCCGGTTGCGTCAGCCAGGGAAAGACAAAAAAGGAAGCAATCAAGAATATCAAGGAAGCCATAGATTGCTATATACGCTCCCTTGAAGAAGATACAGATGAATTATTCGCATAGCCCATCTGGGAAAGACGGCAGTAAGGCGGCGCAGGAATACGTGGCGTCTATTCCCTTCGACCGGCGGTTGTACCGCCAGGACATTGAGGGGAGCATCGCCCATGCACGGATGCTGGCGAAGCGGGACATAATAGCCAAGAGCGACGCCGATACCATAGTTGCGGGGCTCTATTCCATCCGGGACGAGATCGAGCAGGGGAAGTTCCAGTTCAAGACCGAGCTGGAGGACATTCACATGAACATCGAGTCGGCTCTGTTCGAGAAGATCGGCGATGTGGCGGGCAAGCTCCATACCGCCCGCTCGCGGAACGACCAGATAGCCCTGGACCTGCGCCTGTTCGTGAAGGAGGAAATCCCGAAGACCATAGAAAGTATAAAGGCCCTGCAGACTGCGCTGGTGGAGCTGGCCGAGGCGAACAAGACGGTGATCATGCCCGGGTATACCCACCTCCAGCAGGCCCAGCCGGTC
>JAWOCP010000029.1:0-5175 GCA_046483735.1 Dehalococcoidia bacterium
TGCTGGCCTTGAGCTTTTCATAAAATTCATCAGAGCTCAGGTCGATACCATCGCGGTAGACGTCAGTATCAAAGCGGACAATAAGTGGAACCACTGTAATTCCGAGCTCCTCAGTCACCCCGGGGGGCAGGTCAGCAACGCTATCAGTGACAACAGCTACATCAGGCACCGATACTCTCCCTTCCTTCACCGGGGAATCCGGACAATATGGTTTTGTGGATGTACGAGACTAAGACAGTCCGCCATTGCGGCATAGATACCATCGTCTGTGAGCGTGACAGGCAGGGAAAAGGGGCCAGGCAGTAAGAGAGGCTCACCCGGCCCCTTCCAGCCCTACAGCACCTCCGTTGTGCAAATTAGCACGGTTTCTTCTCTATCTATCGTTTGCCTCTTACTTACCGGGTTTGTCATCGGTTTTGCCGGCCTTGCCGCTCTTGCTGCCGCCGGAGCTGGTTTTAGTCCAGCGAGCCAGAAGCTGACCGGCAACCTCACGGCCGCCCAGTCCAAAGGCAATGGCAGCTGCTATTGCCGCTGCCCCCAGAATGAGCCCAAAGCCCAGCAAAATGAGATCGTCGGCAAAGCCCATTGCCCGTATCCCCAGGATGACACTCAACACAATGATGGCGATCCTGAAGAAGGTAATCATGGATTCCGACCTGCCGCCTGCGCGCAGAATGTTCGCCACCATGCTAGCGACGAACATGCCGACGCCGATAATAACGACACCCAGAATAACCAGTCCCAGGAAGTGGGTCAAGCTGCCGATTAGCTGGTTTACAAGGGCAAAACCAAGCAAGTCTGCTGCCATCATTATGGCGAACAGCATTATGAATACCATAATAATGTAGCCAACCACATTGGAAGGAGAACCGGTTCCTTGAATAGGCTTCTTTGCCAGGCCTAACTTGACAGGCAGCTCATCAAAGCGAATTGCGGTCAGAAACTTGGTAACCAGCTTGACCAGGAGACGGCCTACGAAGTAAAAGATGGCAAGGATTACTACAGCGCCGATAATGCGGGGTATGGCGGCAAATATTCTTTCGAATATGACCACAATTGAGTCGAAAATACCTTCTACGCCCAGGACTTGCAGTATGGCCAGTATGAATAATATCCATACGACCCAGAAGACTACTGTGCCAGCACCTTGAGCGACTGGATACTGACTTGCATCTGTCGGGTCTCCGCCCTTGCCCAGTCTCTTATCGATTCCACTGGCTCGCACAAGCCTTCGGACGCCTGTCCTGAGGACTTTTGCCAGAATCCAGGCTATGAGCAATAGGACCAGTACGGCGATGAGGGTGGGCAGGAAACGTATTAGCGCTCCGAAGAAATCCTGGAAAGACTGTAATACGCTACTCCAGTCCATTTTTAGCACACCTCCCTTTCATTAATTGTAGTTCTGCTGCTGCACGTTAATATCTACCACTTCAGTCTCCCGAGAGATGTTAGTTCATAGTGCATCACCCCCCTGTGTCATAAACGTTTCACCACCAAATATTGCCTCAGATATGCTCTGCAATGGCACTTGATTTTGAAGGGGATGGTAGATTTTGCCAGGGCAGGAAAAAGCCCAAATCACATGTCTATATGGGCTCGGCCGAGCACCGTGTGAACTGCTGCAACCCCCTGACACACACATTTGAACACCAACTTCATATTGGCCTTTAAATAGTATAGTACCATTATTCGAGGAATTGTCAATAGCTTCTTGTGCGATGGCCAAGCCATGCTATAGAGTTAAGGAGCAGTATGAAGCGGTGGCATTGCCATTATCCTACATCACCTTGCCGATACCCCAGAAAAGAAGCATGCCTAAAACCACAGTGCCGCTCAGTGATTTCGTCTTTAAGGCAAAGAGAAACGTCGGAATGGCTACCACCAGTTCAGGTCGCAACAATTCTATACGTCTTGGGTCATCTGTGGTTATCAGTAATGGCATAAGAAGCGCGCTGAGTATGGCCACCGGAATCAAGTCCAGTCCCTGGACAAGCCAGCCGGGCAGATTGCGCCTTGCCAGAGCAAGGAATGGAATCCACCTCGTCAGGTAAGTAACCAGACCCATGCCGAGGACAATAATAACGTATTTGCTTTCAAACATTGAGCTAGATCCATTTAACTCTTCTGCTGAGTGCAACACCTGCTATTGCTGCCGCAATTGACGCCAGGAAAATGTATAAATATCCCGGGAGCGCCAGCGACAGAATTACTGCCAAAGCGCCGGCGATAACCGCTGTCATCACATATGGGCGTCCCTTGAGTTGCATTACCAGGAGGCCGATAAACATGGCAATGAGGGCATAATCGATACCGAAGGCTCCAGCGGGTATGAGTTGCCCTGCATATCCGCCTATTATCGTGCTTGTAACCCAGGCAATGTTCGTTGCGTGATTTACCACCAGTGCCCGCTTAATGTCCCAATTTTCGCCCCTGAACTTGGAAAGATTCACCCCGAAGCTTTCATCAGTAACGCCGTAAGCAAATAGAGACAGGATTCTCTTACTGGCATGACCCAGGTGGAGAGTTAGTGCTGAACTCATTAGCAAGTGTCTTAAATTGACGGCAAATGTGGTAAATATGATTGATAGTGCTCCTGCTCCATTGGACAGCATTGACACAGCGATGAATTGTGCACTCCCCGCAAAAACCAGGAGAGACATAAAGCCAATTTCGAGGGGATGCAAACCGGCCTTCTGGGCGATTACACCAAGCGCAAGCCCTAAAGGAAGGTATCCCAAGCAAATAGGCCAGGCGGAGATAAGTCCCTGCACGATGCCTGACCTAGCATCGGGCTTGCCTTTACCTGCCATGGCATTCACGAATGCCGTGCCTCATCAGAACACCCTGTTAGTGAACACATTAGGCAATTCGGTTGTCCGTGTCGCCGTTCACCCGCCTGTCCCGCCAAACGGCAAAAGGAGCAGAATAAGAACTCAGGTTGTTGTGCAACGATACGGGCGATTGTTACTTACTCCGGTGGAATTCCGGGGACACCATACTCTAGTATTCCCGCCAATTCCAATTCAATCCTCCTTTGAACACGTTGGCGTTCATTTCGTTACTGATAAAGAGGTTGGCTTCAGGGAAGCGTTTAGCCATAGCGTAATAGAAACCGGCAACATCGTTTGTTCTGGCCAGTTCCTCGTCAGTGGCGATGAGATAATCCCTGGTGAAATCGTAGGAGCTGGAGTCGAAGGGCATTCCAGGTTTCTGATGACCGGGAATAATCACCTCGGCGTCCATTTTCTCTAAGTGCTCAATGTCGTGTATCCACTGCCGGCGTTCTTCCGCGGTGAGCTCACAGGTGAAGGGATGTGCCTGGTTAAAAAGAACGTCGCTCCCGAACAGAGTCCGTATTGAAGGGATCCAGACCACAGTGTTGTATTTCATGTCCCCCATCACTCTCGGGATAATCTCAATACGTTGCCCTTCCAGTTCGAAGTAGTTCCCGGTAAGAGGCTCAATATTGGCTGTTTTTCGGGGTACGTTTATGGCTCCTATCACTTTTTCCCAGTGCTCGATCTTGCCGAAGAACTGTTTATTGATGATATGGGCTTCTGAAGGGAGCGCTATAACCCGAGCTTCGGGGAAAGCCTCGGCAATGGTGCCGAGTCCAAAGTAATGGTCGGGATGCGCATGAGTGACATAAATCGTTCTAAGATATTTGCCGGTTTCCAGTATTTCTGCGATAACGCGATGGGCATTTGATAACGTCCATTGTGCATCGATAAGCACGGCATCGGTCTTACCTGTCACGATTACAGAGGCAACTTCAAAACCATTTTCGTCGCTGAAAAAGACTTTCGTCGCCAGTGAGTTCCGCCCGTGTGTATTTAGTCGAATTTCCATGGACTATCTCCTTCCTAATAGAGTCTCGTTAATTTAACAAGCGGTGTGCTGGATTGCAATATGTCTCTCAAGACCCTAAAGGGTTTCAACTCCAAAGAAACATGTTTATCGGCGAGAGATGACGCCGGGTTAAGCCCGAGGCTAGATGGCCTGGCACCATGTGGTAATTGAGGCTGGCAAGTGTGAACCCGAAGATGACTGAGCCTCGTCTAACAGGATTGAACATGATGGACGGTTCTTGGTCCCTGCTCAGATAGCAGGTCCTCCGAAATGAATTAGTACGATGGCAATGATAAGCAAGAACCAATACAAAGCTGGGACTGGTCCCCACCACTGCTTGTGCCACCAGATATTTCCTTTGCGGAAGCTCTTAATACCATAATGCGGATTGAGGACAAACCAGAAGAAGTCTTCTAGAAAGACCATGCCTACGTAGAAGCCGAGCAGCAGGCTTTCTAATTGCCAGCTCCACGGAAGAAAAAACAACGGCAGATGGACTATAGCAATTAAGAACAGCGTCATGAACAAGTGGTAGCCGGTTATCGGCCGCCCACCCGTCAACCTGATAAGCCATCCCCTTTCTATACGCCAGCAAGGCAGCTTCGATGCCCAACCGTCTTTGCCCTCGATTTGGATTTCCCACAAGGCAAGCAGAAGGGCCAGAAGAACCATGAAAGCGACTAAGCCTATGATCATTGCTATGCTATTCCGTTTCTTGCGCGTAGTTTACCATTTTTCGATCCGTTCTTTTGTGTTCGATGTGGTTCATCAATACAGGCTGGACGGTGGGTTTTAGTTATACAGTTGTCCCTGACAAGGCATATGAAGGTATCCGGTACTTGCTTGTGCTGAGCCGCACCACATATACTATCTAGGTAATTCGGGTCAACCCGAGCAAAAATGGAGCTAATAGGTATTAGCCCAACTGGTTCCAAGATAGGAGGTTGCAATGTCTGATGTGATAGCTAAGGTAATATCCCAGAGGGGTACTTGCGTGGCTCGACACAAGGTTGGTGATGAGTTTGTCATCGGGCAACAGACGCCGCCCGGCCTTTGTTCATGGGCCTTTTACTCCCTTTTCCCCTTTGCCCAAGTCCTGCAATTCGGCGGTTCATTTCCCTGGGAGCAAGACCAGAACAAGACCACCGTTGCCTGTCCTGACCCGGCGAACCCGGTGGTGTTTGAACTGAGGCGCACTTTGCCTTAATGAGATAATTGCCGGGCCAAATGATAGCAGCCACCAGCTGACACATTTTGTCTTCACGGCTGATGGTCCAATCTGGCACGGAGAACAGAAGCGGCGACAGAGTAGATGTGTGAACTAGA
>JAWOCP010000031.1:0-13676 GCA_046483735.1 Dehalococcoidia bacterium
AGCCGGGTATCTATTCATAGCCAACAAGCGAGGCGGAATGCAAAATGCCGCCTTAAAGTGGGCTCAGAAGGACTGAAACGAGCACAGAGTATTGAAAAACTGGTGCTTATGCCATATAATAGCAGCGTTTAGCGGTGAGTGACTGCTTTGGTGCGTTTGTGCATAATCTCGCAAAGAAATACCTCTTGGGCAGGGCGGGGAATCACAAAGAGGTTTGAGGCTAATCATAATCAAAGGAGGCTTGATTTATGGTTGACGAGTCTGACAACAGTCCAAACAGCCCGAAAGAAGCAAGGGGGAAACGTGAACATACATTGAACTCTTGCACACAGGGCTGACTGAGTTTCAAAATACGAATAATATGAAAGGAGAAGATTATCAATGGCAACAACCGAAGAGCTAATTGAAGAATATAAGCGGAGGAGGGCCAAAATATTGCAGATGGCACCCCCTGAGGTGATTGAAAAACGCCATAAAGGGGGGCAATGGACGGCCAGGGAAAGGATAGATTACCTTTTTGACCCTGGCACCTTCACCGAACTGGGGCTGTTCGTCAAGCACAGAACTGTCCATTTCGGCATGGCTACAAAGGACGTGCCCGCCGAGGGGGTGATAACTGGTTACGGTCTGGTTAACGGTAGACCAGTTGTTGCCTTTTCTGAGGACTACATGGCTATGGCTGGCACCTTTGGTGAATATCACGGCCTGAAAGAAATTCGAGCCATCAACTTCGCCAAGGACATGGGATGGCCATTTATTGGCATGAATGACTCTGGAGGTGCCCGACTCCAGGAGGGAATGGATACGCTGGAAGCCTACGGCTGGATATTCCGGGCCCAAATTCTGGCATCAGGTATAATTCCGCAAATAGCACTACTGCTGGGCCCTTGCCTTGGTGGACAGGCTTATCACCCCATAATGCAGGACTTCCTCATCCAGACCAGACACACCGGCTTCATGGGAATTGCCGGTCCCGCTTTTGTTAAGACCCAGCTGGGAGAAGAAATCTCCCTCGAGGAACTCTCGGGCTGGAAGGCGCATGCCGTCAAATCTGGACAGACCCATATAGTGGCCGAGGACGACAAGGATGCCATAGACAGGGCAAAAGAACTCCTGTCCTTCTTCCCAGCTAACAACCGGGAGATGCCACCGTGCATTGAGTGCCATGATGACCCCTACCGGACATGCCCTGAACTGAATGCCGTAATTCCCGATAGCCCAACTCAACCCTATGACATGTACAAGGTAATTCATGCTATAGTCGACAACGGCCATTTCGTCGAGATCCTGAAAGACCATGCCAAGTGGGTAATCACCGGCTTTGCCCGTTTCAACGGACGCCCGGTGGGTATCTGGACAAACCAACCGAAGTGGGCCTCAGGAATTATTGACGTTGATGCCGCAGACAAAGGAGCTAGGTTCGCCAGATTCTGCGACCTGTTCAACATACCTGTAGTTACTCTCCAGGACTGCCCCGGTTACATGATAGGCTCTGAGCAGGACTGGAAGGGCATACTCCGGCACGGTGCCAAACTACTTTTTGCCTGGGCTGACGCTACTGTGCCTTTGATTTCCATCATCCTCCGCAAGTCCTACGCCGGTGCCCATTACGGCATGCTGGATAAGGGTATTGGTGCCGACCTGGTTTTTGCCTGGCCCACAGCCAGGGTTACCATCGTTGGTGCCGAAACCGCAGCTAGCGTCATCTTCGCCAGAGAGATAAGGGAATCCGAAAACCCGGCAGAAACGCAAGCCAGAAGAATTAAGGAATACGCAGATATTTATGAGAATCCCTATTGCGGCGCCGAGCGAGGCTATATTGACGATGTAATAATGCCCAGCGATACCAGAAAGGTCATAAACAAGTCGCTGGACATACTGGCAGACAAGAACAAGGATAACAAGGCATTCTTGGCCAGACCATGGAGGAAATACTCCAACATTAATCTCTAAGAAAGGAGGAGGAACATGGATTTCGGCTTCACGGAGGAACAGAACAAGTTTAGACAGGAAGTACGCAACTTTCTAGAGGACGAGATACAGAAGGGCTACTGGGAACCCGCCTGCGATGCTTGGATACAAGATTTTGACCCTGCATTCACCAAGCGGGTGGCGCAGAGGGGATGGATAGGTCTGACTTGGCCAAAAGAATATGGCGGACAGGGACGCAGTTATGTAGACCGACTCATACTCACCGAGGAAATGCTGAGATATGGGGCACCAGCAGCTTGCCACTGGTTTGCCGATCGCCAAATAGGCGGCTCTATCGTCACTTATGGCACTGAGGAGCAAAAGAGGGAGTTATTGCCCGAGATTATAGCCGGGGAAGCCTGTATTGGTCTGGGAATGAGTGAAACAGAGGCCGGCTCCGACTTGGGCTCACTGCAAACTAGAGCCACTGAAGACGGAGACGACTATGTGATTAATGGGCAAAAGACATGGACCAGTGGCGGCTCGTTTGTAAATTATTTTTACTTATTGGCCAGAACGGATCCGGAGGCACCCAAGCATAGAGGCATTAGCGAATTTATTATTCCAGCGGATGTGCCGGGCATCACTCGAATCCCCATGATAGATATTACTGGCACTGAGGCCTGGAACGACGTATTTTTTGACGGGGCACGTGTCCCCAAGAAATGTCTCATAGGGGAGAAAAACCGCGGTTTCCTTCAGGCCCTTCACCAGCTTGATTACGAGAGAAGTGGGATGGAACGACTCATGGGCAACTATCCCCTCTTCGAGGCCATTATGCAGTTTGCCAAAGAGAATAAACTGTCCCAGGAACCTGTGATTCGCAACAAGCTAGCCCAGCTCCAGATTGAATTTGAAGTTGGGCGGCTACTTATTTATAGGGTGGCGTTGGTTATGGACGCAGGACGGGCTCCAAACCGGGAAGCATCAATGTCCAAGGCGTATTCAACTGCATTTGAACAAAGGCTAGCTAATATCGCTATGGAAGTACTGGGACCCTACGGGCAACTGGTAGGCGACTCTAAATTGGCTCCTATTCGAGGTCTGGCGGTGCATTCCTATCTGGGGTCCAAAGGTTATAGCCTCCAGGCAGGTACATCAGAGATACTGAAGAACATCCTGGCCACCAGGGGACTGGGGTTGCCAGGCTCTTAGTACGTCACCCAGAGCGGAGCGAAGGGTTTAATGACTCAAAGATTCTTCGCCTGCAGCTCAGAATGACGTTTGGAATATTTGACTTAGGAGGATAACGGTGAAGTTAACTCTTACTGAAGAACAAGAAATGATAAAAGAGGCGGCTCGTGACTTCCTGGCTGATAAGTGCCCGAAGGCATTCGTCAAAGAGATGGAAGAAAGCGAGACGGGCTATTCCAGAGAACTCTGGCAGGAGATGGCCGAGCTGGGCTGGATGGGTTTAGCCTTCCCCGAGAAATATGACGGTGGTGACATGAGCTTTCTCGACCTGGTCGTGCTATTAGAAGAGATGGGACGCGCTTGTTTGCCCGGTCCCTTTTTCTCTACAGTGGTTCTTGGAGGCCTACCCATCTTACATATCGGTAGCGAAGAGCAGAAACAAGAATACCTGCCCAAACTAGTCCGTGGCGAGAAAATCTTTACCTTGGCCCTGACCGAACCCGGCTATCACAATTACGATGCCTCTTCAGTCACGGTCGAGGCTATTCCCGAAGATGGCAACTATATCATCAATGGCACAAAACTGTTTGTCTCCGATGCTCATATTGCTGACTACCTGCTATGTGTAGCCAGAACTAAGCCTGGAAACGGAATCACCATTTTTCTGGCCGACGCCAAGAATCCCAGAATAAACTACACCACTCTGAAGACTATAGCCCGTGACAAGTTGTGTGAGGTAGTTTTTGACCGAGTGTCGGTACCCAAAGCTAACGTTTTGGGAGAACCGGACCAGCCATGGAGCGCAGTGCAAAGGATAATCGAGCGGGCAGCGGTGGGAAAATGCTGTGAGATGGTCGGCAATATTCAGCGAGTATTGGAGATGACCGTGGACTATGCCAAGGAAAGGAAACAATTTGATCGTCCCATCGGCAGCTTCCAAATCATACAGCACTATTGTGCCGACATGGCAACCGACATTGACGGTGCCAGGTTTAGCACCTACCAAGCAGCCTGGATGTTGAGCGAGGGACTTCCGTGCACCAAAGAAGTGGCTATTGCAAAGGCCTGGATAAGCCAGGCCTCTCAGCGCGTCTTTGCTCTGGCACACCAAATTCACGGGGCAATTGGCGTTACCATAGAGCATGACCTGCATTTCTACACCAGGCGTGCCAAAGCGGCAGAGCTTGCCTTTGGTGATGCCGATTTCTATAGAGAAATGGTAGCCAGAGAGATGGGATTGTGACCCTCTATATGAAGCCAAGAAACTGAGTTGACACAGGGCCGGCACTCAAGCAAGACTAGCTAAGGTCATTGAGCTTCGCTTCTAATCTTCTTTGCCTTAAGGATATTGTCAAATCTCCGCGAGTTCTTTCGATAATACCCCGCATGGCATCGGTGGTCCGCCTCAAGCCATGAGCGAGCAACTCCGGGAAGTCCATGGTCATCAACATTCCGTAGATTTCATCCATTATGCTCAATAGCTCCTCGCAACGGGAAAAATCCTCCCGCCTCAAACTATCCAATATATACCTCCGCAACTCGCCTACGGACTCGCCCAAGCCATCAAGGTAGGCAGCATTGCTTACGCCCAGTGCTTGTGGCTTCGGCAGGTCTTCCCCGGCAATCAAAGCTAAGGTTATGTATCCCTCAGCAAACTCTTTCTGAGCGTCGTGAACGAAACCAGCATAGAGTAGCCTCCCATGCTCGGCCAGGTCGTGATTTAGTTCTCGAAGTAATTCATGTGCTGAAGCAAGGAGTTGCCCCGCCTTATCCTCTTCCTGGCGGTGCACGGCACGTATAGCATCTGCGCTGCAGCGGATTGCCTGACGGCAACTGCGCAGGGCTTTCTCTCGCGCCTCATCCTCAGCCACAAAGTGCGGGCGAAGCTCTGCTGCGATAATCTCCAGGTCTTCTATTGGTTTTGGCATTCTCGTTTCGCCAGGTCAATCCTTGCGACCAGTTGCCGTACAGCTCCCCTGACATCCTCTTGCCCCAGGACGGCACTAATCACGGCTACAGCACCGGCGCCAGCAGCCACCACTTCACCGACATTATCTTGGTTGATGCCGCCAATAGCTACTACAGCAATGGATACTGTTTGTCTCACTTGTTTCAGTATTTCCACTCCTACCAAAGAGACCCCCTCTTTGGTTGTCGTGGGAAATATGGAACCTGCAGCAATGTAATCTGCCCCTTCATCTTGGGCTTTGGTCGCCTGAGACAATGTGGTGACGGAGCAGCCAACGATTTTGTCTACGGGCAACTCCCTGCGGATTACGGGTAGGGGCAGATCCCCCTGACCAACGTGCACTCCATCGGCGTCGACAGCCATGGCTAAGTCGAGATGATCGTTGATTATGAATAGAACATCCGCTTGACCACAGAGCTCCTTGAGCTTCTCCGCTACTGGTAGCAGTTCCCCCTTTTTGCTTTGCTTGTCGCGTAGCTGGATTACCCTGGCACCTCCCTCAATAGCCTGGCAGGCGATATCCAATTCATCCCTACCCACCAGAAATTGCCTGTCCAGAACAACGTAAAGTCCGGTCATCCTTTCCACTTTGTCCCGACGTGATATTCTGGAAATCAAATCTCGCTCCAATGTATAAAGGGCAAACCTCGCCTGTTCGAGCCTCGCTGAATTCAGCATTGGACTTATCTCTGGCAATTTGGCCAACTCTTCTATTACACGCAGAGCTTCTTCCACCCTTTTGGCGTTGGCCGTAACCAGGTGCAGCAAGCTCGGCAGAGCAATCGTTTCCCTATCTAGTTTATTTTCCCCCGAAGGGTAAGGACGGCCACCATTGTGTTCGGCATCTCTCGGAGACAATAGTTTCACCCTCAGTGATTTCGTCTCCCGGGCCAAATCATGGCGTAGAGTCCTTAATCGTTGTCTCAGTTCAGCATCATTGAGAAGAAAGCGGGCGACATCTTCCAGAACCCGCAAGCCTTCACTGGAGCGGTTCAGATTGGCATCAATCATACGGAACGGTTGGCGAGACACTTTGACTCAAAGCAGGTGAAGCTGGGGATGGTGCGGGATAGGTCGGTATAGCTTGAAGACGTCCTCAGGCCCTTTGAAACTCGTAACCAATCCTATCGCCGGGCAGTTTTACCGGACCCACCCTCAACCCCATTCCGGGTTTAATATCGCTCTCCTTGATGCTCTTACTTAACCGACCGAAGACCCTCACCCCATCAAAATCAGCTATCGCCAGCGTGTAAGGTGCATCCTCCTCAAATCCGGTTGGCCCATAGTTCACCACGGTATAGGTGCTTAGTCTACCGTTCCCTTTAATCTCAAACCACTCCACCTCACTGCCCGGACATTTTGGGCAATCCAGCCGCGGCGGGAAGTAACTAGTGCCACATCTCAGGCACCTAGTCGCCATTACCTTCCCCTTCTCCAGGTAACCCACAAAATCAGATGCCTTTCCTTGCGTGGTGAAGCTAACGATGCCAAAATTCTCAAAGCCCACTGGCTACCTCCTTAGAATAGTCACATTACCGTATTGTCCGATGCCGCCTATATTATGAACCAGGCCTATTTCTGCTCCCTTCACCTGGGTTTCACCGGCTTGTCTCCTAAGCTGCATTACAATGGTTCTAACCTGCGAGCCCCCGGTAGCGCCAATAGGGTGACCTTTCGATAACAATCCACCGTCAACATTTACCGGTATCTTTCCACCCACATATGTCTGCTTATTCTCAATCAATCCAGGCCCCCCACCAGGTTTGGCAAAGCCCAAGTCTTCGTAAGCCATCATCTCGGCTATAGTAAAACAGTCGTGAACCTCGGCAACATCAATATCCCCCGGCCCTAGGCCAGCCATTTCATATGCCTGTCTGGCTGCCTCCTGGGCACACTTCAGACCGGTAAGCGACTCGCGGCCTGACATTGTCATTGTGTCCGTGGCGGCACCCAGACCTACTACCCAGATTGGAATACTGGTTACTTTTCTGGCTATATCACCACTGGCTATTATGATGCAGGAAGCACCATCAGCATTGGCACAGCAATCAAACTTCTTTAGCGGGCTAGTTATGACCTCCGAGCCTAGAATTTCCTCTAAACTCAGCTCTTTACGATAATTGGCCTTGGGATTTGCCGCACCATAGTGTGAGTTCTTGACCCGAATCCTGGCCAGTTGCTCCTCAGTAGTTCCATACTTAGTCATATGGGCCCGGGCATACATGGCATAACCAGCAGGCATGGTTATACCAAAAGGCGATTCCCATATTATGTCCCCTCCACGACTCATTCTCTCCGCAGCTTCACGAGAGGTCAACTCAGACATCTTCTGGAAGCCTATCACGGCTACTACTTTGTGAAGACCTGCCTTTACTAATGACCAACCTATTCGTAGCCCTGTGCTACTGGAAGAACACACAGTCTCAACATAGAAACTGGGCTTGGGCATTAACCCCAGGTACTCTGAGATCAGACCGGCTGGTGAGCGTTGCTTATCGTATTCTGGCGCAGAACAAATTATGGAGGCATCTATATCACTATTGGTAATGTCCAGTCCCTCCATTGCCTCGACATAGGCTTGAAAGCACAATTCCCTTATGGATACACCACAATCACGAGAAAAAACGCTCTGGCCTACTCCAACAATAGCCACCTCTTGCATAAGGTAACCCCCTCTATTAGTATGAGCTTTTGGTTTTCTCCAAAATTCCAGCCTATACTATATCACCTGCCTCCATAGTGTCAAGCGTTTTCCGAGATTCGTCATCGCACCGATAACAAGCCGCAAGATCAATCGGCAGAGGCTGAATCCCGCCTCATTGTATGGGCTAGTCCAGAGTCAATATCCGGTTGCAACTATTGCACTGGATTACATTACCAGCTTTGGCTTTCTGCCATTGACTCGTAGGCACGGTGATTTGGCATCCCTGGCATCTTCCCCGCTCCATTTTGACCACAGCCAGTTCCTTGGTCAGCCTGATTCGCTCATAAAGGTCGAGAACTTCAGGGCCGATTTGCTTCGCTAGCCCGTGACGGTTCTCCCCGAGCCTGGCAAGCATAGTTTCAAGTTCGGCTTTCTTTTTCCCCAGAGTTTTCTGTCTCTGTTGCCATTCCTCTTTCAACCGCCCAACCTCTCCGGTACTCTTCTCTACTCTGGCTTCTAACTCTTCCGCCTGGCTCATCAATGCTAACAGGGCATCTTCTTTCCCGGCAATCTGGCCTTTAAGGGCTTTGACTTCTTTTTCAAGGTTAACCAGTTCCTTAGGATTCTTGGTTGTGCCACCGTAAAGCTTGTTATTAATTTGCTTGACTTTCTCCTGCAGGTCGTCCAACTCCCATTCCGATGTCTTTTGCCTTCTCCTCACTTCTTCTAGTTGTTCTTTATCTGAGGCAAGTTCGGATTCTGCAGCAACCATGGCCTTATTGTCACTCAACCGACTTTCAACTTCGCTTAGCTCTTGTTGCTTCTTCTGCAGTTCTAGGTCAATTTGCTGCAGCTTATGAAGTCGCTCTGGTAGGCTCATATTAAGGCTCATTGTAGAAGCGAAGCGGGAATGCTGTCAATGAAACATCGGCAGCTTCGTGGTAAAACCAGTAGGTTAAAGCTCTATGATCCTGGGCTTGACACGGCATTTTTCAGCAACAATAATAGCATTGATCTGGAATACGACATGATCCAGCTTAGCCTGGCGACTTGTTATGGCATAATCGAAAAGCGACAGGCTTTTCGTTTCCTCCCTGGCCTTTTTCAACCTCAGAGCCAGATCCGTTGAAGACTCGCTCAGTCGCTTCCTCAACCTCCTTTCCAGTTCTTTCATCGAGGGAGCAATAAGAAAGATAAATACCGCCTGGGGCAAAATCTTCTTGATAGTAGCGGCACCCTGAACATCCACTTTGACGATTACATCTACCCCTTTGGACAAAGCCGAAGCTATTTCGTGCTTGGGCACGCCATAGTAATTGCCATAGACAATGGCCCACTCCAAAAACTGGTCTTCATCCAGCAGCTGTTGAAACTTTTGCCGGGAAAGGAAATGATAATCCAATCCATCCTTTTCCCCGGCACGCTTAGGACGCGTAGTAGCGGTAACGACATAGTGAAAGGGAAGCCCTAACTCACTCATTCTAGCGAGGACAGCATCTTTGCCTACTCCCGAAGGCCCGGACAGAACAACGAGCAATGGTGGAGACCCCTTGCTGCCTCTCCGCTGCGCCCGAAGCTTCGAATCAAGGCTCCGGGCAGGTACTTCACAATTCAACTCTCTCCTCGGAGGGCACGGACGTAGTGGCTGATCTATGAGCGATAGTCTCTGCCGTCAGGTGAGCCAGTATGATGTGACCAGTGTCAAAAAGAATGGCAGTCTTGGCTTTCCTGCCACGCGTGGCATCAATCAGAAGTCCATTTTCTCTTGATTCTCGGAGGAGGCGCTTGGTTGGTTGCTGGTCTACGGGAAGGAAAGCAATCACCCTGTTTACAGCAATGACACTTCCAAAACCTATGTGAACCAATTCTGTAGCCATATCGCCTCCTATCTGTTTAGCAACGCAGCCATTTACAGCTAGCACAAGAACCTCATCAATAAGGCGAGGAATGATATCGCCCCGACTTTTCTGTCCCCTTTGACGCGCTAGATTCTACCACAATATCACCTGAAGGTTCACTCGTTTTCCAGGTGCTCACCATCTATTTTTTCGAGCCTTGCTCTCACAGTAACGACACTGTCGGTGACAATACAGCCGAAGGGAAGAGGAGGAGTCATTAATGAAAATCAACAAGAAGTGCATACTCTTTGACAGCGGTGAGGTGGGACTGGTACGCTATCTACTGGAAACCCGAAAGATTTGGGAAATGCAGACTCCTGCAAAGGTGAGTGATTCTATGCCGTGAAATAGGATGATGGCTCGCGGAAGGGCATTTTTGCCGGGGTAGAGGAGAAAGAGACTGAGAAAAGCATTCGGCTTTCTGTTTACTGTAGTGTTGGTGGTGGGCTTTAGCCTGGCCTCGGCCGCGACAGCCGAGCTTCACGATTCTTGTGATGCGGCCACTGTCACCATAACGGCGACCGGGGAGATACTTGACGGTGCGCAACAGTATGACCTTGCCATCAACAGCACAGCCGGAGGGTCGGTAACTACCCCTGGCGAGGGGACTTTCAGCTACGACGAGGGAACTGAGGTTGACCTGGTGGCTAATCCGGCTACTATTTCAACCGGACCAGGGTACCAGTTTGTCAACTGGACCGGAGATGTGGACACCATAGCCGATCCCAATGCTGCCGCGACCACCATTGCCATAAACGGCGACTATTTCATAACGGCTAACTTCCAAAAGATTCCGCCAACACCAGTCAACTGGGCTCTCATTGGCGGGATTATGGCGGCGGCGGCGGTAGCGGGACTGGTCATTTTCTTCGTGCGTAGAAAGAGACCTGCTGAGGCAAAAGGAGACTGAATCGCATTTTCCCGCGAATGCCAGGGGGCGAAGTGCGGGCTTGTTCCCATCCAGACTTCGGCTTGGGATGTACCTCACAAGGAGGACCTCCTTCGGTCAAGGAAGCTAACTCCAAAAAGGAGAATGGCACTTACAGCAAAGCCTATGAGGCCAAGGTCTCCTTTGAGGGGGATGTCAATACCCGGCACCTTGCCCATCAAGCCTATGGCGCCGCCTCCTATGAGGGCAGCCAGGGCACCTCGTGGTGTCACTCTTAGCTTTTCTTTGTAAAAGCCAGCCACCACCGGAACAACTAAGCCGCAAGTGAAGATAGTGTAAGCAAAAAGGAGAGATGCAATCACCCCCTTCAAGGCCAGCGCCAGACCAAGTGCCACCAGGCCCAAGCCAATCAGGCTCAAACGAGTTAGCAAGACGGTTTTGCCTTCGTCAAGCGCAGGATGCACCCGCTTAATTATGTCCTCAGTCAGAATGACACTCTGGCTAAGCAGGCAAGTATCCGCTGATGACATGAGTGCTGCGACCAGTGCGGCGAAGAGCAGTCCGCTCAAACCGGGGGAAAGCACGCTGGATATTACCTGAGGAAAGGCTTGCTCAGCAGATATCTCTGGATACAAGACTTTGGCGCCCATCCCTATAAGGGTGACGGCAAAAGCCAGAGGAATGAAAAGAAATGCCGACAAAATGGCTGATTGCCGAGCTGTCTTTTCTCCTTTGGCGCAGAAAAGTCGCGTGTACATATCAGGACCGACTACATAGGTCGCGCCGACCAGGATCAAAAGGGAAAAGAACATCTTCCAGCCGAATTCCGGACTTACAGGGAAAGCAAAGTAGGTGGAAGGCAGAGAGTCCCTCAAAACATCAACTCCTCCCACCTGCGAGAACACCAGCGCCAAAGCGGCGAAAATCCCGACAAAAAGAATCGCTGCCTGAAAAAGGTCAGTACGGATAATTGAGAATTGGCCTCCCAAAATAGCATAAATCAGACAGACTGTAGTGAAGACAATCATCCAGACAGCAACAGAGCCGATCCCTAATATGGACAGAACCTTCCCTGCTGCAACAATTTGTCCTGCCACCACTCCCACCCAGGCAACAACAATAAGAATAGAGGCTGCCAGACTCATACGATGACCATACTGTTTTTCTACCAACTCCGGCAGAGTATAAAGCGCGGCGCCTCTTACTTTCCCGGCGAAGAAGACTCCCAGAATGACGAGTCCGATAGAGCCAACAAGAAGCCACCAGGCACCAGTCAAACCTTGCACGAACCCTAGCCCAGCCATCCCTACGGTCGCCGACCCACCGACCGCAGTGGCTACAAGTGATCCGGTGATAAGGGGCAGAGAGCCCCTGCGGTGAGCAACGAAGAAGCCGTTCTGACTTCCCGCTCCTCGCTTACTCCACACCCCTATACCAATTATGGCGAGGAAATAGACGACGATGATAGTTAGTTGTAACATCTTGCAGCGATGAGACTATCAGCTTCATACTGAATGCCGACTACTGACAGCTTAGCACTCCCATATCATTCTCTGGTATCTCTCCCCTCAAGTGAGTACAATCCCCGGCCAGTGCCTTCTTCAAAGCACCATTCCTTTCCTTTATTATCAATGCTCCGGTGGTATCAACGTCGATTGCTCGCCCCGCTATTACCTCACCCGGCGATAATATCCTTACATCACTATTCAATGTCACAGAGAGCTTTCTCCACTCTTCGAGCAAACTTGCCTCCATCAATAGAGGCAGTTGTCGCTCTATTTCCACTAACAATGCGCGCAGAAAATCCTTTCTGGAGATGTCCCTCCCCAACACACCCTTCAGGGAGATGGCCGTTGTTTCGAACCGAGGAACATAAGTATTGGCGTTTATACCTATCCCGACATTAACGAAGTTTACAGCATCCATTTCAGCCTCCATCTCGGCCAATATGCCGCACACTTTCCTTCCTCCGATCAAGACATCGTTGGGCCATTTTACTTCAGCCTTCAACCCAAAGAGCTTTCCAATAGTGGCTGCCACGGCAACAGAGGCCATCAAGTTTATCCTGGGGGCATAGGCAGGGCTTATGCTGGGTCGCAAAACTATAGTGAAGTAAATGCCTCCTTCTGGTGACAGCCATTCCCGGCTCAATCTCCCCCGCCCACGACTCTGCGCTTCGGCAATCACAATTGTCCCGTCCCCTACGCCTTGCTTGGCTAACTCTCTTGCTACGTCCATGGTCGAGTCAATCTCGCGGAAGTAATGAATCCTTTGTTCTAAGCCGGGAAATTCATAAGGAAGCAGCAAGTCTGGAGAGGAAACCAATTTGTATCCCCTGGCAGAAGCCTCTATTACGTAGCCCTCGTTCTTCAGACTGCGAATATGCTTCCAGACAGCAACCCTGGAGACGCCAAGCTGGTTGGAAAGTGTCTCGCCAGAAAGATAACCTCCACTGTCTCGAAGAGCTTGCAGTATTTGTCCCTTCATTTCGTTAACCTTTGGTTTTCAGATGTTAACAATGGCATTAGTTTTTGTCAATTGCCCTGTTGTTTGACTATTTCTATTGCTTCGCATATCATTACCACGGATGGGATGACGCTCCTCACAAGGCCTGTGGGAACAACCAGCCACGAGTGCAGTTTCAATACGTTCTACGATGAGTACTAGACACTTACATCTGAATTCACGGAACCGGGAGTCAGGATTCTCCGCTGCTATCGACAAAGCCAAGGAAAGGGATTATCTTTAGACACCGATGGACATCACCTGGCTAGGACACTCTTGCTTTCTAATTCGAGGGAAAGGGCAAACCATCATCACGGATCCCTGTCATCCTGACTCAGGCTACCGCCTGGGCGGACCCAAAGCGGATATCGTAACAGTGAGCCATTCCCATCCCGGCCATAGCTACATCGAAGGTGTCGCCAATGAACCCGAACAAATAAAGACCCCTGGCGAATATGAAATAGGGGGTACTTTTATCACAGGAGTCGCTGTTTTCCACGATACTAAGAAGGGGGACTTGAGAGGCAAGAATACCATCTACGCTATCGAGATGGATGGTCTAACTTTATGTCATCTAGGTGACCTGGGGCATCCTCTGGGCCCGCAATTGGTAGAAGAACTGGGAGATATTGATGTCCTGTTTTTGCCCGTCGGAGAGGTATCTAC
>JAWOCP010000048.1:0-6215 GCA_046483735.1 Dehalococcoidia bacterium
TATGAAAGTCATATCGAAGCCGAAATTGGCGGTGATGGTGTAGTCACCGTTCATGGTGATGTTGGTGCTGGCGTCATTGACATCGGCAATGGTGCCGACATCGCCGGTCCACCTGACGAAGTAGTAGTCAGCATCCGGGGTCGCCACCAGGTTGACCACCGTACCCGCGTCATAGGTATGTGTGCCTTCTACAGGCGTGGTAACCGAACCGCCCTCTGTGCTGTCGATGGTCAGGTCATACTTGGTTGCCGGGGTGGTGGTGCAGGCAAAGGTGTTGCCCATGACCAGACACATCAGGACTGTAATTGAAGCAACTACGATGAATTTGTGTTTCATTTCGCCTCCCTTGTACTATTTAGGCTGTGGTGAAGTCAGAATGTCCCTCACCAACCGGGGACGGCGCTACGACTGGCTTCATCGCAGTCTACACGAAGTAAAGTCTTAGGTTTCCAAAAATTTGACCCTATACTGAATTATACGCCTTTTTTCCTATTACTCAAGGGGTTATCCTCGTTCAGTACCTTTGTGAGACATCACCTCCTTTCTTTTGTGCAGTTGACACTGCTTAATCAGCTCAGCCCAATAGATTGGGCAACCAGATTGCTACCAATAAGCATAACAGGCAAATGTTAAGTTTTTGTTAAGATTCCGTAGCTGATAAGCCAGAGACTCATGGAAAAATTCGCCCATTGCGGCCGCACATTCTGGTTCTGTTTCAGCCACCGCCATCTCGCGCTCCGCAGCTTTGTAGTTGCTCCGACGCCATCGGAGCCCCTTGCCTGAGAAATCGGCCAACTACATTCAGAGAACGTCTCCCCGTCCTTCAATAACTCATGTGTCACCAGTGTATCTGGACTAGCTCAGTGTTTTTGCAGGATTCCCGAAAATTTTCGTCGTACTCATAGAAAGCCAGTTAGGCGCAGGCTAAAGCCCGGCTCTCAAACCCGTAATAGTGAATGGTCTTCTTCACGAATCGCTGGGACGTCTGGGCAATTCTGCGTTATGCTCAGAATGGGAAGTAGGCGAGAACCTGGCCGGGGAACAGGACGAGGAGGACCCCGATGATTGCCGGCCACTGGGCAATGTATATCACCAGCGGATGTCTTCCCGGAAAAGTCAGTGCTGAAATGAGGGGGTCGTCGGATTCATGAATGCTAAACCGTCTATTTCCCTGCGGGTACAGCATTTTGCCGCAAAACATCCCCAGAAGAAAGACGCCGAACCACGGCAGCAGCGGGAAGTAGTCCAGCGTGCGGAAGTGATGCGGCCGCAACCCCAGCCAGAGCAACCAGGGAAAGTCAGCGGAAGTGCCCTGCAGGAAGATACCTGTTGCCACCATGGCGATGCCCAGTATCATGTTGATGAAGCGGAATCTCAGGAACAGATATCCGAGTATGAATGCAATGCCGAAGAAATGGAGTATACCGAATCGGACGTATTCATCGGGAACGACTAGCCATGTAATCAGAGTGATCCCCATGCCCCATGCGAATATCTTCAGGCCTCTGAGCAGAAACCCGGACGTTCTCCTTGACCTCTGGAAGGTGATTGTGAGCGACACCCCGGCCAGGAAAATGAAAGTCCCGGCGGTCACTCTGGGAAACCACCACCAGAACCCATAGCGCGCTATGTTCATGGTGTTGGCAATCCCAAGGTAGTCCGTTACATAGAGCGCATGGAAGGTTACCATCATTACTATGGCGACGGTGCGTAAGAGGTCTATCTCCCAGAAACGTTTCTGCGTACTCATCTAACCATGAATTGTTCGCCGCATTCGGCGACTTGCTGGCACGATTTTATCATGTCCTGAGCAATCACTTATCATGGTACAGCTAAGATTGGTTCTATTTCCCCCGGTCGAAGATACGCGGCGCCACCAGTTTGCGCACCTCTTCCACTGCCAGAATGCCTCCGGCCATAAGAACTATGACCATCCAGTCGTTTATCCCTAACGGTACGGTGTAGAACAGCGTCTGGAACGGCGGCGCGTAGATTACCATCACCTGGAGCAGAACGGCCAGTCCTATTGCGCCGAGCAGCAAACGATTACTGAGAGGACCCAGCTTGAAAACCGACTGCCGGTCGGAGCGGGCGTTGAGGGCATTGAACCACTGGAAGGCAACCAGCATGGTGAAAGCTATCGTCCTGGCTTCATCCAGCCCCACCCTGGGCAGTTCCCATCTGAAGATGAAGAATGTACCGATGGCCATGAACAGGGCAACAAAAGCAATCCTGGCCAGCATTCCGCTGTAGACAATTCCCGCCTTTGCCCGACGCGGGGATTCCTCCAGCACGTTACTGTGCTTCGGTTCCAGGCCTAACGGTATGGTGCAGACACCATCGGTAACCAGGTTTATCCACAGGATCTGGACAGCGACAATGGGCAGCGGAATACCGGCCAGAATTGCCAGCGTCCAGGTGAACAGCTCACCCACGTTGGTGCTCAGGAGATAGAAGACAGAGCGGCGGATATTGCCGAAGATGACTCTGCCCTCCTCTACGGCAGAGACGATGGAGGCGAAGTTATCGTCGGTCAGTATGATGTCGGAGGCTTCGCGGGCGACATCCGTACCCTTGATGCCCATGGCTATGCCGATGTCGGCGCTTCTCAGCGCCGGGCCGTCGTTAACCCCGTCTCCGGTCATGGCCACGGTGTAGCCCTTAGACTTCAGGGCATTGACTATCCTGAGCTTGTGAAGTGGCTCGACACGGGCGAAGACCGAGATTGCCTCTATTCTTACGCTGAGGTCCTCATCGCTGATCTTGTCCAGTTCCAGGCCGGTCACCGCTTCGCTGGCGGGCAGCCCCAGTTCCCGGGCAATGGCCACCGCCGTGGCCTTCTGGTCGCCGGTTATCATCACCACCTTGATGCCAGCACGCTTGCAGTCGGCAACCGCCTGCCTGGCTTCCTGTCGCGGAGGGTCAATCATTCCGACAAGGCCGACCAGTGTCAAACTGCCGTCAAGGTGCTCGTGTGAAAGCTGTTCGGGGGCAGGAGTGGATTCGGCATAGGCCAGAGCCATGACCCGAAGCGCCTTCGTTGCCATCTCCAAATTCTTGTCCTCGATGTCTGCTATTTTCTCAGGTGTCATCTCCTGAGAAATGCCGTTTTCAAGTACTTTGCTGCACATCGCTAGCACCCTGTCAACAGCCCCCTTCACGTAGACTACTGCTTTGCCGTCCTTCCCGTCCCGATGGTAATCGGGATGAAGCGTAGCCATATAGCGCTTTTCGCTGAGGAACGGTAGTTCAGCCAGGCGGGGCTGCTCTTCCTGTAGTGTTTTCTGGTCCAGCCCTGCCTTGAGGGCGGCCACCAGCAAGGCCCCCTCCGTGGGGTCGCCCAGTAGTTGATGCTTATCGCCGTCTGATTTCAGGGTAGAGTCATTGCACAGGGCGCTGATGCGCAGGGCCAGCAGCAGGTCCTTGTCTTTTGCAGGTTCCAGTCTCTGCCCGTTTTCCAGGAACTCGCCCTCGGGGCGGTAGCCACCTCCGGTGATTTCTATTGTTCTACCCGGCAGGTATATCTGCCGGGACGTCATCTCGCTTTCGGTCAGCGTTCCCGTCTTGTCCGAGCAGATGACGGTGACGGCGCCCATGGTCTCCACAGCCGGCAGCTTCCTGATAAGCGCGTGCCTCCTCGCCATGCGCCTCATTCCCAGAGCGAGGACGACTGTCACCATTACCGGCAGACCTTCTGGAATTGCAGACACCGCAGCGGCAACCGCGAGCGTAAACATGTCATCAAAAGTGTATTGCTTTGCTACTCCGATGACGATGAGCACCACGATGACAGCGAGCACCACGATGCCGATGTAGCGTCCTAGCCTGGCGATGTTACGCTGTAGTGGAGTAGGCGGGGGCGTGACTTCCTGCACCTGGGCGCTAATCTTGCCAATCTCCGTATTCATGCCCGTGGCCGTGACCACAGCTACACCACGCCCGTTGACCACGGCACAGCCCATGTGTGCCATATTGCCCATGTCGGCTACTGCTGCCTCGCCTTCCATGGCGCTGGTGAATTTCTCCACGGGCACCGATTCACCGGTGAGGATGGATTCGTCCACCGACAAGCTTGCTGCCTCAATCAGCCTGGCGTCCGCAGGAATCCTGTCTCCCGCCTCCAGTACGATGACATCGCCGAGAACCAGCTGACTGGCGGGAGAATGAACAACGCCGCCTTTTCTTAAAACCTTGGCCTGAGGCACTGTCAGCCTCTTGAGTGCTTCCATGGCGCGCTCGGCACGGTTTTCCTGCACGAAGCCGATTATGGCGTTGATGAAGACCACGGCCAGAATGACCGAGGCGTCGGTCGGCTTGCGCATTATTAGGAACTCGATCAAGGCGGCGGCAAGCAATATGTAAATGAGGGGACTGGCGAACTGGCGCAGAAAGACCAGAATTGTCGGTCTCTTGCCCTTCTCCGTCAACTCGTTCGGGCCGTACTGGTGGAGTCGGCTCTTTGCCTCTTCTCCAGGAAGCCCTGAGCGCGACGAGTTGAGCTTGCTCAATACCTCTTCGCTGCTAAGATTATGCCACTTGATTGCCATTTCCTTCATCTAGAATGCCGCGTGCGGGCTGACAACGCAGTCAAGAAGCTAGAGTTGATACCATCCACTACTTGACGAGGGCCTTTTTGCCGACGACCTCGTGCCCGACATACCACCTGCGGATAGCCTCAGCCACCTCTTCAGGGCTATCAAGGACTCGCAAGAGGTCGAAATCGTGCTCGGAGATATACTTCATGAATAAGACGGAGCTCCGCAGCCAGTCCAGAAACCCGTTCCAGAATTCGCTGTTGAACAGTATCACGGGGAAGGGTCTTATCTTGTGGGTCTGCATCAGGGTTAGCACCTCTGTCAGCTCATCAAGCGTGCCCAGGCCACCCGGCATTATGACAAAGGCAACAGCATATTTCACCAGCATGACCTTACGAGTAAAGAAGTGATTGAACGTTATCGACTTCGTGGCGTAGGCGTTGCAGGCCTGTTCTTCGGGAAGTAAGATATTCAGCCCCACCGACGCGACCCCGGCTTTGTGTGCACCCTTGTTGGCTGCCTCCATTACGCCGGGCCCGCCGCCGGTTATGATGGAGAAGCCCAGCTGTCCAAGCCGATAGGCTATTTCTTCCGTCTGTGCATATAGTTCGTGGTCCACTTCGAGTCTGGCCGAACCATATACGGTCACTGCCGGCTCGATTCCGGACAGATTATCAAAGCCCTCCACAAACTCGCCGATTATGCGAAACATCCGCCAGGACTCTTCCTTGGCCAGTTCATTTATCTCGTATTCGTACGGCATATCGCCCTCCCTAAAAGGCACGCCTGGCACCCCTCTGAGCAGGGTAGACCGGCTGGTGCAGCTTTGCCTTTGTGTATCTTATCAGTGTTTGCTCGCGGCGGGCAAACCTTTATATCTGGCAGTTTCCTGGATACCTTTACCAGAGGTTTTGCTCAGGGAAACCCATATGCTCGACGAAATACTGATTGAAGTCGTAACGCCACGAGAGCTCGACGTGTTCAATGAATTGGGTAAGCTCGGCAGCCTTCTGCCAGTAGGGTTTGATGAGAAGGATCATGGAGGCCCCCGTGCTGGCGGCGTTACCCAGTGACCTGACGATTTCCGGGTCAACTCCGGGGATGAGTCCCGTGCGCAGGGCACTGTAGTGGTTAACACAGTTTCCCAGCGCCCCGGCGAGATATACATGGTTAATATCCGACACCCCGACGCCAAGCTCATCCATCAGGGTTCTAATACCGGCGGCAATGGCTCCCTTGGCAAGCTGGAATTCGCGCACATCTTTTTGGGTGAGGTAGATTGGCTTCTGGTGATTACTTTCCTCGGCGGAAGCGACGAGAAAGCTATTAACTCCCGAACGGGTAACTATCCTGAAATTCAAGTCACGGGCTGTCTTGCGCCGGGAAGGACGAATGAGTCCATCCTTATCGATTATGCCGCAGTGCAGGAGTACAGCCACCAGGTCGACCAGCCCGCTGCCGCACATGCCTTCAGGCTTGATATTTCCGACAACCCGATAAGACAGGTGGCCATCTTCGAGGCTGACACCCTCAATAGCTCCTGCCCTGGCTATCATGCCATGCGTAATTCTCGCTCCCTCCATAGCCGGACCAGCCGCTGCCGAGCACGTCAGCAGTCTCTGGCCGTTGCCGAGGAAAATTTCGCCGTTGGTGCCAAGGTCCACTCCCAGTATGACTTCG
>JAWOCP010000051.1:0-5807 GCA_046483735.1 Dehalococcoidia bacterium
AGAGACAGGCTGGCTTCAGCCGTAAGCTGGCTTCGTCAAAGATATGGCAAAGGGGTGGTAGGCAGGGTGCTCGCCAAACCGCACAGCGCGTTGCCGGAGGACTCCTTTTCCATCACCGAATTTGAGCTTTGAGATATGAGCAGGCTATTCAGGAAAGCCGTAAGGCTGGCAGTGGAGGAAGACTGTCAGCACAAGCCGCTCGCCTTTCTCCATAAGAAAAGGAGAGAGCGGGTGAGAGAGACGCTGAAACGATGGCGGATAGCCCAGGGATGGTGGAGGAGACCGGTGGCAAGGGAGTACTTCCAGGTCAAGACTGAGTCCGGCGCCGTCTGTGAACTCTACCGGGACTTGCTCACCGGAGCCTGGTACCTGCAGCGCATCTATGACTAGGAGGTTGATACCTCGATGAAATCGGGGCAAGGTTATGTGGAGCTTCACTGCCATTCCAATTTCTCCCTTCTAGATGGTGCCTCTCATGCGGAGGATCTGGTTAGCCGGGCAGCTGAGCTCAACATGCCTGCGTTAGCCCTTACCGACCATAACGGGTTATATGGAGCTATACGCTTCTACAAGGCATGCCTCAAAGCCAACATCAAGCCCATCATCGGAGCGGAGATGACGCTGGAGAATGGCAATCATCTCACATTGCTGGCCAGGAACAACACAGGCTACTCCAACCTGTGCCGGCTGATAACCCGGGCTCAGCTAGAACACAGGAAAGGCAGGCCGGTCCTAAGTCTGGAAACCCTTGCCCGCCACTCAGCCGGTCTGATTTGCCTCTCCGGCTGCCGGAAGGGAGAAATAGTCAGCTCAATCGCTTCCGGACGCACGGGGCATGCTTACGAAGTAGCCAGAAGGTATATCGAGATGTTCGGCCGGGAAAACTTCTATGTAGAGCTTCAGAACAATTTTTATCCCGATGATAAGCACCTCTGCCGCGACTTAGTTGACCTGGCTGGAAGTCTAGAGCTGGATTACGTGGCGACCAACAATGTCCACTATGCCAATAAGAAGAACCACAGGCTCCACGATGTTCTCACGTGCATCAAGAGCCGGACAACCCTGGACGAATGCACTTCCTTGAGACTGAACTCCGAATTTCACCTCAACCCTTTTGCAGAAATGGCGCAGCTTTTCCAGGATTATCCCCGGGCGACTTCAAACACGCTGGCCATAGCTGAGCAATGCAACATCGACCTGGATTTCTCAGGCTATCGTTTCCCGGAGTTTCTATTGCCCCGGGGGAAGACAGCAAAGGAATATCTGGCCGGGTTGTGCTGGCAAAAGGTGCACGACAGGTACAACATGAACTCAGAGATAGAGACCAGGGTCAATCACGAACTGAATCTAATAGAAAAGCTCGGGCTATCGGGCTATTTTCTCATCGTATGGGACATCATGGACTATGCCCAAAGAAATGGTATTCCCGCTCAGGGCAGGGGCTCGGCCGCCAATTCCATAGTGGCCTATATTCTGGGCATAACCGGGGTCGACCCGCTAAAGAACAAGCTATTTCTGGGCAGATTCTTGAATGAAGAAATGTCATCCGTTCCCGACATCGATATAGATGTGTCCACAAACCACCGGGAAAAGCTTATTCAATACGTCTATGAAAAATACGGACAGGCACATACCGCCATGGTCTGCACCTATGTAACCTTCCAGGCCAGGAATGCTGTAAGAGAGGTGGGCAAAGTGCTGGGGATGCCGGATAACCTGCTCGATAAAATGGCAAAGTCGGTTTCAATATACGGGGCCAGAGACCTGGAGCAGGACCTGGCAGGCATCGAGGAATTTCGACCTTATCTCGCTTCTGTGCCCTGGCAGGAGTTCATCTCTCTTTGCCGGGAGATCTACGATTTCCCCCGGCACCTATCGATTCACAATGGAGGGATGCTTATCTCCTCTTGTCCTCTGACTGAAATAGTGCCCCTGGAAAAAGCTACCATGCCGGGCAGGATAGTCTGTCAGTGGGACAAAGACGGCGTCGCCGATGCCGGCCTGATAAAAGTGGACCTGCTCGGCCTGAGAATGCTGTCGCTCATTCGCGAAGCCTGCGAGATTGTGGAGGAGCATCACCACAACATAAGGCTTACCATGAATAAGCTGCCCCTGGATGATGAGGGCGTCTACGACATGATTTGCCGGGGCGATACAATAGGCGTCTTCCAGGTAGAAAGCCGGGCCCAGATGCAAACCCTGCCGCAGATGAGACCGCGCTCTATTGAGGACCTGACCATCGAAGTGGCTCTTATCAGACCGGGGCCATTACAGGGGAACATGGTCCACCCGTATATTCGCAGAAGGAAAGGGCTGGAAAAGGTAACCTATCTGCATCCGAGGCTGAAGCCGATACTCGAAGATACCCTGGGCGTTCTCCTCTTTCAAGAGCAGGTGATACAGGTTGCCACGGCAATAGCCAATTTCACGCCCGGCGAGGCCGATTCCCTGAGAAGGGCAATGAGCAGGAAAAGGTCGAAAGACGCCATGAATGAGATGAGACAGAGGTTCATCGATGGAGCAAAGCAGAACGGCGTGGCAACCAGCCTCGCCAATCGCATCTTCGAAGCCCTGGAGGGTTTTGCTGAATACGGCTTCTGCAAGAGCCATGCCGCCGGCTTCGCTCTTCTATGCTATCAATCTGCCTGGCTTAAAAAACGCTATCCGGCTGAATTCTACTGTGCTCTGCTCAATAATCAGCCCATGGGATTCTACTCCCCGGAGGTCATCGTGCGGGATGCCAAGAGGCACGGAGTTGATGTCCTGCCGGCAGATATCAACAAGAGCGGCATCAGATGTACCGTCGAAGGAGGCAAGGTCAGGCTTGGCCTGATGTACGTCAAGGAAGTGGGCGAGAAAGCCCTGAGCCGTATAGTGACTGAAAGGGAAAGGGCTCCCTATTCTTCGCTGGAAGATTTCTATCTCCGGACCAGGCTGGAGAGGACGCCCGTAGAGAATCTTATCCTGGCCGGTGCCTTCGATTCCTCCGGCTACCAGAAAAGGCAGCTATTGTGGCAGCTTGGGCTGCTGGAAAAGAAATGTCCCGGGGAAATGCCTCTGGAATTCGGCGATAGCAGGGTCTCCCTGCCCGACTTCACCGCACTGGAGGAGATGAAGGTAGACTATAAAGTGCAGTGGTTATCCACGAAATATCACCCCATGCAGGTACTGAGGAAAGACATATCCGGGGACGGCTTGCTCAGAAGCTCCGAGCTTGCTCAGCTTTCGCCTGATACCCGCGTACGGTTTGCCGGCTACGTTATCATCAGGCAGAGGCCGGCCACCGCCAAAGGTTTTGCTTTCCTGACGCTGGAGGATGAGGATGGCATGGTGAATGTGATAATCAGACCACAGGTGTATAAAAGGTACCGCCAGGTCTTCAAGCTCGAGCCGGTTATCGTTGTTGAAGGAACAATCCAGAAACGAGATACCCTGAACATAATCGCCGAGACACTCGCCCCGCTGATACTCTCTCCCAATATCCCCCGTTGATAGGCTTATCCCCTAATTCATAACTCCCCTAGCCCCTCTTATCCTAAGAGGGGGACTTCATGACTCCCCTGGCCCCTCTTACCTTAAGACGGGAAATCTCGAAAAACTTACCCATCATCCTGTTGCCCCTGGCTCACTCTCCTAGTAAAATGTGAGTTAGAAGACACGACATGGGCACAATTCGAGTAGGCACCTGTTCCTGGACCGATCCCACGCTGGTAAAATCCGGCCGCTTCTACCCTGATTCAGCACGTTCTGCCGAAGCCCGCCTTCAGTATTATGCCACCCAGTTCAATATCGTCGAAGTAGATAGCAGCTACTATGCACTCCCCGGCGAGAGGAACAGCTATCTCTGGGCAGAGCGGACGCCCGGCGATTTCCTGTTCGACTTCAAGGCTTTCAGGACATTCACCAACCATCCTACACCCGTCAACTCCCTGCCTAGGAACATGAGAGAGCAACTCACTCCCCAGTTGCGACAAAAAGGCAACCTGTATTATCACGACTTTCCGGCTGAACTGGTTGATGAACTATGGCAACGATTCGAGAGCTCCCTGCTCCCGCTCGATACAGCTGGCAAGCTGGGCGTCGTGCTCTTCCAGTTCCCACCCTGGTTCCGCCCCGGCCCACGAGAACTCGACTACATCATAATGTGCAAGGAGAAACTACCACAATACCGCATCGCGATAGAATTCAGGAATAATTTGTGGCTGAGCGAGAAGAACCAGACCATGACTGTTGATTCTCTGAGGCGCAACGACCTGCCCTTTGTCTGCGTCGACGAGCCGCAGGGATTCAAATCAAGCGTGCCGCCTGTGGCCCAGGCGACCTCCGACATAGGACTGGTCCGCTTCCACGGCAGGAACAGAGAGACATGGGAGAGGAGAGGCATCGACCCCGCCGAGCGTTTCAACTACCTCTACACCGAGGACGAACTCAAGCCGTGGGCGAGCAAGATTCAGGAACTCGCCCGGCAAACACGCGAGATGCATGTCCTGTTCAATAACTGCCACGAGGACAAAGCCGTCGTCAACGCCAGGCAAATCTCCTTCATGCTTGGCTCACAGAGTCGTCCCCAAAGGGCTGAAGAATAACTGGGCGGCGACGCCGTACCGGAGCAATGAGCATGTCCTGGACAGGGCTGATCAGGAAGGTAGTGAAGGAGCGCGAGGCAATTCCCACTCCTGATGCCATACTCTACAACGCAACGGTGGCCAGAGTTCTGCGAAAGCCCGAAGCAAAGATAGCCGACGACGTGGCTGCCAAAATGAGAAGCGGGACCGTTCTTGATTTAGGTTCCGGGCCAGGCTATTTGTTGATAGACATTGCCAGGAAGACAACAAGCCTGACGCTTTACGGCATCGACCTCAGCAGGCAAATGGTCAAGATGGCAAGACGGCATGCAAAAGGTGCGGGAAACGTGCAATTTGTGTTGGCCAATGCTGCCCGACTGCCATTCAAGGATGATTCAATCGACCTTATCATCAGTACCGGCACCCTGCACCATTGGAAAGCCCCGGCTGAGGTGTTTCATGAATGCCACCGTGTCCTGAAGACCGGCAGCGAGGCCTGGATATACGATGGCTGTCCCGATGTTTTCAGGGACCGGGCTCACAGGGAAAGACTGAAGAGGGAATACGGTTTCTTGATCCCCCGGATGGGACATGGGGTGGCTCAACTTAACGGATTTAGCAGGCAGGAGTACGAGACCAGAATCAGGAGTATGCTGGAGCAAACAGGATTCAAAGACAACTGTCGGATGGAGCTGACCGACATCTGGATGAAGGTCACGTTCAAGAAGCACGGGTAAGCAAAATCAGGGCACTCGCCAGCCGGACAAGGGAGATTCCCGTCCTGTTCAAGCTGGCATGATAGACGGGCATGAGCCACTATCCTGCCATCCGCCAACTTCATACCATTGCGCAGAAAACCCTCAACCACTCTCTGGCAGACCATTGACAGCGGCGAAAAAAGTGGTATAGTTGTAAAATGGAGTGTTGTGTGATTCTAGAAAAACTCAAGTACTCCAAAAGGAGGGTAAGGTGAGAAACATACTTCTCTGTTTTCACTTGACCTAGGATGCTGCAAAGACTGAAGTGTTTAGGAAGGAGTCAAAGATGAAAAAGAAGGTTTTCGCTATTTGTCTGGTTCTGGTGCTGTTAACGGCGGTCTTCTGGCTGAGCTGTCCTCCGCCAGCTCAAGGCACCATCGAGGTCAAGGCTACCCTTGATGGCGATCCCTGGACGGGAGCACTGACCTATACGCTAACGCCAGCATCGGGGTCACCCATTAGCGGCACTGATGTTGCTAGCAGC
>JAWOCP010000063.1:0-5454 GCA_046483735.1 Dehalococcoidia bacterium
AAGCAGGTTCAAGACCCTGAGGGGTGTTCTGGAAGCTCCGCCCGAGGAATTACAGAAGATTAAAGGAATTACCGAGTACAATACCGTTGTGATCAAGCTGGTACAGGAGGTAGCCAGAGAATTCCTCAAGGAACAAGTCCTCGATAAACCATACTGCCGCTCCTGCAGGGAGGTCTTCGACTACCTGTACCATTCTATGCGAGACCTGAAGAAAGAAGTCTTCAAAGTCATGTTCCTCGATTCCCAAAATCACGTTTTGAAGATCGAAGACCTTTTCGAAGGGACACTAAACGCCAGTGCTGTTTATCCCCGCGAAATCATACAGAGTGCAGTCCAACATAACGCTGCGGCCCTCATCTTCGTCCATAACCACCCCGCTGGCAATCCTCAACCGAGTGATAACGACAAACAAATAACACAGGACCTGGTCTTCGCCGGGAATATCATGCAGATCAAGGTCCTTGACCACATCATAATAGGCGACAACCGGTACTTCAGCTTTGCCGATGCCGGGCTCATCGAGGAATATAACTCGGACTTCCTGAGCCTTAAAGAAGGAAAGAGAGTTTAAGCCCGAGCGGATTTGGGTTCACCTTTTAGCGGTTCACGTGCGCAGGCAACTGGAGATTTCCTCGTCGAAGTGAGTAAGGCGAACAGAACCGAGGAAAACGTGATAACAACGCAGGCTATTACTATTTGCGCAACGTTGCTATCAGTCGAATCGGTTTGATGAGCAAATCCAGTGCTGCGTTAATGTCGGGTACTAGCACGTCACAGCTGGCAATCGCCTCAGCAGAGGCACCTTCAGCACCGAGCACGCATATTCCCAGAATTGACTCTTTTAGCATGGACGCATCGTTGGAGCCATTTCCTATAACAACTGTGGTGCTGCTACCTAACTGCTGCACGAATTTGAGCTTCTGAAGTTGCTCATCACCAGGGCTAACCTGATGTATCTCAACCTGCAGACCTTCTCTCAATTTCTGCATACTGCCCCGGGTATCCGCAGTGACAACTGTGATGTCAACTGACCTGCGCAGTAAATCAAGCCTTTCTGGAACACCTGCTATTATGCTGCCGTCCAAAGCGATGGTGCCATTAATGTCCAGAACCAGATGTTCCAATCTGTAAACACGCCGGCCAGGCACATCAATCTCTATCAATTGCCCTTCAGCTCACAATGATTTTCCCGCCTGGCTAATCCAGAACCTCACCGATAATAGATGCGTCGCTAATGTCTTCGTGATGCATTGTGTCGAGCAATTCATTGCAGTATTCATTATACCAACACCCAGCGGCGGCTGTCCTCCCATGGCGTAAACGTCACTCAAGGCATTAACGACGGCAATCTGACCAAAAGTATAAGGGTCGTCGACTATCGGTGTGAAGAAGTCGAGGGTCTGTACGAGTGCCAGTTCGTCGGTCAGCTTATAGACGCCGGCGTCTTCAGCCCTCTCCAGACCCACAATCAGGTTTGGGTCGGCTATGAGGGGCAGACCGCGCAGTGCCCGGGCCAAGTCCCCTGGTCCGATTTTGCAGGCTCAGCCAGCGCCGCTCACCGTTTCCGTCAGGCGAAGTCTGTTCTCATCACTCATTCTGATCCCCGCTCTATATTTTTACTACTTTGGCTGCAGACAGAAGAGACTCTACAGTATAGTACATCTTGGTTACCGAACCAACCTTGAGCTTGTTCCTCAACTCGTGGTATTCGAGGCAGGTACCGCACGATAATATCTACACCCCGGCTTCCTCAAGCAGTTTCAGGCTATGCAGAACCTCGGAACCTTCCGTGGTCAGCCTGACACCATCATTGAGGAAGAGAATCTTGTCGGGTTTCGGCTCGGCGTCCCAGAGCGTGTTCAGAAAAGCTTTCATGAGGATTTCACCGAGCTGCCGGTCGCCTGTACCCAGTCGATCAGTGGTAACAAATATCACGCTTTCCGGAGCTTTCTTGGTTCTTACCACCGGGATAGGGCGGTTAAGACTACGCGCATCAAGCTCCTGGGTCACTGCTATCTCCTTCTACTTCCCGGGTGGCGTCAGGGTCAGTCGATATTCCCCGGAGACATCTTCGACTTTAACGGAATACCCTTGACTCTGCGCCAGGCGGGATACGTTCTCTTTGGAGGTAGCTGTTTCTATCAGTACGGTTAGTATATCTTTGGGGTTCTGGTCCATCGCTTTCTTGGTACGGACCACCGGTAAGGGACAGGAAAAACCCCGAACATCAACTTCTAGCATTGTTGATTCCCTCCTCTCATATAACAAACATTAGTCCATTGACATAAGTGATCTTTGAACACGGATGAAAACTGGGCGATAACCCTGCTAACTTTGGTGGCCGGGGTTACCCGAGCATATTGCCCGGCCATTCGGTTGGCTCTGGCTGCAATAATTGCTGCTTCGTGTGGCTCGAGTTCAGCGTAGACAAGGGCTGAGACGAGTCCGGTAATAGTATCGCCGGTGCCACCTATCGGCTCCAGTGCCGGTACGTTCGGCTCTGTGACGGTGGCCAGAACTTCACCGTCTCTGATGACGTAGTCCGTTGCTCCCTTGACCAGCAATAACCTGGCGGCACCGTGGTTGGCATAAGCTGTTTTCGCCAATTGGGGGGCCTGTGATATGTCTGTCTCGAACAAATGCCTGAAGATATAGGCGGGGTGTGTCGCCTCCGGGTCAGCGAGAAATGCAATCTCTGTGGCGTCAGGAGTGAAAATGTCGAATGATTCGGCTAATCCAGCGCCTTTCGCGGAATACATGGACGCGGCATCGGCAATCATAATCGGTCGCCTTTTGCATTTCTCTACAGCGGCACACAACTGCCGCGTCTGTGACATATCAGGCAGCCAGTAATGCAGTGCCAGTACATCCGGCAAGAGCTCGGCGATATGGTCGATCAAGTACTGGTATAGCTCACGGCTGCCTTTGCCTTTGCCGATATCGCCCACGAGGAGCGCATGTGGCGCATCAATGCCTAGATGTCTGGTAGTGGCCAGCGCTGCACTGATCATTGCGCCTGTCCCCTGGGTGCACGGTATATTTTCGCCGTCCACCGTGAGATCATCACCTTTGGAAGCGACCCTCCCCATGATAAGAGGCATATCTCTAACGGGAACTGTTCCGGCAATGAGCATCATTTCCTGTCACCTCCCGAACGCAGATCAATGCATTCGTCAAAAGCCCTATCCAGGTTCACGGCGCAGAGGGTGAATCCCAGGTCTTTGGGCCGTTGCGCTTCCTCAATTCGTTTATCAATCAGCTCGGCATGAAGATAAGGAATATCCGGGCAACCACCGCCGGAGACGTTTACGATGACGCCGCTACTCTTTTCATAGGTCATTTTCATGTTACCCGCCTTGACCATGACCCAGTCGCTAAAATCGGTGACCTTGACAACATCGAGAAGCGGCGCTGTTCCCATCCTTATCGGGTCTATGCTGACATAGGCTATGTCTTTTTCTCTGAGCGCTCGCTCGATACCGGGCTGTTCGACTAGATTGATTTCCACCGCCAGGTCACATCCTTTGCGCAATTCAGGGGGAGGAGCTACCAGCTTTACAATATAGCCGGCAGACTTTAGTGCCCTCTCCGCAATCATGGCATGCTGTACCTCGTCGAACAGCACCAGACCACCGCCCTCAAGTTTGTCTTTCTGCTTCTTGTTAAGAATCGCCATTTGCAGTCTCCTTTATGCCTTTTCTCTCATTAAGAATCCGATAGCTATGCAAAAAGCCCAACCTATTACGACCGCCGCTGGCCCCCAGGCGCCGACCCCGGCAGGGCTTGAAGCCAGCAGGAAATTATGAGCTACACCAGCACCGGCCAGATAACCCAATACCGTCACGCTCGCGTCTGTATCACCTTCTCCGGAAAGCACCAGGTTGCGCAGTGGACAACCACCTATTTGAGTGGCGGCCAAACCGAGTAATCCCATGCCAAAGAAGTTCCATAGGTGGTCGGTATGTGATACCGGCTGGTTAGCGAAGCCCCAGTGGTAAATCCCGTCGGCACCGAAATTACCGACCAGATAGTTGGTGACTATCGCCGCAACGAAGAAAGCGCCGATACCGCTGATCAGATGGAAATCTTTTACCAGAAAGATATCACGCCAGGCACCGACTGAGCAGAAACGGGTGCGTTGTGCCATGAAACCAACCAGGAGCCCGATACCAAGTCCGAGTGCCAGAGGTACATACATCGAGCCAGGCCCTGATTCACTGGTGGCGATGAAACCGGGCTTAAAGATGGCGAAAAGCAGTAAGCCTATCATGATTACCGGCAGTATCCAGCCAGCCACGGGGCGCATTTTCACAGCCCTGCCCAGGTTAAAACCTTTCCTTAAGAAAGTAATGCCGACCAGCACACCGAATACCATTCCAGCCAAAGCGGTGATGCCGTTGAGGTCTCCGCCGGCAAGGCGTAGCAGCATCCTGATGGGGCATCCCAGAAACACCAGGGCGCCGATCATAACGAGCATGCCAAGTACGAACCTGATAACCGGCGATGCTCCCCCCCGGGGACGCCACTCTCTGAAAGCAAACGCGGTAATAAGCGCCCCCAGCGTAAAGCCCATAATCTCCGGCCTGAGGAATTGGACTACCGAAGCCTGATGCAGTTTGAGAGCGCCAGCGATGTCGCGCAAGAAGCAGGCCACGCAAATGCCCATGTTAGGCGGATTGCCCCAGTTCACAGCGAGGGCGCCCAGAGCGCCAAATATGAGGCCGGCTAGAACAATTCTGGTTCTTGGTGTCCACAATACTTTCAACGTTCTACTCCTTTCTAGTTTGCAGATTATGTGCTCCATCCTGAAGTCCAGAAAGTGCTCAGCGCATTGTCACACCTCCTGTAATCAGCCGGAAAGGAACAGAACCAATATGAAGTTGAGGAATGGCTACGAATATCATAGAATTACCGCAGGGCATTATACTATAAGCAATATTTTTGTACAATATAAGTAATTCCTATTGATATTTTGAAATGAACCTTGAGTATCTCAGGACGTACATAGATGTAATCAAGGCAGGTAGTTTTTCGGCGGTAGCTAAGAAGCTCTCCATAAGCCAGCCTGCGGTGTCATTCCAAATTCAGAAACTCGAGCAGGAACTCGGCGTGCGTCTTATCGACCGCCGGCAGAAAAAGCTGGTGATGACAGAAGCAGGAAAGCGACTGCTGGTGTTTGCAGCGCTATTTGATGAGGAGCACCAGACTTTGATGCGTGACTTTGAAAGTCTCAGGGAAAAAGTGACTGGTAATCTGGTTATTGCTGCCAGCACAATACCCGGGGATTTCATCCTCCCTCCTATTCTCGGCGAATTCAAAAGGCGCCATCCGGTGGTGAGTATCCAGGTAGCAGTTACCGACTCCGCCAGAGTTATCGAAGCTGTAAGAAGTGGTGATTACGATACGGGATTCTGCGGGGTATACCCCCAAGACAAAGAATTGGAAGCTGTCAAG
>JAWOCP010000079.1:0-5754 GCA_046483735.1 Dehalococcoidia bacterium
CCTGCCATATATGTCTGCTATTCTGCCGAAGGGAACAAGAAGAACGGCCGAGGACAGGAGGTAGGCAGTGGCAATCCAGCCCAAGGTGACTGCATCCAACGATAGGTCCTTCCCGATAGAGGGAAGAGCGATATTCACAGAGGAAGCCATGAAGGGAAAGAGGAAGAAAGTCATCGTGGCGATAAGAAGCATCGCTCTTTTCGAAGTACCATTGCCCACAGAGTCATCCATAATCGGCCATTATATCTGATTCAGTGAGAACTATTCTAACTCTGGTGGCTTCTCTTGAGCAGGAACCTTCCGGCCTTACCGCCTCGTTGCATCACATCGGAGAATACGAGCCAAATAATTGCTTTAGCCGAAATATCGCTGTAAACTTCCAGTTGGCTGCAGTTTGACATCCGGGAAGATATGAAACCACACAAAATGTTTTCGACAAAGGCGGGGGCTACTAGGCTACTGCTTGCTGTGGTCGTCGGTCTGATAATTCTTAAGGTAACCGTTGGTTGGCTAACCGGCAGCATCAGCGTACTGGCCCAGGCAGCAGACAGCCTATTAGACTTGTTTGCGGCAATAATCACCTTCTCTGCTATTCGTATTGTGGCCAAGCCAGCCGACAAAGAACATCCATACGGTCATGGTAAGGTAGAGGACATTGCTGGTGTTGCGCAGGGAATTCTCATCTTCGTCGCCGGCGGACTGATAATCTATTCGGCAATAGGTCGGATAATAGAAGGCTCTAGCATTGAAGTAGTCGAAGCAGGAATAGCTGTCATGGCGGTTTCCATTGTGGCCAGTATCTTCCTGTCCCGGCACCTGCTGAGCGTGTCCCGCAACACTGGCTCTGTAGCCCTGGAGGCTAATGCCCGCAACATTGCTACTGACGTGTATTCCGCCTCAGCCGTGTTGGTGGGGCTGGCAATGGTGAGATTGACCGGGTTGTATATTATCGACTCTGTGATTGCCATCGGAGTTGCTATCTACATCCTGAAAGTGGCTGTTGATACTATCCGTAAGCCGGTATCTGGACTGCTTGATGAAAAGCTACCCCCTCCGCAACAGGCAGCTCTCGAAGCCTGTTTACGGAACTACAGCCTTGAAGTATCCGGCTATCATGCGCTACGGACACGTCGGGCCGGAAGCCAGAGCCATATAGACCTTCATCTGGTGATGGCCAGGCACATCAGCCTGGAACAGGCTCATCAAATATGTGACCAGGTTGAGGCTGAAATACGAAGCACACTCCACGAGGCCAGCGTAGTCATCCATGCAGAGCCATGCGACAATGAATGCAAGCAATGCTCTGCAATTTGCTCAATGCGTCGGACTGGCTAAGATGGCGTATTAGCTATTTCGAATCCAGGGCGGGCCGGAAATCAAGGCCTTATGCACCCCAATTGCTGGAGCAACCATTCGCCACCGTAGACTATGGCGAACCCAATGGCCAGGCAAATGAGGACTATTATTGGGCCCCTGAGAAAGAATTTCTTTATCATAGCAACCACCGAACTGAAGCCATTCAGCGCCCCTTTCTGTCATTCTGAGCCCCGACTCGTCGGGGCGAAGAATCTAGACCCTTTCGCTCGCGCTCAGGGTGACAAAAATAGATGGCATCAGTCTTTAGCTTGACTGCTTGTCGGCTCTTGTGGCTCCGGCTCTCTTGGATACGGCGTCTTTATATACCCTTGCCAGGCTCTTGCCATGCTGAGGTAGTCTGGCCTTTTCCTTGGCTCGCCGCCTTTCTCTTCGTTCTTGCTTGGTTTTCTTGGCGAGCTGGTCCTGGTCTGAAAGCTGCTCGTCTACCACTTAATTTCGTATGAGCCGAGAATAAAATCGAGGTCTTCCTGAAAAGCGGAAAGCTTTTCAGAGGGGCAAAGAGCTTCATCTACGTGAAGGAGCATTTTTGCTTCGTCCCGAGGTGAGCCCAGTATATGTATAGTGCCGCATTCTTTCTGGTCTTGCTCGTACGTCCCAGGGGTCTTTAGTGCCAGCGTGATACGTGACTGAGTAGCGCCGCTGGAAAGACCGTATGTTTGCGACTCGGTCTCAACGGCTAGAATCCCTTGTTTCTGCAGTAAGTCTCGTACTTCATCGCCAAGCATCCCGGAATTCAAGCCCCTGTAAGTCTTCTTAATCTGGATCGTCATCTTGTTCTCCTGCTGGCTATTATAGCACTTTCTTATGTCAGTTTCATTGCCCGATGTGATATAATCGGAATCTGATGAAGAAAGAGTTGATGCAAATCCTGGCCTGTCCCGTATGCAAAGGGGACCTGGAGCTCAAAGTGGACAAAGAGGAAGGGGAACAAATAGTCACGGGCTCTCTTCATTGCTCTACCTGCGATTACTCCTACCCCATTGTAGATACGATTCCCAATTTGTTACCGCCTGAACAGCAAGATTAACTCAAGGGCTGTACGCCACGCCTGTTGTGGGCGATTCCCAAACCTCCACGCTTACCAGTTTCACCGGGGATTCGGAAAAGCGAGGCTGAAGCGCATCATATATCGTGGCGGCAATATTCTCGCTGGAAGGGCCGATCTCATCAAGGGGGGACACGTCGTTCAGGCAAGTATGGTCGAATCGAGCCAGGAGCTCCCTCAGATGCTGCTTTAGCTGAACGAAATCATAAGCGAGGCCAGTCTCATCGAGCACGGCTGCTTCTACGCGGGCTACGACCTTGAAGCGATGGCCGTGTAGATTCTCACACTTGCCATGGTAGCTCGGGAGATAGTGTGCGGCATCAAAGTGCTCCTCTACAAATAGCTGATACATTGAAACCTCCTGCGTATTTTCGCACTCCATCCTGTCCTGCAACATCGTTGGCTAGTTGGGCAACACTCTTACCCAGCTCGGGATGGACTAACTCCGGGGCGATTTCGGCCAGCGGTATAAGAACGAAGGCCCGGTCCTTGAGACGGGGGTGCGGGAGAGTTAATCTCTGAGTTTTCATAGTCTTGTTGTCATAGAAAAGGATATCTATATCTATGGGGCGGGGTGCGTTTCTCTGCCCGCCGGGAACTCGGCCCAATATGATTTCGATTTCCTTCGCCAGACGGAGCAGTTCCTGGGGAGACAACTTGGTGGTGATGCGACAGACCAGATTGAGAAACAATGGCTGCTCTTCGTAGCCGACCGGCTCGGTCTCGTAAACGGATGAGGTCTTCTCAAGTTTTACCTTTTCAGAAAGCATTATCAACGCCTGGCAGAGGTTGTCCTCCCTCTTCCCCAAGTTTGAGCCCAGACAAAGATAGACAGCGGCCAATTTGCTCACACGCCCCTGACAATGGCATCGCTCATCTTGCACACGCGTGCTATCTCCCTGACATTGTGCACCCGGACAATATCGGCGCCTTTGACAATGCCAATTGCTATAGTGGCCGCTGTTCCTTCTAACCGCTCGTCACCGGGTGCCACGAATACCTTTTCTCTCGACTTCTGTTCAGGGGTTAAATCAAGCACCCAGCCTATAACTGACTTGCGCGAACTGCCCAGAAGGATAGGCCTGCCCAGTGCCTTAAGTTCGTCCAATCGCCGCAGGATTTCCAGATTCTGCTCCTGTTTCTTACCAAAACCTATGCCGGGGTCGACGATGATATTCTCCCAGGGCACCCCTGCGCTCAACGCTTGCTGGATGGCTCTGTCCAAATCTGAGATAACTGTGGAGATGATGTCCTGGCAGGGAGCGCCACGCTGGTTGCTCATCAGGGCAATTGGCACACCCTTTTGGGCTGCCAACTCGGCCAGCCTGGGCTCCTTCTTCAGCCCCCAGATGTCGTTTATCATGGCGGCTCCGGCATCCAAAGCCTCACGGGCTACCTCCAGCGTATAGGTATCCACACTTAGCGGCACCGATATGTCGCGGGCCAGCTTTTCCACAACAGGAATTACCCGCCGTAATTCTTCGTCGACTGAAATCTGAGGTGCATCAGGACGGGTGGACTCACCGCCGATGTCAAGTATGTCTGTGCCTTCAGCGGCCAATCGTCTTGCCTTGATTACAGCTTCTTCGACGTCTCCCAGCCCATCCCCGGAGAAAGAGTCTGGGGAGACGTTTATCACGCCCATGATATAGGTTCGCTTGCCCCAGTAAAGTATGCTCCCGCCACATCGAGTATAACCCGGTTTGCTTGGCGTGTAATCAGACATGTTATTGATTATAACAGAAGAAAGCAACTAAAATAGTGAGCGTGGGCAAGACGTTAGCCGAAAAGATTCTGAGCCTTAAGTCGCACAGCGATGCCAGGGCGGGGGATATCGTTGTTTCTGACGTGGATTTGATTTTTGTTCAGGATACTACCGGGCCTTTGACTGTAAGGCAGTTTAGGGAAAGCGGTTTTGCAGCCTTGGCTAAACCGACACAGATGGTAATCTTCCTGGACCATGCTGCTCCCAGTCCCAGTCAGCAGCTTTCCAATGACCATATCCTTTTGCGCCGCTTCGCCAGGGAAATGGGCTGTGGGATATATGAGGTGGGCGAAGGTATATGCCATCAGTTGGTGGCGGAGCAATTCGCCAATCCGGGAGACGTTATTCTCGGCTCGGACTCCCATACTATCACTGCTGGTGCTTTGGGAGCTTTTGCTACTGGTATGGGTTCCAGCGACGTTGCCGTGGCCCTGGCCCTGGGTAAGACCTGGTTTCGGGTGCCGGAAACTACTCTCATTGAGCTCGATGGCGTCTTCCAGCGGGGAGTTTATGCCAAGGATCTGGTTCTGTATCTCATTGGCCGGATAGGGGCCGATGGTGCCAATTATATGGCTTTGGAGTTTAGTGGCGAGGCCCTGGCGCGGATGACCATGTCGCAGCGCTTGACTATCGCCAATATGGCTGTTGAAGCCGGGGCCAAGGTCGGCCTGTTTGCCGGTGATGAAATCACCCGGGACTTTCTTATGGAGCATGGCCGGGGTGACAATTACAGGCCGTTATATCCCGACGCCGGGGCAAATTACGAGGAAGTCATACCCGTGAATCTCGACCGGCTCGAGCCGATGCTCTCTCTTCCTCACACTGTAGACAACGTCCGTCCGGTGGCTCAAGTAAAAGGCGTCACAATCCAGCAGGTATTCATCGGCACCTGCACTAACGGACGTCTGGAGGACCTGGCTGTGGCTGCTGAGATTCTTCAGGGCAAGAAGAGGCATCCCGGTACTAGATTGCTCATAGCGCCAGCTTCGAGACAGGTACTCGTCCAGGCTATAGAGAAAGGCTATCTAGGGAGCCTGGTTGAAGCTGGAGCAACTATTCTACCACCGGGTTGTGCTGCTTGCCTCGGTCTTCACCAGGGAGTGTTGGGAGATGGCGAGGTTTGCCTCTCCACCGCCAATCGTAATTTCAAGGGAAGGATGGGCAATCCCGAGGCGATGATATACTTGGCTAGCCCGGCAACTGCCGCCGCCTCAGCCTTGAGAGGCGAGATCACCGACCCCAGGGAAGCAAGCACTAAATGCTAATATCTAAATCCTAAAAGTTGGGGATTTGAATTTTGAATTTGTTTAGAGCTTAGAAATTGGAAATTAGGATTTTGACAAGGTGAAGGGTGAAGATGCCAGATTTGGTGCTTAAAGGCAAAGCCATTAAACTGGGTGATAATATCTCCACAGATGATATTATTCCCGGCAGGTTTGCCCATTTGAGGAGCAACTTGCCTGAACTGGCTAAGCATGTCCTGGAGGATACCGTGCCTAGATTCGCCTCAAGGGTAAAGGACCTGTCATTACAAAGTGAAGGCAAGGCAATCTTAGTGACGGGCAAG
>JAWOCP010000113.1:0-5706 GCA_046483735.1 Dehalococcoidia bacterium
GGGAAAGAACATAGGACTCATAGCCTCACCCATTGAAGCAGACAGTCACGAGCAGAGCCGGTGGCTATCTACAAGTTAACCGAATGGGGAGTCGTGAAATCACAAAGACTCCGAGCGCATAACTATGTCCTATGATGGAACGTGCGTTTTTGCCATGGGCCAAACGGGGCACGTGTTAAACCGGAGCCTGAGTCTTCCTATAATGGAAAAGGCTATTGTGCAATTTCGGTAACCTTCTAGTGCCACGGAACTAACTAGTCCAGCTCTCGCAGTTGGGGGACAAAGGCTAGGGTCAGGATTGACAGAAAAGCCATAGAGATGCCGAAGCTACCTATTGCCCACTGTACACCTATACTCTCTGTTAGCAGTGCTGCGCCAACGGCGCCAAAGCTCATCAGACCCATCTCCATCGCGAAAATACTCATCACCCGTCCCCGATATTCGTCCGTAGAGTAATGTTGGAGTAGCGTGTTACCAAGCGCCATCAATCCTGATTGTCCCAGTCCTACAAAGATGAGTAAGGACAGGGCAAGATACCAGGAGCTGGAGAAGACGAAGCCTACTAGAGCTACGCCCAAACAGAGTGCACTCATTAGCAATAGGAGTCCCCGCTTTCTATTAGGCAGAGAGGCGAGAATGAGGGAGCCAACAATGGCGCCGATTCCGGCGGTGCTCATCAGCATTCCCAGTTCGGCAGCCCCAACCTTCAGGATATCCTCAGTGAAGATGGGCATCAAAGTCACGTAAGGCATGCCTAGAACCACGCCCAGAAGAGAGAAGGCCAGAACTGAAAAGATAATGGGCTCGTGCCGGACATAGTTAAGCCCCTCCTTAATGTCGAATAGAGCGCCTCGGCCAGGGAGGACTGTTAGACTGGTGAGTGGCAGGAAGAAAATGAAGATGGCGGACACAAGATGTAGCCCGGTCATGAAGTAGTAGACAACAGCGAAGTCGAAGGCGTCGATAAGAAAGCCGGCCACCGCTGGTCCCAAGACCCGGAAGCCGTTCATCGCCACAGTATACAGTGAGACAGCGTTCAGAAGTTGCTCCCCGTGCACGATTTCACGAAGCATAGCCCACCTGGATGGCATCGTAAGAGACATGATCGTTCCCTGGCATACGGCGGCCACTATCAGAATCCACCACGAGCCGCCGTAATCGGTACCCAGATAGCCCAGGGTCAAGGACAGGGCAACGCCCAGCGAAACAACAGCTGAGATTAGCTGACCGACAAGTAAGATATGCTTCTTGTGCATCCGGTCGGCAATAATCCCACCAAAGAGCGAAAAGAGGAGCATGGGTCCCGCAAAGGATAGAGTCATTAGCCCTAGAATGGTAGCAGAGCCGGTCACGCGGTAGATAAGCAGATTACGTGCCATCATCTCCATGTTCATGGCAGCCATCTGACCTATGATACCGCCGAAGTAGAGCCTGTATACCGGGTTCTTCAGGGAGTCGAATGTTCGCAACTGGCGTAGAGAAAATCTTTTCGTCTCAGTATCCATACTATGATTCCTTCCCGCAACCTAGCCTCCGCCGCTCCCTATTTCGACGTTCTTTGATTTGTCTGCGCCTTTTGTTCGCCCACATTCTTGTTCGGTCTTTCAAAAATACAGGGAAGGGCTGTCCTCTAGAGAAGCCACGCTTTCCCGAAGGTTTCCATGCCCATGGCGTATCTTGCGCTCGGGCCAAGCGAGTTAATCATAGTCGTTTGGCTTCTTAAGAATCTTGGTTCAAAGTATATCACTCTTCGGAGTGGTGAAGCGCATTTTCGGGCTTATCCTCGATGTTTCCCGAATTCCCTCAGTAGCCAAAAAGAAGTCAGCAAACTAGGCACAACCATAAATCACAAGCTTGAGCATGGCTTTGGGCTCATAACACAGATTTCCTTCTTGGATATGACACAGTCTCATTGATGCGCCCTGGGCTAAACGCTTCCCCAGTGGTTGTCAAATTGCCCTGCTTGGCTCTGGCGAGGTGGGCGATTCCGAAATGGTGGCGGGGGAGACTACTTGTCTCTCCCGGGTATTTCCGCACCGTCTTTCGGTCCACACCAAGACGTCGTGCAATTTCTGACTCGCTCTGACCTTGGCGGGCTAATTGCTGAAGCTGAAGGTGCTTGTCCAATGTTGTTATTCTCCTTAGGACATCCTATGATGGTTTTTGTAGCATTGGAAACCATATTTCCGCAGGACGTGGGGAATTCCCTTTTTGTGAATTTCATGCCCGCTCTGTACAGCACTAAGTATATGGGGAATTATCTGGAGCTTTTTGACAATCTAATGAAGTGAGGGCATACTATGAAGCATATATCAGGTCGGTGCAGGAGGTCTTGAGAATGCTACAAATCGCTCAGAAGCTTACTAAGATTGGTGAGGAACTGAAAAGGCGAGAAGCGGAGATAGTTGAAGCAGACACTTCTCTAGGATTTGTTTCCCGTTATTCCACTATACAACTGAAAGCAACAGCAGAAATACTGGAAGACTTCAAAGAATCGTTTATGACAATCCGAAGAAGAAGGGGAGTATGTGGTGACGGAGAGGAGATTGCCTTTTTGCTTCCCTATAACTACAGTAGCATCATCTGCATTCTCGCCATAGGCCAGGTCTTAATCGGAAATAATGTCAGAATGAAGGCATCGGAACTGAGTACAAGGTCAGCCAAAATCATGGAGGAAATCTTAACGGAAGTCTTCCCTCAAAATGTCCGCTTTGACTATAGCCGCGGGCCAGAATTCATGGAATGGGCAATTACCGAAAGAAAGATTAGAGCTGTAATACTCTACGGGTCACATTTAGTTGCACTAGAGTATCTACCTCGTTTCAAACATGAAGGGAAGAAGTTCATCTTTGAAGGTCCAGGCAAGAACCCTTTCATTGTTTTGAAAGATGCCATACTATCTTCAGCTGTCGAAGGTTTGAAGAGTGCCAAATATAGAGCTTCAGGACAGATATGTTTCTCGCCTGGCATAGTATATGTTCAGGAAGATGTGTTCGATGAATTCTTGGATAAGATGCTTACTGCAACCAAGGGCTTGAATGTGGGCAGTGCTCTGGACCCTGCAACAGATATCGGCCCATTAGGTTCTTCCTTAGCAGTTGCTAGGATAAAAGAGCAACTTGAAGATGCTGAAGCGCAAGGGGGGCAGATTTTGTGCGGTGGAACCATTGAAGGAAATCTGGTGTATCCGACAATAATCGTAAATGCCAAAAAGACAATGATAGGCGTGAGGGATGAATCTTTTGGTCCTATATTGTGGTTTATCAAATTCAAGACGGTTGAGGAGGTTATTCATCTAGCATCAGATAATATGTTTGGCTTGGCAATGACGATTTATGGAGTAAATGGTGCCCAAAGAATAATATCTGAACTTAAGGGAAGCGATTATCTCCACAGGGTTCCCGAAATCACTTTTGGGAAATATGGCATGGTAAGCCTAAACCCATACATTATGGGTAGTGATATTCCGAGAGGCGCCAGAACGCTCTTCTATCCTTTCGGTGGTTATGGCTATTCCGGATGGGTTTGTGAAACGTCTGAAGGCGAATTCGAATTCAAACAAGGGCCTAAAAACATGCTGCTGGAGACTTCAACCCCTGAACCTTAAGGTTCAGTCATAGAGCTGACGACGTGTGTAGAAAACCACGAGTTTTGAATGTTACTCGAGAGACAAGAACGGGGTCGAGGTTGAATCCCCGACCGTGTTTGATTTGAGGAAGGCTAGAAAGCCGATCCTGCTCCGGCTAAGGCCAGCCTACACTTCGTCACTCATTAGCTTCGCCAGCCTACGATTGAGTTGATAGCCAGCCTCCACTAGAGCCAGTTTGTCCATTATCTTCGAGTAAGGTTTGTGGCGATGGCTGTCTATCTCCTTATAACACCTTTCGCAGAGCTGAATACCTTGTGATATATGAACTCGCAGGATTATCAGGCCAGCCTATCGCGGTGGCAAAATTCACACTTCACGTTTGCTCCTTTCTTGCCCTCGCACACGCAAAAGAGGGGTATCCCTATTGCACACAAGGCAAGGATACCCATACATGGGATCCTGTCAAAAAGTGTGAAAAGGCTAACAGACAGCAAGTACCCCCTCGCGTTTGCCACCTTGAATCTCCTGTAAGTCAACACCAGGATAGAGAACAGGATGTCTACGGACGCATCCAGTCCACCAAATCTCCGCTCCGCAGCCATGAGCATCTTAGAGATAACCGTCGCGCAGTTGCCCGCTTTCCTTTATCGTTTGACGGGATCTGATCTCAAGCTGAGCGTTGCAAAGAGCGATTCTACTCAGCTAGTGGTTCGTAGATATTTGCAGTGTTACTTCGGAGGCCAGCGAAAGGTAGCCGTCCTCTCCCGCAGTTCAATTCAGGGGACACAATACCCATTAGGGCCACTACGAACCAGATGGCTTGTCCGCGGAATCCTGAACATAGCGTCATTAGGTGTGAGTATCCGCTAGTTCATCTTTTACTTCCGTATCAGTGTATAATTCGTGTGGAGGCTATGATGCGGAGCATTACTGAGATTCTAGCCTTTCACGACGAGCGTTGGGTTCGTAATTGGCTGTATCACGGGTTCATTCTCTGTGAAGTCAGCAGATTGGGTTCATTAAGGGAAGCCTTGGTTGAAACGAAGAAGAAAGCCAACTGTAATCTTGGAAAACGAATCCATTTCAGTGAACTAAGATCATCTAGCCATGGTAGTTCCAGGACGAGAACCGCTGTAAATTGGGCAGGGCTGTTTGTCACGAAGCTCTACCAAAATATGTGGTTCTATTTCTTCGGAGTAAACTTGAAGAACATTGACTATCAGTTCTTTGGGCCCCCCAGCAACGGCCAGAATAGACATTCCAGGATCTACAATAGATTCTTCGAAATTGGACTATTCTCCGCTTGCAGATTTTTCTTCGATCCGAGTATAGAAGAAGTTGAAGTCCTGCGGATCTTCTCAGAGAAACGCGAGTTGGCCAATACAAACCCGTTCTTGACGCTTGCGCCATACAAGATCAACAGAAGAGAAAGCAATATCGTCGCGAAGACCAGACAGATTATCCAAGTTGATAGTGTTCCTTCAAAAGAGAAGGATAATCCTGAGTGCTGTGACATTTTAAACCTAGTAGATGTATTGATGGGGGCATTCTCACAAGCTCTTGACTACACCTCAGGAAGTCGCGGGTGCTCTGAAGTTGCTGAAAAGACAATGCCGGTCTGTAGGAGGCTTTCAGAGACGCCATATAATAGGAACAGCCTCTACTACAAGCGGTATGCAATGTCTTTTTTCCCTAAGAGCAAGCAATCTGTGTTAAAGATAGGAAGCTACGGCATCAAGCCTCCTGAAGACCAATTCTACTCGCGTCGAACCATACGTCTATATCAGGATTGCATTCCTGGATTCGATGAGTTCATCGGTTAGGACGAAGCACTCGCATCTTTGGTATTCAGAAATTAGCAAACAAAAAGCCAAAGTGTGACCTGCTGTGTAATCTGATAACTGTCCTAAGTTTTCATCAAAAAGCAATACGTGGTTGGTTGAAACGACGAAGACTGGCCACTCGGTGATAGGTTCAATATTTATGATGGCTGAGATACATGCAGATTGCGCCGCAAGCCGCTACATTCAGCGATTCTGTTTTCCTCCGGATTGTGGGTATTCTTAATCTATGATTGGAAGCGTTCAGTACTGAGTCTGAAAGGCCAGATGCCTCGT
>JAWOCP010000072.1:0-42299 GCA_046483735.1 Dehalococcoidia bacterium
CAACCCGATAAGACAGGTGGCCATCTTCGAGGCTGACACCCTCAATAGCTCCTGCCCTGGCTATCATGCCATGCGTAATTCTCGCTCCCTCCATAGCCGGACCAGCCGCTGCCGAGCACGTCAGCAGTCTCTGGCCGTTGCCGAGGAAAATTTCGCCGTTGGTGCCAAGGTCCACTCCCAGTATGACTTCGTCCTGCTGTTCGGAAACCCCGGAGGTCATAATGAAGGCCAGCAGGTCTCCACCGATGTAGCCGGATTTCATGGGCAGGGTATAGAGCAAGGCCGCCGGATGTAGCTGGAGGCCAACATCCGCGGCATGCACAATCAGCCCGTCGGTCAAAACGGGAGAGAAGGGGGCTTGCGCGATGCCAACGGGCGATAATCCCAGAACAAGATGTTGCATGGTTGTGTTACCGGCGGCGACGGCAACGAAGATATCCTCTGGCTCGATGCCGGCGGTTGTTAACAGGTTTGCCGTAATCTGGTTCAGGTCCTTGAGAATTAGAGATTGCAGGATTTTCACGCCCCTCGGGTGCTTCTGGCAATACTGGAGCCGGCTGATTACGTCTGGACCATACCTCTTCTGACTATTGAGGCAGGAACTGACGGCAACCTCGCTGCCGTCCGCTAGACTGAAGAGTTTGCCCACCAGTGTGCTGGTACCGAGGTCGAAAACCAGCCCGTACTTGCGGTCTATACGCTCGTCATCCTGCCAGTCCAGTAGACAGTGTTCATGGAGGACCGCCACGCCATGGAATTGGCTTCCATCCAGGCTCTGGCATAGTGCGCGCAGGCAATGAAGCGAGGCTCTCAGGTCTTTGTATTCTGGGCCCAGCCCCAATTTGATTAAGTCCAGGTTCGAAATCCCTTCGTTCTGAATGCTGAAGGGCACGGTAACCAGACGTTTGTCTATCAGGGGCTCGAGCTGCGATGGCGGTATATATGTGCTGGCCGGGATATGGCTGGTGGTGAGGATGTTGAAATACTCCGTGGTGTCCTCCGCTTCCCCGGTAGAGATTGCCAGGTCTCGATTTGCCCTGGTGCGGCAGGCAAGGCGCATTCCTTGTTCCAGTTCCTCTTCGTCAAGTAACGCCTTTTCTTCATCTGACGGCTCTTCTATTTCGGAGAGGATTTTTACCCGGCACTTGGCACAGTTTCCCAACCCACCGCACTCCCCTGCCAGCTCCACATCCGTCGACTGCAAGGCTTCCCAGATAGTCTCCCCGCGGGGAATACGAAACCATTTGTCATCTGGCAAGACATGCAGCCAGACGTATCTCATCCTGCGTTTTCTTTTGTTCAATCTTTCATTGACTGGAGTATTCATGTTAACTCCAGAGCTCAGGGCATTGTCCGGCTTGCGGGCACGAAACATAATTCAATATACACCAAACTGTAAATCTGTGAAATCTCTACCGGCTTCAGTCCTGGACTGCGCATGTTCTGCACTAGAGTAGAGCGGCCAGCATCTTGTCCAGGTATGAGTAATCTGCATCTCCAACCCGCAGAGACAGCCCCAGGAATTCAGCTACTTCGTCAGCCTGCGGCATAAGGTCCGGGTCAGCCGGTTGCCGTATATAGAGCAGTCTTTGATACTGCCCAAAGCAGGATGCTCTCATTTCCTCGTCCCTCAGTTCCAGGGGCCTCACGCAATATTCCTCGAAGTTAAGCAGGAGATCCTTCTCAACGAAATAAGTTCCCGCCGTCTCGTCAATAAGCTGCTGGAATCGCTCCTTGCCCAGCAGCATCTCATAACAGTAATGCCCCGGCACCTTGAACACTTCGTTTTGCCGGCAGAAATCATCGATCTCGGTGAAACACTCGCCGTAGACACAAATGATTCGTTCGTCGTTCTTCTTCGCCGATGTAATCGCTTTCTTGAGACGCCTTCTCAACTCCTGCGGTTTCAAATGGAGATAGGATGGCAAATATGTCAGACGCAGGTCAGGGTATCTGTCCTCCAGTTCAATAGCATCGAAGGCCGGTTTGAAGACGGCACAAGCGATGATGCGTGTGATTGTTGCGGTCTTATTAGCAGTTGTCATCTCAGAAATTCTGTATGCCAGGATAGGTTTTCACTATCTCAGCAATCAAGCCTGAGTCAAGAATACCGTCTCTATTCTCCCTCAGGATGCTCCGCACCACATCACTGGCACGGCTCAACATATCGGGGCGGCCTCTTTCTTCCCAGACATCGAAGTTATAGCGCACGCTCAGCTCGGGATAGAAGAACTCGTCCATCATATGCTCAACAGTATGGTCCTCCATGACATAGTTCCCGCCGGGACCTACTTTCTCGATTACATCGAAGCCCAGGGTCTTCTGGGTAACCTTAATACCCGCCAGTAGCCTGTGAATTATGGCAATGATTTCGTTATCGATGACATACTGTTCATAGGAAATGGAGTTTCCCGAGTCCAGTATTCCCGCTGCCAGACGAACGCAGTCTGCGCCGGCCATGGCCACCATCAAATTAGAAATGCTTTTTTCAATACCCGCCTGTATGTCGGGCCTTTTCGCCTCAGTAAGCCCCCCCGAGACGTAAACAGGCAAATGGTAGCGTTTTGCCAGCTGGACTGCGGCAGCATTCATCATTGCCATTTCTACTGAGCCTACGGCTAATTCCATTCTCCGCAAATCCATGGTCATGGGTACTGCACTGTAGATTACCTTGGCTCCCGGACTCAGTACCTGGGCCATGGCCACCCCCGCCAGTGCTTCGGCATGCATCTGGGCCAGCGTACCGGCTAAACTGGCTGGTGCGGTGGCTCCGGCAATAGGCGCCGGCGCGCAGGTAACCGGAATACCGTGTGTAGTGCAAAACTGGAGGACGTTCAATGTGTTCAGTTCAATGGTGAGAGGGCTTATCGGGTTGGTGATTACAGAAACGAAGGGCTTCTCCCTGAGTCTGTCCTCGCCCCCGGCAATTAAGCTGGCTATTTGCCGCATTTGCCGGACGCCTTCCAGATTGTCACAGCCACCCATCACGTGCTTCGTGGTATGGTTGAAGGCATGATAGAAGTCGTTCAAATGGTAGTTTTGAGCTGGCAAATCATGAACCTGGCAGGCGATGACGTAGAAACGAATGTGGTCCAGATGTTGCACCAGGGTGGCGGTGTTCGCCACATCCCTGAGCATGGTCAGACGGTAACCACCGGTCCTCATATCGAGGATACGGAAGACCCGCCCCCCGTTGGCGAAGTGAACGCTGCCGTTCCCTAAAGCCAGGTCATTCTTGCCATCTCGGGAATAGAGCGTAAAATGGGACGGAGCATGACCCAGGACCTCGTCAAGCCATTCCCCGCCGAATCGTACCCTCTGTTCCTCATAATCAACCCGGGCTCCTGCTTTCTTGAATGCATCCAGAAAAGTGCTGTCGTTGATCCTGACGCCGATGCGCTCCAGTATCCGGCGTCCGGTCCGGTCGATTTGTTCTATATCCGCACGTGTCGGTGGTCTGTAATGCGGTAGACCTGTTCCCATAGTCGAATTCTCCTGGTCACCTCGCTCGAACAATTCGTTCGATTTCTTGGAGGACCTTGTCCGGCTTGGCTGCCACCTGGTGCTCCATAAGTATTCTCTTTGCCTCTGCGTTGCACCGCTGGCAGAGTTCCTTAGCCCCTGCCCCTTGCCATGAATCGTAGCGGGAGCGGTCCAGAAGCCTTGGCAGAAACTGGGCCTCCATGAAATGCTCGAAGGTGTGGTCATCCATGAGAAAAATAGAACCGGGACCACCGGACGCCACCCGTTCGATTGCTTCGAGTGCCAGTGTTTCCTTGTTGACCGCAATACCCCGGGCGAAGAAACGGCTCATTGCTACCAGTTCGTCGGCCATCGTCACCATCTCAAGCGAAGAGGTGCTTCCGTATTCCAGGAAGCCCACATCGTGAATCAGGTTAGCTCCGGAGAGCAGGGCAGTGATGATGGAAAACATGGCCTCCGCCCCGGCCTGGGCGTCCATAACCTTGGCGTCGGAAGCGCCGGCAAATGCCCATACGGGCAGGCCGTAGATTTCATCACGCATGTCGGCAAGTGCTGCCTGGGTGAGACTCCATTCGGGGCCGCCGTACGAGACGACAGTGGATTTCATATCGAGAACACTGACGTTGGGGCCGAACAAGAATGGTGCACCTTTGCTGGCCGACTGGTGCACGGTGAGTCCGACCAGGTTTTCGGCGATCCCCATGGCCATGGCCCCGGCCAGCGTAACCGGCGCTCCGCCACCGGCGTTAGAACCGGAAGGAAGGCAAACGGGGATTCTGTGTTCGGCGCAAAAAATGAGCTTCTCCATCACGTTTTGCGGGAAACGCAACGGGCTGATGGCCTCCGAGTAGTTGAGCAGAAACGGCTTCTGCTGAAGGTTCTCTTCGCCTGACGCTACCTGGCAGGCAATCTCATGTATCCTGGCGATGTCTTTGCCGCTGTCGGCAATGAATACAATCGGTTTAGTGGTGTTCCTGACCATCTCGGCGAAAACGTGCACGTATATTTCTTCGACCGGCACGTCTTCCGGGTTAGCCATAGACATGGCAAACACCATGTTCTCCAGTCCGTCCACCAGCCGGGCGAAATTGGCGACGTCTGTCAGGACCGTCCGACGACGCTGGCCGGTCTCCAGGTCCAGGGTAAACGTGGCGTCAGAACCGGTGCCGTAGAATGAGTTGCCATCCGCCAGACACATCGCTTCATTACCGTGCTGGTCATAGAGGTCGATTTGCCGGGGGGCTGATTTCATGGCTTCTTCGACTGCCCTGGCAGGGAGCTTGAGCCAGTCACCGTCGGTAACCGTAGCTCCAGCGTCGACCAGCATTCTCAGCGCACCGGGATGCTCCATCTTGAAGCCGGTCTTTTCCAGTATCTCTAATGCGGCTGCGTGGATTGCCCATGCCTGCTCACGGTTCAGGACTTTCAGCCGGGGTTGAAAGGTAGCTGCTTCCAATGGTTTCATACTAAACTCCCTGCATTTCTCTCAGGAAATGCCCAGTAACTCCTTGGCCTTAATCACAGCAGAGCCGGCATCGGAGGCGTAAGAGTCGGCGCCGATTTTCTGGGCATACTTCTCGGTAACCGGTGCTCCCCCAATCATTATCTTGACCTTCTTCCTGATTCCGGCTTCCTGTAGAGCGTCGATGGTATCGGCCATGGCTGGCATGGTAGTGGAAAGTAGCGCGGACATGCCCACGATATCCGGTGCCACCTCTTTCGTTTTTTCGACAAAATTCTGGGGAGGAACGTCCACGCCCAGGTCTACGATTGTGAATCCGGCGCCCTCCATCATCATGGAAACGAGGTTCTTGCCGATATCGTGCAAATCACCCTTGACGGTGCCCATCAACACCGTTCCCTTGGAAGTAACGTCGCCCTCTTGAAAATATGGTTTGAGCAGCTTGGTGCATTCTTGCATTGTCCTGGCAGAGCGCAACATCTGGGGGACAAATATCAGCCCCCTGGAAAATCTATCGCCCACTTCGTTCATGGTGGCAATGAGTCCCTTATCGAGAATCTGTTGAGCACTTACGCCTGCATCCAGGGCGCTCTGCGTTTCGGCCACCGCTTTGTTGATGTCTCCCTTGCTAATAGCTTCAGACAATACCTTGAAGTCGCTCATTTTCAACCTCCTTACGCTGATTCTCAATCAAGTCCTGATTACAGGACTATCATCCAACCATATGGCCGCTTTGATAGGCGTCAATGAAATTCCCGCAGTATTCATCCCGTCCCAGGAGCATCTCCACCGTAAGCAAGGTGGCCGTGAGTTGCTTATCGGTGGGGTCCAGGATAACCGCAGAGAGGCCATAGGCAATACAGAGAGCCAGAAAGTTGCGGTTGATCAGATGGCGTTGCGGGAGACCGAAGGAAATATTGGAGAGGCCACAGATGGTGTTCACGCCCGGGAAATCGCCCATTATCTTCCTGATGGCTCCCAGGGCGGCGATTCCCATGTCGGTGTTCACGGAAACAGGCTGTATCAGAGGATCTACATAAAGCTTCTCACGGGGAAACCCTGCGGCGGTAAGCTTATCGATAAGTTCCGAGCCAACCTCGACTCTTTCTTCCGTGGTGATGGGCATTGCTGTTCTAGCCATGCAAAGGGCAACCACAGAGCAAGGCTGACGGGTAATGACCGGCAGAAGTGAGTGAAAGCGTTCCTCTTCCAGGGAAATAGAGTTAACCATCGGCTCGCCCTTGTGCAGCTTCATTGCTTCGGATAGGGCTTTGGGATTGGGACTATCCAGGCTCAAGGGCAGAGCAACTTCCTCCTGTACCGTCTCGGTCAACCAGCACAGGCAATCAACTTCCTGGTCGAGGAAAGTGCCGGCGTTTATGTCGATGTAGTGAGCCCCGGCCTCAGCTTGCTCGCGTGCCATCCTGGCGATAAAGGCGGCATCCCGGTTCCTCACCGCGTCTTCGACATTCTTTCGGCTGGTGTTTATCTTCTCACCGACGATGACCATGGTTCATCTCTCCTTCATCAGGCTGATACCGCCAGCCGGTGTGTCCACCCACGCCTGGCTCACGCCAGTTCCAAACACAGACGAAAACAGACGCAGAGCCTAATTGTAGCAATCAACGATGACGGTGTGCAACGATAACTGATACTAAAAGGTCATAATTGCGGCATTCCCACCATGTCCCTGGCATGGACATGCATCCATTCTCCGACTCGCAAGCCTTCTTCGATTAGCTGCAAGACCTTTCCTTTTTCTTCCGGGAGTTTGTATCCTTCGTAGTCTTGCGTGAACAGAAGCCGGCCGGCTTTGTTATGCCAGGCATTCCTCATGTGGTCGAAACACAGGCGAGATGTAACCGTCAAAGCGGCAACCATGGTTCTGAGCTCTCTCAGGAGCTCGTGGGGTGATGATAGCTGGAATTCGCCCCTTTGGTATTCCTCGAATGCAGGTGTATTGGGCCTGGGCACGAAGGGGCGCAGCCTGATGTAGTGTGGGTCGATTTCGTTAAGCACTCGCGCAGTGTTCTTTGCGTGCTGCTCGGCTTTGATGCGGCCTCCCAGACCGGGCATTACGTAGGCCGAGAACTCAAAACCAGCCTCCTTGGCTTTCTTTCCTGCCGTGATGTGTTCTTCAGCAGTCACACCTTTATCGTAATGTCTCAGCAGTTCATCATCACCGGACTCCAGGCCAACGTGCAATCTGTTCAAGCCGGCGGCCCTGATGTCCTTCAGTTCGTCCAGGCTCTTGTGGCAAATGGTCTTGGACCTGGCGTAACAAGTAATCCTCTGCACACTCGGAAAAGTCTCCTTCAAGTACCTGACCACTTCGATTAGGTCAGGAGTTCGCATGATAAGCGAGTCAGCATCTTGTAGAAATACAGTGCCTCCACCGGCGCTTAACCACTCGAATACCGTAAGAAAACTATAACTCCGGCGCAGTTCCGGTTCTCCCTCGAGTATCCTTGTCCCGACCGCACTGTTTATCTGGCCGGCGTACCCAAGCTGCCAGGATACCTGTGTGAGCTCATCGGCGATCACCTTGACTGCCTGGATATCCTGCTTGATTTCCTCCACCGTTCTCAACTGGAACTTCTCACGGTTATAGGGCGTACCGTAACAAAACTTACACCGACTCCAGGGGCAATTCCGGGTTACCCGGAGCAGCAGAGAGTAACTTCCGCCTTCGCTGGGCGGTCTGATAGCGCCAATTTCGAAAGAACATGCGCTCAATTCTCTCATCTTGCCTCCCTGTTCCTCCCCACTACCTGCGGGGTAACTCTTGTCATCCAATGTTGCTGCCTCCCTTTATTGGTTAAGCTGTCTAGTTTTGATTTTTCCATTCAATTCTAGCCATTTTGTCCCGACAAGTCGGGGCTTTCACCTCCAACATCCCCCCTTAAAATACGGGGGATAAAGGGGGGTTATCTCCTTATTCATAACTCCCCTGACCCCTCTTATCTTAAGAGGGGTAATCGGCGGATGAACTTGCCCGTTATGAGCGAGCCCAGTAAATTGGGCAACTACATTTTTCAACAGCCTCATTACGCTGTCCTGGCAGTTATTATTATGCACCGTGCAGCAGCGTTATCAAGTTACCTGAGAAAAGGATTGTCCCGCCGCTCCCGGCCGATGCTGGTCTTCGGTCCGTGCCCGGGCAGGACAATTGTCTGTTCCGGCAGGACCAGTAACTTGGCACGTATGGCGGAGGTCAGCAGATCGTAGTCACCACCGGGGCCGTCGGTCCGGCCGATGCTCATATTGAACAGTGCGTCCCCGGTAAAGGCAACCCCGTGTCCCACAAGGCATATGCCGCCGGCGCTGTGGCCCGGAGTGTGCAACACCTGAAATGTCAGGTCGCCAACGAAGATAGAATCGCCATCTTCGAGCAGTCTGTCTGGCGGCGGCGGCTGCTTGAAAGCCGGGTCAAAGGCACTGAATTGACGGAAGTCATAACGCTGTATCATCTCAGCCTCGGCTATATGGACGGCAAAGCTTGCTCCGGTATGTTCTACGATATCTCGAACGGCTCCCAGGTGGTCCGGATGGGTGTGAGTAAGCACAATCAGGCCTACCTTGAGCCCCAGTTCACGTATGTTGCTCAGGATTCTGGGAGCATCTCCCGCCGGGTCAATGACCATACCGTCCCGGGTCCGTTCCGACGCAACGAGGTAACAGTTTGTCCCGAAGGGCATTATCTCAAGTGTTCTGTAAATCATTTTTGCCATGGGGGACCTCCATGAAATCGGATTGCCATATTCCAGCGCTGCCGTCAGGACACGGCCCTTCATATATGGTTCGTAAGGTGGACCGAGAACTCCGGCCAGCGCATTTCAGAGTTCACGAAGTTCTACCTGCGTGGCGCCTATACCCCCATGATAGCGGTCGGCCGGTCTATGAGCCTTGACCAGAGGGTGCTTTGACAGGTAACGGCCGACTTGCTGGCGCAGTACGCCTGAGCCCTTGCCGTGAACAACCAGAACGCGATATAACCCGGCCCGAAATGCTGCGTACAGGAAATCATCGAGCCTGGGAAGGGCCTCCTCCACAGTCAGGCGATGTAAATCTATTTCTTCTTCAATCGGAATCATCTGTCAATTACCGGACGAAGGCAAAGTCCGCAGCTTCTCGGCCGGACAGATTATACCATTGTTTCATGCCGGTTATCCGTGGATTCGTTCAGTCCGGCGCCCACAGAGTTCAAACAATGGCGACACATTAAGATGACAGGTGTAGCGCCCGGCACGAAAAGACGGGATGCCGGACGAGCATCATCGACTATGTCTGGCCAGGCTCTTGCTTTCTGCCGGGTGCCGTCGTGGCTGTCTCGAAAGGCCTGATTGTCTGTCCGGTGCCGGCCTGCTGTAATCAAAGCCCTGAAGGGTCAGACGCTCCAGCGGAGCGTCGAGAAGTTGTTCAAGGGCGCTTATCTTGTCTGCATCGGCGCTGGTGACAAAGGTAATCGCATTTCCGTTTTTCTCAACCCTTCCGGTGCGGCCGATGCGGTGGATATAGGCATCCGTATTCTCTGGCATATCGTAGTTAATGACGTGTGAAATGCTCAATACATCGATACCGCGGGCGGCGATATCGGTTGCCACCAGAATCTTGATCGAGCCGTTACGGAAACCGTCCAGTGCGGCTTGACGTCGGTTCTGGGGAAGGTCGCCCTGCAGAGAAGTCACCCGATAGCCGTCTCTTGCCAGTTGCTGTGCCACACGTTCGGCTCTGTGTTTGGTACGGGTGAAGACCAGCACCGACTCCATCCTGGTTCTCTTTAGAATTTCCTTCAGCAAATTCGTCTTCAGGTGCTGTTGCACCGGGTACAGAGCATGTGACACTGTTTTTGCCGGTAGCTGGGGGTCGACTTGCACTGTGACCGGGTCATGCAGGATTTCGCGCGCCAGTCGCCGGATATCGGCAGGCATGGTAGCCGAGAAAAGCAATGTCTGGTGTTTGTGGAGGATGCACCTCAGAATACTGCGTACATCGGGCAGAAAGCCCATATCGAACATACGGTCAGCCTCGTCAATGACGAGGATTTCCAGCTCTGATAGGCTGATAGTCCCTTTCCAGAGATGGTCGAGCAAACGGCCGGGGCAGGCCGTGACAATCTGAGCGCCGTTGCGCAGTCCACGGCTCTGCTGTTCCATGCTCACCCCGCCGTAGACAGCAATGCCCTGCAACCCGGTTCTGCTCCCCAGGTTGCTGATAACCTCGCAGGTCTGCTCCGCCAGCTCGCGTGTCGGTGAAATTATCAGGGCCCGGACGCATCCTTGAGGACCCGACCGCAGACGTTCCAGGATCGGCAGTACGAAAGCGGCTGTCTTGCCTGTGCCGGTCTGCGCCAGTCCGATGACATCACGCCCCTGCATTATCAATGGGATGGCCTGTGCTTGAACTGGTGTGGGTACGGAATAACCGAGCGCACGTACACCGGCCATGATGCTCGGATGCAAATCAAATGTTTCGAAATTCATTAAACTCCTTGGTGAAGGCGGCTCTTGTGGGTGGCCAGGTCGCCTAGTATCTTCGTTGCCTGCCACCACCCGAGCGGCCCTTACCCCTGCCCCTGCCGCCACCATAGCCACCACCATAACCACCACCATAACCGCCGCCATAACCGCTACCGCTCCTGTTGCCATAGGAACCGCCACCCCTGTTGTCCACACGAGGGCGGGACTCATTAACAACAAGCGTTCTGTCCATAAGCGTCTGGCCGTTCAGCCCCGCAATGGCAGCCGCGGCCTCAGACTGTGATGGCATATCAATGAAGGCGAAGCCCCTCGGTCGTCCGCTCAGCCTGTCGGCAGGAATAGCCACGGATTCCACCTTACCATAGACACCGAATTCTGCTGCCAGGTTATCCTCGGTAACCTCAAAGGCTAGATTGCCCACATAGATCTTCATGATTATTGCTCCTTTATCATTTATTTTGTTCGCTGTTTCGCTTGATAGCCCTGCCGTCGTTTCTCCTCAAAGCACGGCAGCAGGCATTACTGTGAAGTGCATTCACACATTGGTACTGCTAAGGGCAAAGCTGAGATTTGACCGGGCCACATCCAGGCCGGTCGCCCGACCCGGATGTGACTCATGACCTGACCTCACCTATCTGGCGGGTCGGACTTTGCGGTAGCAATCGCTACAATAAACGGGCTTATCACCGCGGGGTTGAAACGGGACTTCGGTGCTTTTGCCGCATTCGGCGCAGGTCGCAGGGAACATCTCGCGCGGAGCTCCGTAGCTGTTATTGCCAAAGCGTTCCGCTTTCCTTGTCCTTCGGCATTCCGGGCAACGTTTGGGCTCGTTAGTGTAGCCCTTGGACTGGAAAAATTCCTGGTCCTCGGCGCTAAAGGTAAACGTGACGCCGCAATCCGCGCATTCGAGAGACTTGTCTTGAAAGCTCATTGGATACCCTCCTCTCTTTACAATTAGTTAGCGTTCGGGTCATCCAATACTTCAGAAGACTCTGTGTAAATACCTTCCGACAAAATTGCTATAACCTAAACTGAAACTTATGTTCAATATACCATAAGAAATGCCACAATGCAACAAATACTGCAACAGTGTAACAAAATGGTGAACGGTCAAGATAGCAGAATTCGGGCGTCGACCACGACATACCCTTTCCCCTGCTCTTGAGCTTTCACCGGATTGAGGTCCATCTCGGCTATCTGGGGCAAGTCTTCCACCATAGCAGACACTCTCAGCAGGAGGTCTTCAAGCGCCTCGACGTCGGTCGGCTTGGAGCCTCGCCAGCCGGCAAAGAGCTGATGGGCCTTTACCGAGCGCACCATGTCCTGGACATCAATGTCGGTCAACGGGTGAATACGGAATGTAATGTCCTTGAAGAACTCGGCATAAATGCCGCCCATACCGAACAGGATGAGAGAACCGAAGGAAGGGTCCTGGGTCAGGCCGACGATTACCTCGATCCCCTCGGGTATCATCTGTTGAATGGTGACGCCCTGCATCTCATCTGCTTTGCCCAGACCCTCGAGGCGTTCTCTGATCTGGTTGAAGGCCTGTTTCACCTCGCCCGGTGAGCGCACTGATAGTATCACTCCTCCGACATCTGTCTTGTGGACTATCTTGTCTGAGACAAGCTTAACTGCAACTGGGAAGCCGATTTCTTCAGCGGCCCTGGCTGCGTCCTCAGATGTCTGTGCCGACTTCGACACTGCGACCCTGATTCCATAAGAGTTGAGCAGGTCGGAGATGGAGGAAGCTTCCAGCCAGAGGGGTCGGGCGGAGCTTCGCTCTAAGGCTGATGCCACTATCTCACGGGCCTTTTCTCTGTTGATCCGTGTCAATTTGGGAACCACCCCTCTTGGTCTTTGTAGCCACCGACTGTACTCATACGCTCCGGCGAGAGCAACCGCTGTATGCTCAGGGAAAGTGAAATTGGGTATGCATCCCCCGTCCTTGGGCTCGCACTCGATGACGGCACCATGCGAACCCATGAACGAAGCCACCAGTGTCTTGCCGCACCTGCGAAACTCAGGTGCCAGCTCCTTTATGGCATTGGCTACCGGTTCAGCCTGGATGAGTATGGGCGGGATGAAGATGACTATCACCATATCTATGCCGTCGTCACGCGCCAGAATTTTCAGCGCCCGGCTGTAATCTTCGGGGGAAGCCTCAGCCGTCATATCGACGGGATTGGTAACGCTGGCTCGAGATGGGAGAAAGCTCTTCAGCTCGGAGACGCTGTCATCTGAAAGAGCGGGCAATTCCAGTCCTCTGTCGGCACAGGCATCGGCGGTCATTATGCCCGGCCCTCCTCCATTGGTGAGAATAGCCACTCTTCCTCCCCTGGGGACGGGTTGGTTACATAGCAGGTTGGCCACATCGAAAAGCTCTTCCAGTGTATCCACCCGGACCACGCCGGTCTGGGTAAACAGCGCTTCGGACGCCACCTCGGTAGTAGCCAGCGCCCCGGTATGTGAGGCGGCAGCCCGTGAGCCTGCCGGGGTGCGCCCGCTTTTCACCGCTACTACCGGTTTGGTCAGTGTAATGTTGCGGGCTATGCGGCCAAAGTTCTTGGGATTACCGAAAGATTCGAGGTAAAGGAGTATGACCCTGGTGGACGGGTCATTTCCCCAGTACTGGAGCAGGTCGTTGCTGGAGACATCGGCCCTGTTTCCGATGCTGACGAAACTGGATAGCCCGACATTCAGGTTCCTGGCATACTCCAGGATGGTCTGTCCCAGCGCACCGCTCTGGGTACCCATGGCGATACCGCCGGTGGGAGGGAACACGGGGGAGAAAGTGGCGTTCATATTGACTTCCGGGTCGGTGTTGACGATGCCCATGCAGTTCGGTCCCACTATGCGCATCCCGTAGCGCCGGGCAATTTCAACTATCTCATCCTGCTTCGCCTTTCCCTCAGGGCCGCTCTCTGCAAAACCCGCTGAGATTACAACCACGCCGCGCACCCCTTTTTGCCCGCACTCTTCCATCAGTCGGGGGGTACTATCCGCCGGGGTGATGATGATGGCGAGGTCCACGTCCCCCGGTATATCCAGGACAGATGGGTATGCCTGCACCGCGGCCACCACTTTGGCGTTGGGGTTCACCGGGTAGACGACCCCAGTGAACTCATGCTGCAACAAATTACGGAACAACCTGTTGCCGATAGTGAGATTTCTGCGTGAGGCTCCGATAACAGCTATGGAGCGAGGCTTTAACATAGCCTCGAGCGAGGCAATGTCAGAAGATTTCTCTTGTTCCGAGGGCATCCGGTCCATATCACGTCCACCGTTGGTGATGGTATGAATGATTATATGTCAAAGCCGTGGTTCATGTCTAATTCAGGGACTTGACCGGAGTTGCACCGTCCGTTGCCGCCGGGTTCATCTGGCTTTTTCTGCTGGGGCGGTCCCCGCCTTTGCCTTCAAGAATTCTGACCACATTACCAAAGTCATCGCCACATCGAGGACCCTGGAAATTCACACGTCCCACCTGGTCGACGGCGTAGTCTACCCCAAATTCGCGAGGGATGAGTTGATTAAACTCCGTCGAGCGAATGGTTATCTGCCAGTTGAAAGCAGGCCAGTGGTAGTATAATATTCGTAGAGAAATGCTTGTACGGGTATTCATCAGCTGGATTAAGACATTGCTGGATAAGAGATGGGACCACTTAGAAAGGCACGAATAGAACTTCATAGCTGAGAGGAGCTTATGGCCACGCATAAATATGACCTGGTCGTTCTCGGTTCTGGCCCGGCAGGTGAGAAAGGCGCTGCGCAGGCTGCCTATTTCGGCAAGAGAGTGGCCATGGTAGAGCGGGACTACTATCTAGGCGGCGCCGCAGCCAGTACCACAGTCCCGAGCAAAACTCTGCGCGAAACAGCGTTGACGCTCTCCGGGTTACGTGCACGCCGCCTCCATGGTGTGAATCTTTCGCTCAAACATCGGCCCACGGTCCAAGATTTCCTCCAGCACGAGCGTGTCGTAAAGGACGCTGAGTGCAGTCGCGCGATGAATAACATGCGTCTCCATGGCGTGGATATCTTCAGAGGCATGGGTTCATTCATAGATGAGCGGACAATCAAGGTGGAGGTCCGCGGCAAGACACCCGAGTTCCTCCAGGGCGACGTTATACTGATCGCAACGGGGTCGTCTCCACGCTATCCCGAGAACTTCCCCAGAGACCGCTGCATCTACGACTCAGACTCTATACTAGGCATCAAGAGCATGCCCAGGAATATGGTGGTGGTGGGTGGTGGCGTGATTGGATGTGAATACGCCTGCATCTTCGCTGAGTTAGGGGTAGACGTGTCCCTGATCCATAACAAGGATATCCTGCTGCCATTCATGGATCACGACATCTCCCTTGCACTCGAGAACAGCATGCTGAAGTTGGGCATAAACCTATTGATGCCCGATAGCGTAGACTCTTGCACGAGAGAGACCGACGGGTTAGTGATTAGACTGGGTTCAGGGAATTGCATCACGACTGAAGCCGTGATGCTCGCAACCGGCCGGTTCAGTAACACCGGCGAGCTGAATCTCGAGGCTGCCGGGGTCAAGCCCGGCAAGTATGGGCTGCTGGTGGTAGACGAAACATACCAGGTCGTGCACCCGGAAACCCGAAAACCCGTGCCCGGCATCTATGCCGCCGGGGATGTCATAGGCGCGCCAGCCCTAGCCTCGACTTCCATGGAACAGGCTCGTTTCGCCATGATAAAGGCCTTCAATCTAGAGCCCTACAAGGAACAAGTGGCGCCGATCCTGCCGTTTGGCATTTATACCATTCCTGAGTGCTCCGGGGCAGGCAAGACCGAGGAAGAGTGCCAGCGGGAAAAGATCGATTATGTGGTGGGCAAGGCTGCCTATAATCAAAACGTCCGGGGCATGATAATCGGCGATAACGACGGCTTTTTGAAATTGATTTTCGAGTTCAACGATGACATCAGGCGCCCTATGAAACTGCTGGGTGTACACGTTATTGGCGAGATTGCCTCTGAGTTAGTCCACATCGGCCTCAGTGCTTTGCTGGTGGGTGGAGCCAGCGATATGTTCATTAACACCTGCTTTAACTATCCGACACTTGCTGAACTTTACAAATATGCTACGTACGACGCTATGGGCAACCGGGCAAAACGCCTCAAACCGAAATAGCCCGTAAGTTGCCGGCGAAGAGGCTGTTGCTATGATGACCAGAATTGATTGGCATACAACAACTGCCGTTATCCGAAGGAAGGCGCAAATTGGCCAAATTTCTGGAAGACCAAAGTATGAGATGGCCCTGAAATAACTTCAATGATAATCAGATTTCTGGGTACGCACAATGCGGAGTCCGAGAACACGAGGCTCGTGTCCTTGCTCATCGATGATATCCTCGCTGTAGATGCCGGGAGCCTGACTTCCGAACTGACATTCGCCGAGCAGAGGAAGATAAGGGCTATATTGCTTTCTCACGGGCATTACGACCATATCAGGGCTGTCCCTGCCTTTGCCTTCAACAATAGTGACCACATTACCAAAGTCATCGCCACATCGAGGACCCTGGAAATTCTCACGTCCCACCTGATCGATGGCGTGGTCTACCCCAAATTCGCGAGCGAGGTTTCATTTCGACGAAAGGCGACACTTCAATTGGTCCCGGTGGAACCTTTCGATCGGCACAACATAGAAGGATACGAGGTCATGGCAGTGCCTGTGCGGCATCCTCTTGACGGCGTGGGCTTTGAAATAAGTTCCGGAGATGAAAAGACTGTTTTCTGTACCGGTGATACCGGTCCCGGGCTTTCTTCTGTGTGGGCCAACGTCTCTCCGCAATTGATAATAGCTGATGTGACCTGGCCTAATAGCCTCGCCAGTGCAGCCAAGGATGCAGGGCATCTCTGTCCGGAGATGCTCAAGGATGAGTTGACTGAGTTCCGTCGAGCAAAGGGTTATCTGCCAAAGGTGGCTGTGATTCACCTCAGCCCACAGCATGAGCCCGAGATAGAGAGAGAAATCGGGGGAGTAGCCACATTGCTGGGAACCCCGATTGATATTGCCCGCGAGGGCGAGGAGCTTATCCTATAGCGGACACATGCTGTTATCTATAGGCTGTTTGAGAATAAGAAGGCAATCTTAAGGAGCGGCTGTTTCTCCTGGTCCTGGGCCTTTGTCCAGCTTCTCCCTCCCAACATGGAATCCTATTGACAAGGCAATTATAGCAGAGTATTATGAAGCTTTGTATAGCGCGTAAGCATCTTGGCTACTAATGAGCCATCCAGTCGCTACCCCATGTGAGTAGAATTATCGCGCCAGTAGCCAAGGCAGTCAGAATTAGCGGGGAGAAATCATACGTTGGGTATAAGAACAAGTGAAGCATTACGAATAAGCGGTAGATATCGTGAAGAGCCCGTGCTGCTCGCAAAGCACGCTCGCCTGTTACAGGAGGACTAGCATGTGTAAGAAACTGCTGTCGATGTTTGCCCTGGCTATTCTGGTAGCCTCGGCTTCAGTGGGCTGCGGCGGGTCGCCGTGTCCTGATACGCTTACGATACTTTCAATAACGGAGGGGGATGTGTTTGTGATGAAGGCAGGTACGGACACCTGGGTAGAAGCACAGGTTGAAATGTCTCTGGAAGTCGGCGACACCATAAAGACCGGCGAAAACTCCGGCGCTGAAATTACTTTCTTCGATGGTAGCACCATAGAATTGGAGGCTGGCACCCAGATCGAAATTCTCTCGCTCGATGTTGCCTGCGACACCGGCGTCACAACTATCACTCTTTTGCAGACAATAGGGACCACCATAAGCCGCATCACGAATATTCTCGACCCGGCATCTAGCTACGAAATCGAGACACCAACGGGTGTAGCAGGGGTGAGGGGCAGTGTCATGGTAGTTACCGTTGGTGAAGACGGCACAACCTGGATAACCAATCTGGAAGGGGATATATATGCCATTGCACAGGGTGTGGAATTGCAGGTCCCTAAGGGGCAGCAATGCATTATCAGGCCCGGTCAGCCCCCTGAACTCATAATGGTCGCCGCAGGCAGCCATCATACGGTGGGGCTTCAGGCTGATGGCACCGTGGTCGCCGTGGGATTGAACGACGACGGGCAGTGTGATGTCGGTGACTGGACTGACATCACCCAGGTCACCGCAGGCAGCGAGCACACGGTGGGACTCAAGGCCAACGGCACCGTCGTCGCCGAGGGATGGAGCGGCGACGGACAGTGCGATGTCGGCGGCTGGACGGGCATCATCCAGGTTGACGCAGGTGACCTTCACACGGTGGGCCTCAGTTCCAATGGTTCTGTGGTCGCCGTGGGATACAACGCCTTTGGGCAGTGCGATGTCGACGATTGGACGGACATCATCCAGGTCGCCGCAGGTCCGCTTCACACGGTGGGCCTTAAGTCGGACGGCACTGTGGTGGCTGTGGGACCATCGGGGGGCGAGCCCAATTTCGGGCAGTGCGATGTTGGCAACTGGACGGACATCATCCAGGTCGCCGCAGGTCGCTATCACACGGTGGGGCTCAGGTTCGACGGCACTGTCGTCGCCGTGGGACGGGACTCTGACGGGCAGTGCGATGTCGACGACTGGACCAACATCACCCAGGTGGCCGCAGGCAGCCATCACACGGTGGGGCTTAAGTCCGACGGCACCGTGGTCGCCGTGGGATTGGACAGCAGCGGGCAGTGCAATGTCGGTGGGTGGATGAACATCATCCAGGTAGCCACAGGAGCGGCGCACACGGTGGGGCTGAACACCGACGGCACCGTGGTCGCCGTGGGAGATGATGCTTACGATCAGTGCGCTGTCGGCAGCTGGGACCTGAAATGAAACGTTTGCGCAGCATGTTGATGATGACGATGTCGTCTCAGGGGTGCCGCCAGGAAACGGATACCTAGAGGCGAATCAAGATTACAGCTAATCCGTTGTCCAAACATAGAATGACCAGACGCCAACGCAAGCGTCTTTACCACACTTTGGTACTCATAGGAGTGGGTTGTCTCTTTACGCTGGTGGCGTTGCTGATTCAACCATTCTATAGCATCAATCTGTGGTTTTCCGACCAGCTTTTCGCCTCTGAACATCCTTCTCCCAACATTGTTATCGCCGGTATTGATGATAATACGCTTGCAGCTTATGGTCGGTGGGCAGAGTGGCCACGCAGCCTCCATGCCCAGGCCATCGACAACCTAAACCAGGCTGGAGCCAAGGTAATCGGCTTTGATGTCATCTTCACCGATACTTCCACCGATGATGAAATGCTGGCGGCAGCAATAGCCCAAGCGGACAATGTTGTTCTGGCTGGGGTTGGCACTCAACCTGTCTCACAATCTGGAGCTGTGATTACCTATGATAATTTCCTGTTGCCGGTTGCCTCTTTAGAACAGGCTGCCAGCAACATCGGACATGCCAATGTGGTTCCCGACGGCGATGGCACGGTGCGGCGGCTACCGCTGATCGTCGCGTCAAGCTCAGGACAGGTCTATCCCTCACTGACCCTGGCTGTGCTTCACAGGCTGTTCTCCATGCCCTTGCCGCAGGAATATGCGATCCAAGACGGCGCCGTTAACCTGTTGGCCCGTGATATTCCCGTTGATGATTCATATTTCCTACGCATCAACTTCTCCGCCGACAATGACGCACGCCCGTATGTCTCTTACGGTGACGTTATCAGCGGCAACTTTGACTGGTCGTTAGTCAGGAACAAAATCGTATTGATCGGGATGACCGCTACCGGTGAGCCTGACACTTGGGCTGTCCCCACCTCAGCCAGCAAGATTCCCGGAGTTTTCATACACGCCTCTGCCATGGATACCATTCTCACACAGCGTTTCTTGATAGAGCCTGGCGTCATCATCACGCTCGTGATTATGCTGCTGCTAGTTGGCATCACTGCTTTTGCCTTGCCCCGGTGTGGGACCCGGCACTGGACGGATGTGGCAAAGGGAGCGGGAATAACCGTGGGCTTGTTTATCGCTTGCCTGATAGCCGCCTTCATTGCTTTCGACAGAGCATATGTTCTAGATCTACTTTACCCCCTGCTGCTGCTACCAGTCATCTATGTCGGTAGCGTTCTTTGCATGGTCGTTATTGAGCAGTCCGATAAACGGTTTGTCAAGGAGCTTTTCGGTCGGTATATTTCGCCTCAAATAGCCACGGAGATAGTCAGCCGAGCTGATGCTGGGGAGCTTCGCCTGGGAGGGGAGCAAAGGGAGGTAACTGTGCTCTTTGCGGATATCCGCAATTTCACCATGATAAGCGAGCAGTTATCTCCTGAATCTACAGTGCAAATGCTCAATGATTATTTGGCAGTTGTGACCGACGCAGTAATACAGCAGGACGGGATAGTTAACAAGTTTGGCGGCGATAATATCATGGCTGTATGGAACGCGCCACAATCTCAGCCCGAGCACGCATTGCTGGCAGTAAAGGCAGCGTGGGAAGCACAGCAGAAAGTTGCTGAACTACAGCGAAGTGAAAGCCGGCTGCTCCCGGTGCAATTTGGCATCGGCATCAACACCGGCATGGCCTTAGCCGGCAATATAGGCTCGGTTGGACGCACCGAATACACCGTCATCGGAGACTCCATTAACATTGCTTCACGCATTTGCAGTAGCGCCCCCGGCGGTGAAATCTGGATTGGTGCTGACACGTATAATAAAACAAAAGACTACATAGAAACCGTGGGACTCGAGTCACAAAAGCTTAAGGGGAAATCAGCACCAATTGCAGTATATCGAGTAACTGCCTGGCGGCCTGTAGCCCCTCAGAACAACGGTACTTCGTCGCCCTCCTGACGTGTCCGTAGACCTGCGAATGGAGCTCTATCGAGACTCGCAATTGATGTCACAATCTGAGTTCCAGTTGAACTGGGCAAGGCTGGGCTGAACAATCCCGAGTGCTGTATAATTGTTTCCTATCAAGGTATCAGGCCTTCCAGTACTGACCTGTCAGCACCGAAGTGCACGTTATCGCCAATACGAACGATGGGTCTGCGGATAAGTCGTGGCTCTTTAAGCATAAGTTCAATGAGTTCGTCATCACTCAGGTTCTCCCTCGACAATCCCAGTTGCTTGAAGCTTGGGCTTCTGAAGTTTAACATTTCGGAAGCGGACCTGCCCTTGAGCAAATCCCTGATTTCATCCCGCGTAAAAGGGTTCTTGAAGAAATCGCGCTCGTTGATCTCCACGTCCTTTTGCGAAAGAAACTCTTTCGCTTTGCGACAGGTAGTTCACCTTACCCAGCAGTAGAAGTCCAGCTTCGTAGCCATCTGATCATCCTCCTTTTCCATCGTAATACTGCCATTACTATGATCCATACCATAAGTAATTGATTCTCGGCGTTTCTGCCCACCCATACTTTGAGTAATAACAATAATCCTTGGCCAATAATGCTGCCCTGTGTGAAGCATGGAACTCTTCAATACCAAGCCACCACGGATAAGCTATCTCGCATCCGGCGAGGTCATATATACCCAGGTTGTTCCGATAGCCACGCCTGACCCATTCCTCGACCATCACGTTTGAATACAGTTTGAGTGCGTTTTCAAAACCCGTCCACATTCTAACGATTGGGTGATTTGACCAGCCACTTCCAAGGGTGATCGCGCGTACAATCTGAAATGCCTCCACTCTTTGCTTGCCCAGCCGTTGTCTGTCCAAAACGGCTGCTGATTTATCGAATTCGGGGTATGGTAGAAACGTCTGCATTTCTGAATATCTTTGCTAGATGAACTATACTGAATATTCTATACGGGTGCCCGTCACCTTTTCCGGAACTGCCGGGCCACGGGAGTCCTGAATTCACAGTCGAGAACAGATGGCCCCAAGGTTAGCCTCATGATCGATGGAAATATGCAGGAAGGAGCAGTGCCCTCTTCACGAGAGGGTCACTTTGCCACCTGTCAGCAGCCGGGTTCGCCGGGATGCCCGCAACAGCGCTGTCGCCTGGCTATCTTTATGGCATTGTTGCGCAGAACAAGGTAGAGCTTTCTGCGGAGAGGCATCTTAACCGACATATTTGTGAAGATTCCCTGTAGTATTGACACGGTTCCTCCTTACACATCAGGTTGGAGTCCTGTCGTAACAACCTGGTTTCTGCGGATTCCCGTTCAGAGTTAGCTGAGTTGCATTGCACATATACTCCTGCAGCTCTTTTGCCACCGCAGCATCAGCAGATAGTGAATTTCCGCTTCAACTCAGAGAGTTGCCTGACGTGCGATTTCTCCTCGGCTATGATCTTGTCCACTGTTGACTGTGCTCGCTGAGGCATTATCTCTTTCATCGTATAGTAGAACAGTATGGAATCCTTCTCGGCGCCTATACCCAGTTCCAGAGCCTTAATATCGCTGTCCGCCCCGGTCGCCATTTTGCTGTTGATCAAGTCATCGCTGAAGACAGCAGTGTCAACCAGTGCCTGGACATAAGCAGCATATTCCTCGGTACAGGCCTCTGTGATTTCGTATTTGTCTGCTTCGGTCAACATGGCCTGGAAGGTCTGAACATGCTCTCTTTCCATATCGGCAAGATACCGAAAGATCCTGCGAGCTTCAGCACTATCGGCTGCATCTGTCAGGACATCGTAAAAGGCGAGCCCCCTTCTCTCATTACCTATAGCTATGTTGATAAGTTCGCTGGCAGAAAAAGCGACAGACATTTCTCAATTACCTCCTTGCTTTTATTCAGTCTGCTTGGTTTTGATTTTGCCATTCCATTTCGGCCATTTTATACCGACAAGTAGGGATTTTCACCTCCGACACCCCCCTTAGAACAAGGAGGCTAAGGAGGGTTATCTCCTTATTCATAACTCCCCTGCCCGCCGACGCCACAGGCTCGCCTGCTGGAGTCATACGGCGAGCAGGCTCAGGCGGGCCAGTCCCTGTCATCTTAAGAGGGGCAATCTGTAGTTAGACTTCCCCATTATGACCGAGCCCGATGAATCGGGCAACTACGTTTCTTGGACGGCTTAGTGAATATTGTACGACTTTGCAGACAATCAAACAAGTTATGCCCGGTGTCTGTGGCGCCGTAACCGCTTCCTATGTCAAAGCATTTGTAAGAATACGCATGGCGCAGGCTGTCCTTGAAACTTGTCAACGCTCTTCGTGACATATAGAATGGCAAAGATATGGACGTTTTCCTGGTTACTTTACAGGCTGTATTTGCGCTCCTCGGCATAGGCGTCCTGGGCTTCTGGATTATCGGTAGGAGACGAGTGCCGTCCGAAACGCTGGCTTTTCTGTCTTCACTGGCCATTGATATAGCCTTACCTTTACTTGTGCTCGGCAATCTGATATTGAATTTCTCGCCGCAGGAGTATCCGGACTGGTGGCATATGCCGCTCTGGTGGCTGGTTTTTACAGTCGTGGCACTGGCCCTTTCGCTATCGGCATCCTTCCTGGTGAGAAAGGAGATCCGTGGTGAGTTCACCATCGGACTCTTCTACCAGAACGGGCTTTTCTTCCCCATATTGATTGTCGGGGGCATTTTCGGTCAGGGTAATGCCTATCTGGTGCCGCTGTTTCTGTTCATGATATTTTATCCTTCGATGGTGTTCAGCACATACACCTTGTTCTTCAGAGGGGGCATTGACAAGGAAAAGCTAAGCTGCCGCAGAATCGTTAATCCCGTGCTGGTTTCAACTATTGTCGGCCTTATTATCGGCCTTGTCTCCGCCGGGGACTACATACCTGATTTCTTCATCACTATCGTCACCATGGTCGGAGCCATTGCCACGCCACTCTTTATGCTGATACTGGGCGGGAACATCTATAACGATTTCATGTGCAAAGCAGACGATAACAAGAAGAAGTGGTACATCCCGGAAGTTGTCAAGTTCGTCGTGATTAAGAACATTGTCTTCCCGCTGGTTTTTCTCGCCCTGTTACTCTGGCTCCGCCCTGATTTCGGTATCGCCCTGATTGTAATACTTCAGGCTGTGGTACCGCCCATTACGGCAATACCTATCCTGGTCGAGCGCTGCGGAGGGAATCGGAAGATAGCCAGCCAGTTTGTACTTGCTAGTTTCGTGGTCTCCATATTCTCGATCCCGGCATTCATCTTCCTCTTCAACAGGTTTTTCCCTTTGCCTTTGTGATAGCAGGCATCCGGCGCGACAGAGCACTAGAACGGGAGGGCGACAGATTACTCAGAACTCTCCTTGATATGGCCAGTGGTTGACAGGTACTATATGAGACGTAGAACTTATGCTGTAATCGGGGCCGATGAATAAGAAGGTAATGGTTATCCTGGCCAACTGCGCCGACATTGATGAAGGCTATGGCTTGCTGGGCCCGCAGATGGCAGCCACCATTATCCAGGACAATACCGACTATGAGTGTGTGGTAGTAGCTATAGGTCACGATTTTGATAAGGAACGCATCAAGAAGAACGTATTTCAGGTCTTTGGCAGCGAGAGGTCGATTATTGGCTTCAGCAGCCTAGGAGGTCGTCCTGAGCTGTGGGAGCTGGCCAGGGAGCTGAAGGCGGAAGGGGCTATAACGATTCTGGGTGGTCCTCAAGCAGACGTCGATTATGCAGGAGAGACAGGTTGGGAACGACATCCTCACCGATTTCCCGGGCTAAGGGATAGCTTCAGTCTCGCTTTGCAAGGACCTGCTGAGCAGCTAATCCCCTTTATCGATTTTCAGGGCGGAGAGGTGCCTGGTGACATCCCGGGGGCGCTTTTCACTCAGAATGGCGAATGCCGGATAAATGAGCGGGATAGGTGGAATGGAGATTTTCTTGGGAAGGTCAACTGGGGGAATCTGTACAGGCTGGGCCCATCGGGACTGGAGCCGGTGTCTGTAACCAGTGCTCAGGTGGTGCAACAGATAGGGTGTCCTTATGCTGCCAGGACGGTTAGGGTCAGCGTTGATTATCCAACTAACCTGGAAGACGCCCCCTTCGACAAGAGGGGCCAGATATCCCTCAACCTCCGGGGTTGTAGCTTCTGTGATGTCGCCCGGGATAAAGGGTTTGGCGGTAATCTACCACTCAACAATGTGCTGGCACAAATAATCAACTTACCCGAGGATGCGGAGGGGACAAAAATCCCCTTTGAGTTGATAAACGAGGCATCACTGGCCACGCTGCCTGAATTGCTGTCGGCTATCGAACAGCAGGGGCTGAGGATTTCTCAGATGGAGCTGGTCAGCCGGGCCGATTGGCTGATAATGGGCGAAGAGAAACTCCGCGTTTCCTTGAAGCTGGCCAGGGCCATGAACGCACGTGTCCTTATGTCGGCGGTAGGCTTTGAATCCTTCGCCGACTCTATCTTGAGGAATTTGAATAAGGGCTATACGGTCGATACAAACCTCTCCGCCATCAGGCTCATGAGGCAGCTAAAGGAAGAGTTCCCGGATAACTGGTTCTATGCGACCGGCGACGGGGCAAGCCATGGCTTCATGCACCCCACCCCTTGGGATTCCACGGAGACTGAGCGCGAGACGGGTAGCGTCATATTCGCTTGCGGTCTGAATCGGGATATTCTTCCCAGGCTGAGTATTCCGCTAATTATCCATCACGCCTGCGGGTTGGCCGATTGGATAAGAGAACTGGAGATGGCGGAAGGGATAGCACTGAAGAGAAGGGGCTCTATTATTGAGTGGTGGTAGGTGATGGGTGCCAAATGGCCTACTGAGCTGCCAATACGTTACACTAACTGGCTGTGTAGGGAAACCGGTCATTTGGGGAACGAGCCGCTAGGCAGGAGAAGCGTTCACTTTGGGGACGAATGTGTTGATAAAAGAGTGGAGAAAGGGATAAAATTGGAATCGGCTACATAGCATTGCTGCCCAGTGTCTACCGGTCCTGAGGTGACAGAGGCAAAGCGGTAGCCAATGCAAGCCGGTTCAAGTTACGCGGACAGCAAGGAGGGGCGTCAGGTGCCAGTGAAAAAACGCAGAATAGGTATTCTCAGCGGCGGCGGCGATTGTGCCGGCATAAATCCAGCCATCAAATGGGTGGTGAAAACAGCGATGGATGAGCGGGTACACAAAGAGAAGGGTATCCACTATGAAGTGTTAGGGATTAAGGATGGGTGGGAGGGACTGGCTCAGCCTGAGCCTTCCCGGGAGTACCTGGTGTCACTGGACCCGGCGGTGGTAAGAACATGGGACAGATATGGTGGCACCATGCTTGGCACATCTCGAACAAATCCTTATGAACGAGAGCATGACAGTTCAAAACTGGTGATAAACAATGTCGATAAGCTGGGCATTGACGCCCTGATAGCTATAGGTGGCGACGATACTCTGGGGGTCGCGCACAGGCTGGCTGTAGAGGGAATAAACGTTATCGGCATTCCCAAAACGATTGACAAGGACCTCTGCGAAACCGAGTATACTCTGGGCTTTGAAACGGCGTTAGAGGTCATTACCCAGGAAGTCGACCGCTTGAGGACAACTGCCGGCTCTCATAAGAGGATATTTGTTGTGGAGACAATGGGGAGACATGCCGGCTGGCTTGCCCTGGAAGGGGGAGAGTCCAGCGGAGCCTACATCATCCTTATCCCCGAGTATGACTTCTCTATTGATAAGGTGAATGAACTCGTCCTGGAAGGTCGGCAGGCTGGGACGAGGTACGACATTGTTCTGGTTGCTGAAGGGGCTAAACCTGAAGGATATACCGAGTTCACTCGGGAAGTGCGTCTGGATGCCTTCGGTCACAAAGTGCTGGGCGGCATTGGCGATTTTCTGGCACACGGTATAGAGGATGGCACCGGTCTGGAGACACGCTGTGTTGTGCTCAGCCACCTGCAGCGCGGTGGTGCGCCTTGCGCTTATGACCGCCGAATGGGCAGGTACTTCGGGATTGCTGCGGTCGACCTGGTCCATGCCAGAGAATTCGGCAAGATGGTCTGCTACAGGGATGGACGGATTACAGCCTGCCCGCTGGACAAAGTTGTCGGCAGGCTAAAGCAGGTTGATGTCAGCACACTATACGACGTTGAAAGATATAACGGGCGCCGGACTATTCTGACTGAGTCCTGCTCAACCGAAAAGGAGGGAGACTGATGAATGCAAACCGGAAATCATCGGCAAAAAGAACGACCTCAGGTAAGCCCGCTCGTGAGAAAATCGACCATCTGGTGCAGGACGCTGTCTTCGGGGCAGATGATGTCAGGGCAAGCGCACGGCGGCAGATTATCGAGGCGGCGACAAGAGAGGGTATTTTCCCCGCCAGCATTCAGGGCTTGTATGACGCACGGGGCAGAAACCTCTATTCTGGCGTCACTGTGCCGGCAATAAACATCCGCGGTATTACCTATGATGTAGCTAGAGCCGTATTCAGGGCGGCTGTGCAGCACTCTGTTGGGGCTTTCATCTTTGAGATAGCCCGGTCTGAGATAGACTATACCGGGCAAAGGCCCGGCGAATACGCAGCCTGCGTGCTTGCCGCGGCACTCAGGGAGGGATTCAATGGCCCGGTCTTTCTCCAGGGTGACCACTTTCAGTTCAGACGCAAGCGCTATCAGTCAGACCCGAAAGGGGAGATGGAAGCGGTCAGGAGCCTTGTAAGAGAGGCGATAGACGCCATGTTTTTCAATATTGATATCGATGCCTCTACGCTTGTCGATATAGAAAAGCTTGGCCTTGAAGAGCAGCAAGAGGAAAACTGCCTGGTAACAGCCGAGATGACGAGGTTCATACGGACTATAGAGCCGGAGGGGGTAACCATATCGATTGGTGGTGAGATTGGCGAAGTAGGTAGAAAGAACAGTACGGTCGAAGAGCTGCAGGCTTTTATGTCCGGCTACCTTTCGCGGCTGGGTACGGGCATACCGGGAATTTCCAAAATCAGCGTACAGACGGGGACAACTCACGGTGGGGTCGTGCTCCCCGACGGTTCCATTGCGCAGGTGGAGATTGACTTCAATGCGCTACAAGAGCTGTCTGCAATGGCACGCGAAAAATACGGCATGGCCGGTGCGGTACAGCATGGCGCTTCCACGCTCCCGGAAGAGGCTTTCGATATGTTCCCCAAGGTTGACTGTGCTGAAATTCATCTGGCGACCGGCTTTCAGAATATCATCTATGACAGCCCCGATTTCCCCCGGGAACTGAGAGGTGAAATCAACCGGCATCTACTCGAACAATATAGCCACGAGAGAAGTGAAAGGGATACCGACGAGCAGTTCATCTACAAAACCCGAAAAAAGGCCTTTGGCGATTTCAAGAAAGAGCTCTGGAATCTGCCTCAAGATGTTCTGGGGAAGATAGGTGCAGCACTTGAGGAACGTTTTGCCCTGCTCTTCAAGAAGCTGAATGTTGCCGGTACGGCAGACCTGGTGAACAAGTATGTGGCTAAGCCAGGAGCATAGGCTGATAGTCAGCGCCGGATTGTATGGTCAAATCATGGATTTATCAGACACGCTACGCCGATAGTCTTAGGGTAACGGCGACAAGCGCTCTGGGAGAGTTCCAGGAATACCGTGCCAGTTAGGCCTGCTACAGACGCCACATATGGCGTGTTGCTCTTGCCATTAATTTCGGTAATGGTCTCCATTATGCTAGGATGTAGGCAGATATGCAAGAAGGCTTCCTGAGCCAGCTGATTGATATTGTTGGCCAGGATTATGTGTCAAACCGCCCCGAAGACCTGTATCTCTATTCGCGTGACCCGGGGGCACAGAAGCCGCGCCGGGCCGACTATGTGGTGATGCCCCGAACAGTGGACGAGGTGCAGCAGATAGTCAGGCTGGCAAACCAGGAGAAGGTCCCCCTCACCCCGATGGGGGCGGGACTGACCCTGTCGGCCCTCACCGTTCCTCTCGAAGGTGGCGTTGTGCTGGACATGAAGAGGATGGATACCATAATAGAGGTAAATGAAGCCAGTCGTTACGCCGTAATTGAGGCCGGCGTCACCCAGGCGGCCCTCAGGGCCTACCTTGAGAAGCATTATCCCCACCTCCAGCACTCAACCCCTGAGGCACCCCCCACTGCTACCATAGTCGGCAACATACTGATTCAGGGGCACGGACACCTGACACCGAGGTACGGCGTTAACTCGCAGATGGTCAACGGCATGGAGGTGGTCTTGCCCACCGGCGAGGTATGCAAGCTGGGCTCAAGCTCGATAAGTCCCAAATGGTTCAGCCGGGATCCCCTCCCCGACCTTATGGGTCTCTTTCTGGGCTGGCTGGGAACGACCGGTATCGTCACCAAGCTGTCAATGCAGCTCTTCCCCAAACCCAACTACAGGGGCCTTTTGCTGTTCGTTTCCGATAGCACTGAGCTGATTCCGGAAATTATCGCCGATCTGAGCCAGCTAAACCTCCTGGAGAACTGCTTCATTATCACCCAGGAGAAGCCGAGGTGGGCGCAACGCATATATTATATTATTGACATCTCCGGGCAATCGCAGGTGGAGTTTGAGACCAAGAAGGGAGTGCATAACCAGCTTTTCCAGAAATACCAGGACAGGGTGTGGCCGGTAAACGAAGAGCCGGCGCTGACACCGCTGCGGGAGAGATTTCTCGGCGTGCCTCCATTTGCCGCCACTGCCGCCGATTTCAGGAAAGGCGGCGGCTTTGAATACACAGGGGCCATACTGCCCATAGAGGTGATACCCCGGGCCTGGCAGAGCGGAATTGAGATTGCCCACAAGTATGACCTGTTGTACCAGCTGGGAATACAACTACTGCCCAACGGCCACAGCGTTATGCTCGCCTACTCTTACCCTTTCAACCGGGCTGTCGCGGACGAGGCAGATAGGGCCAGACGCGCCCTCGATGAGACCAACCGCCTGACCCTGGAGTTGGGTGGGGTGGTCTGGAAGCCGGAACTACCGGCGCAGAAGCTAATCCTGGAGAGAATGGACGCCGGCACGCGTCAGTTGATAGACAGGATAAAGAAGGTGCTGGACCCGAACGGCATCATGAATCCGGGAAACTGGGAGGTGAGCTAAATTTCCCTGGAGGATTATAAAGACGTAATCCACAGGTGCTTTGGCTGTGGGTATTGCCAGCTGACTGTAGACTATTCGGCCTTTAACTGCCCTATCTACAACAGGTTCCGTCTGAAGAGCTACTCGCCGGGTGGCTTGCTCTGGCTAATTCGGGCCTGGGAGGGAAAAGAAATAGAATGGTCCGAGTCGCTGGGCAGAATACTCTTCTCCTGCACCACCTGCAATAACTGCGTCCAGAGCTGCAAGTTCTCCTTCAACAAAGATATTGTCAATATGGTAATAGCGGCCAGAGAGGAGATGGTGAATAACGGCCTGGTTACTCCCATGGTGGCACGCTTCTTCCGTAATATCGAAGCCTATGGCAATCCCTACCGGGAACTGAGAGAGAAGCGAGGCCAGTGGGCTGACAGTATGGGAATAGAGCCTTATGAGGGCCAGGAGTTCCTCTTCTACGTTGGCTGTGTTGGGTCGTTTGATGAGAAGGCGCAGAAGGCTGCTCAAGCAGTGGGGGGACTGCTTCTTGAGGCTGGTGTTTCATTTGGCATATTAGGCCCTGCCGAAGAGTGCGATGGCAATGAAATCCGCGTACTGGGCGAGAGACGTGTTTTTGAGACGCTGAGAGACAGGAATACCGCCATTTTCGAGAAGGTTGGTGTCAAGAAGGTTATAACACTGTCCCCGCATTCCCTTAATGTCTTCCGGAATGAATACCCGGATAGATTTGAAGTATTTCACTATACCCAGGTACTCCGTGACCTTATTAAACGGGGAAGACTGAAGCCAGGCTCAAAGCTGAACATGAGAGTGACCTACCACGACCCGTGTTTTCTGGGAAGACATGCCGGAGAGTATGAAGCGCCCCGTGAGATACTGAGGGTCATCCCCGGCATCGAGATCGTGGAGATGGAAAGGAACCGCCAGAATTCTTTCTGCTGCGGCGGGGGCAGCGGCAATTTCTACACCGATTCCTTTGGCGGCGGCGAAAATAGCCCCTCGAGAATCAGGGTGCGAGAGGCCGATAAGAGTGGGGCTGGCATCTTAGCGGTAGCCTGCCCAACCTGTGCCGTAATGCTTGGCGAAGCGATCAAGGACGAGGGAATAGAAGAGAGGCTGATTGTCAAAGATATCTCAGAAATTGTAAAACAGACCTGTGCTAAGCGCATGGCTGATTGAGCATACCTTCAGCTGCCCGCACCAAGCTCTGGCCCGTCTTACTTGTGTCGGGCCTATTGAAAAGGAACTCGGAAGAATTCATGGCCTACTATTGCCCATTTGGTCAACCATTACACGGGTTGACTTCTGCTTTTGACACAGGGTACAATGTGCGGTCGGGGAATGAAAGTCGCTGTTAGTGGCAAAGGAGGCGTAGGCAAGACAATGTTTGTCTCCCTCCTTTCTACTATATTTAGCGAGTCTGGCTATACTGTCCTGGCCATAGATGCCGACCCCAATGCCACCCTGGCAACTGCTCTCGGTTTTCCCCATCCAGAAAAGATAACCCCGATATCTGAGATGGCAGACCTGATTGAAGAAAGGACAGGCGTACGTCCCGGTCAGGCAGCACCTTACTTCAAGTTGAATCCCAAGGTGGATGATATACCGGAGAAGTATTGGGTGGAGCATAACGGAATCAGGTTAATGGTGATGGGGCGGTTAAAGAAGGGTGGCAGCGGTTGTTATTGTCCCGAAAACGCCTTACTGGAAGCTCTGGTTGCTCACTTGCTACTGCAGAGAGATGAAGTAGTCATAATGGACATGGAGGCCGGGGTAGAGCATTTCGGGCGGGCGACGGCAAAGGCGGTGGACGAGCTGATAGTGGTGGTAGAGCCGGGCAAGGGAAGTGTGGAAACAGCGTTCAGGATAAGAGAGCTGGCCAAAGACATCGGTTTAGAAAGCATTAAGGTGGTAGCCAACAAGGTTCGAAGTGACAAGGACAGGGAGTTTCTGCTGGCGGCGATGCCGGATTTTGAGTTTCTGGGCTTTGTTCCCTATGACCAGAGCATAATAGAAGCCGGTCTTGGAAATATTTCCCTCAGCAAGCTAAGTCCCGTGGTCATCAGCCAGGTGAAGGATATTGCGGCGCGCCTCAGCGCCGGTAAATTAGGAATTATCGGTGAGCCGACAACTTAGAAGCTTAAGAAAGGAGGTGTTTAGATGACGGCAAAGATAATCTCTGGAACCGAGGTAGCGAAGGAGATCCGCGCTGAGTTGACAGAGCGGGCATCCAAGCTCAAGAGTCGGGGAGTAACGCCGGGCCTGGTCATGATTCGCGTGGGAGAGGACCCTGCATCCGTTTCCTACGTGTCGGGCAAGGAAAAGGCGGCGGAGGAGATAGGCGTGTGGTCGGAAACCATTGTGCTGCTGGAGAGCGCTTCCGAACAGGAACTGCTCTCCAAAGTGGAGGAAATGAACAAAGCAGAACATGTCGACGGCATACTGGTCCAACTGCCATTGCCAAAGCACATCAACGCGGACAAAGTGTTGAATCTCATCGACCCGGCTAAAGACGTGGATGGCTTCCACCCCATCAACGTGGGCAAGATGCTCATCGGAGACCCGTATTTCATGCCCTGTACCCCGCATGGCGCGGTGGAGTTGATGATTCGCAGCGGCAACCCGCCTGAAGGCAAGCATGTGGTCATATGCGGCCGAAGCAACATAGTAGGCAAGCCTCTCATGGCCATGCTGGTACAGAAGAACAAGCGTGCCAATGCTACTGTGAGCGTCGTCCACACGGGAACTAAGAACATGGCCGAAATCACAAGACAGGCGGATATACTGGTTGCCGCAATGGGCTCTCCGGAAGTCATCAAAGCGGACATGGTAAAGGAAGGGGTGGTCGTTATCGATGTGGGGGTGAACCGGGTGGGATGGAAACCCAGCAAAGCGGACCCCAACAAGCAGGTCCCAGACCTCAGGGGGGATGTAGAGTTCGAGGCGGTCAAAGAGAAGGCCAGCGCTATTACTCCAGTGCCTGGAGGGGTGGGACCGATGACTATCACCATGCTCATGGTTAACACGGTAGTAGCGGCCGAGCGCAGGGCCGAGCGCAAGGGAAAATAGTAACAGAACAGCAAACTACAGAGGAGGTTATCATGGCTTATGATGCGACAAAACTAAAAGACTGGCAGATTTCGGAAGCAGCCGAAGAAAACATGCCAACCCCCGATGAGTGGCGGGAAAAATTGAACTTAGCGAAGGATGAGGTTATCCCTTACGGAAGATTGTGCAGGCTCGATTTCCTGAAGATTATCGAGCGCCTCAAGGACAGGCCGGACGGCAAGTACATCGAGGTGACTGCCATAACTCCCACGCCACTGGGTGAAGGAAAAACCACGACCAGTATGGGACTCCTGGAAGGTATGGGCAAGCGAGGTTGGAATGTGGGAGGTGTAATACGTCAGCCCTCCGGTGGTCCGAGTATGAATATCAAGGGTACCGCTGCCGGCGGTGGCAATGCGCTATTGATTCCCATGACCGAGTTCTCTTTGGGGCTTACCGGTGACATCAATGACATAATGAACGCTCACAATCTGGCCATGGTGGCGCTCACATCCCGGATGCAGCACGAGCGCAACTACAGCGATGAGGAACTGGCCAAGCGCACGAGGATGCGCCGACTGAATGTTGACCCGACAAGGGTGGAAATGGGCTGGATAATAGATTTCTGTGCCCAGAGCCTCAGGAATATCGTAATAGGCCTTGGCGGCCGCATGGATGGCTACACCATGCAGTCCAGGTTCGGCATTGCTGTCAGCTCCGAGCTTATGGCTATGCTATCTATTGTCACAGACCTGGCAGACCTGCGCAAGAGGATGGATGAAATTACCGTTGCCTTTGATAGGGACGGTAATCCAGTTACCACTGGCGACCTGGAAGTTGGTGGGGCAATGACGGCCTGGATGCGCAACACAATCAACCCTACCCTGATGTGCACCGCAGAGTATCAGCCCTGCCTGGTGCACGCTGGCCCCTTTGCCAACATCGCCGTAGGACAGTCTTCCATCATCGGTGACCGCATTGCGCTCAAGATGTTTGACTATAATGTCACCGAGAGCGGCTTTGCTGCCGACATAGGATTCGAGAAGTTCTGGAACGTGAAATGCCGGCTCAGCGGTCTCAAGCCGCATGTGTCGGTACTGACCACCACCATCAGGGCGTTGAAGATGCATGGTGGTGGCCCCAAGGTAGTGGCGGGCCTGCCCCTGCCAGATTCCTATACCAAGGAAGACCTGGGGCTATTGGAGAAAGGTCTCTCCAACATGCTCCACCACATCAACACCATCAGGACGGCAGGCATCAACCCCGTGGTCTGTATCAACGCCTTCCACACCGATACCAAGGCCGAAATTGACATGGTGCGTAAGGCAGCCGAGGCAGCCGGGGCGCGTTGTGCCCTCAGCGAGCACTGGCTCAAGGGTGGTGATGGTGCTCTGGAACTTGCCGATACGGTTAAGGAAGCCTGTGAAGAGAAGAACGACTTCAAATTCCTTTACCCCAAGGAAATGAAGCTGCGAGAACGGGTTGACAAGATTGCTAAAGTCGTCTATGGAGCAGATGGCGTGTCATGGACTCCCGATGCCGAGGCCAAGGCCAAGATGCTCGAGGCCGATTCCAAATTTGATGATTACGCTACCATGATGGTGAAGACCCACCTGAGCCTATCGCACGATCCGACTCTCAAGGGTGTGCCTAAAGGCTGGACCCTGCCCATTCGTGACGTGTTGATTTATTCCGGGGCGAAGTTCCTCTGTCCCTGTGCCGGGACGATCAGCCTGATGCCAGGCAGCAGCTCCGACCCCGCCTTCAGGCGGGTAGATGTGGATACGAAGACCGGCAAGGTACAGGGGTTGTTCTAAGGTGCGATAGGCCGGTTCAGGAAGATACTTTGGCCCTGAGCTTTTCTCTCTCTTCAGGGAGAGAAAAGAGGTGATGGTACTGGCAAAAGCTAAGAGCGTCTCTCTGACGATAGATGGTAAGAAAGTAAGAGCTGCCCCGGGCGGAAAAGTCCTGTGGGCAGCTCTGGACAATGGCATCTACATCCCCAACCTTTGTGCCATTCGGGAGAAGAGCGAGCCTTATGCCTCTTGTCGCCTCTGTTTTGTGGAGGTCGAAGGTAAGGATACTCCGGTTACAGCCTGTACCACACCTGTAGCAGAAGGTATGGTGGTTAGTACCAGGGGGGCAAAGGCATTGAGGCTGGCCCGCACCGCTTTGGAATTGCTCCTGGCCAGCCATCCTGTGGATTGCACCCACTGTCTAAGAAGTGGTTCCTGCGAACTTCAGAAGCTGGCCAAGCACCTCGGCGTGAAGCTCAAGACGAAACGGTTCAGCAAGATATTGCCCGACCTGCCCATAGATGAAAGCAGTCCTTTGTTCATCTACGACCCCAATAAGTGTGTACTCTGTGGCAGGTGCGTTTGGGTATGCCGGGAAAAACTGGGCAAGGGGATGATTGGTTTCGCCTACCGCGGCTTCCGGAGGATGGTCACCACTTTTGGGGACGAGCCAATGGGGAGAGCCGGTTGTGAGGACTGCAGCGAGTGTGTTGTCGTCTGCCCTGTTGGTGCCCTGGTACTGCGCGAGGTTACAGCAAGCTCTTGATGTTGTCAGCCATCTCGCCCCAGTTCCTGCCCAGCTTGATGTCCACTTTCAAGGGGACACGGAGTTCAACAGCCCCGGGCATGAGCTCGGCAACCAGGGATTTGATTTCCTCCAGTTCTTCCTCAGGCACCTCGAAGAGCAAATCATCGTGTATTTGTAACAGCATCTTGCTCTTGAGATTCCGCCTTTCCATTTCCCGATGTAGATTTATCATGGCAATCTTAATGATATCGGCAGAGCTGCCCTGCACCGGGGCATTTATCGCCATACGCTCGGCAGCCTCCCTGACCACCCGGTTCGAGGAAGTAGTCTCGGGCAGGAGCCGCCGCCTGCCCGAGACTGTCTGGACATAGCCCAGTTTCCGAGCCTGCTCCTTGGTTGCCTCAAGATATTCCTTCACCCTGGGATATTTCTCAAAATACAGGGTGATAAACTGGGAAGCTTCCTCCCGGCTGAGATTGGTGGCTTGCTCCAATCCGTAATCGCTCATGCCATAAACAACTCCAAAATTGACCGTCTTGGCATTTCGGCGCATCTCGGAAGTTACTTCGTCCCTGGAAACGCCAAAGAGCTTGGAGGCAGTCGTGGCGTGGATATCCTCGTCCCGGGCAAAGGAGGCAATGAGACCGGGGTCTTGAGAGAGGTGTGCCAGGACTCTGAGGTCAATCTGGGAGTAATCGGCGCTCAGAAGATATGTCCCGGGCGGAGCTATGATTGCTTTCCTTATCTTGCTTCCCATCTCCCCCCTTATAGGTATATTCTGAAGATTGGGCCCGCTGGAGGAGAGTCGACCGGTCGCTGTACCTGTCTGGTTGAAGGTGGTATGCACTCTCCCTGTCTTATGATTAATCAAAGCTGGCAGGGCATCGACATAGGTGGACTTAAGCTTACTGAGCTGCCGATATTTCAATATCAGTTCGATGATGGGATGGGCGCCTTTCAGCGATTCTATGACCGAAGCTTCGGTAGAATAGCCGGTCTTCGTCTTGCGAGACTGAGGCAGCTTGAGCTCCTGGAAAAGCACCTTGCCTAATTGCTGAGGCGAGTTGATATTGAACTGGTGACCGACACTGCTGTAGATTTCCGTCTCCAGTCTCAGCAATTCCCGTCCCAACTCGACAGACATCTGACGGAGCAGGTCGGTATCCAGAAGAATGCCGTGCCTCTCCATACCTACCAGGACAGGAATCAAGGCCATTTCCACTTCAGTGAAGAGCTGCCATAGTCCTTGCTTTCGCAGCTCAGCTTCCAAACTGTCCTTCAAACTCCAGATGAGGTCAAACCTGGACAAGTCGTAGTCGGGAATCTGGTCTGGCCCGATGTAATCGGGGGATACGGGGCCTCGTTTCTTTCCGGCGCCAGTTACCTTAGCAGGGGTTGACATTTCAGTGCCCAGCCTGTTGAAGACCAGTGCTTCGAGCCCCAGGTTCTTCTCGCCAAGCAGATAAGCAGCGAGCATTGAGTCGAAATGCAGGTTTTCAAGCTTCACCCCAAAGCCGGCCAGTACAGCCATAACATGTTTGCCATCATGGGCGATTTTGCCTGTGCCGACGTCTTCCAGAATTGCTTTGAGCCTGGCAATGATCTCATCTGGCGGCGACTGCTGCGCCTCATATAGACCCTGGTGTCGGAGAGGTATATGGAACGCCTTTCCTGCGGCTGGCGATATCCAGATACTAATCGGGGCGCCTGTCAGGGCCACCATGGCAGCCTTGTCGCCTCCAGTTGCAATCTCTATAACCAGGTCCTGTGCTCCGCGCAGTTCACCTGTAAGTTGTTCCAGGGCTGTCTCGTTGTTCACTACGATACAATCGGGGTGGCAACCGGACGCTGAGGGCTGATTGCTCCCGGTGTTTATCTGGGGCAGTCTGGGAAGTAATCTGATGAACTCAAGCTCCTGGAAGAGCTTTGCCACCTCTTTTCGGTCGTAGTGACTTACCCGGCAGGCTTCCAGGTCCAGCTTGATGGGAACTTCTCTGACTATGGTGGTCAGTTCTTTGCCACGGAAGGCCTGAGTGCGATGTTGGAGTAGCGTTGTCTGCAACTTGCCTGGCGTTATGTCTTCAATATGGTCGTAGATTCCCTGGAGGCTACCGTATTGCTGAAGTAATCTGGTGGCTGTCTTCTCACCAACACCTGGCAGGCCCGGTATGTTGTCCGAGACATCGCCAACCAGTGCCTTAAGGTCAGCGAGCTGTTCCGGCTTGATGCCATATTTATCCTTTACCGCCTCCTCGTCGTAAAGGATGGTATCTGTGAAGGTCCGCTTAGGAGCGAGGGCTTTTACTCGAGGCAAAACTGCCTGGAGCATGTCATTGTCCCCGGTAACGATGATGGTCTCGACACCCTGCTCATCGGCCTGCTTACTCAGGGTGCCCAGGACGTCGTCGGCCTCGAAGCCGTCGATTTCAAAAACGGGAATATGGAAAGCCTCCACCAGCTGGTGTACCCTTTTTATCTGGCTTTTCAGCTCCTCCGGCGTGGCCGGGCGCTGCGCTTTGTACTCCTCAAACATTTCATGTCTGAAGGTCGGGGTAGGACGGTCAAAGGCGATAGCCCAATGAGTAGGCTTGAAATCGGCAAACACTTTGAGCAAGGTACTGGCAAAGCCATAGACGGCGTTTATCATCTCCCCCGTCCTAGGTTGGGTGAGGGGGGGCAGAGCGTGAAAAGCGCGATGCACCAGGGCATTGCCGTCGAAAAGCAGCAAGAGCGGTCCCCTTTCGGTCGCCATAGCTTCATTATACTACGGCACCGCTCTACATTGCCTGCCGATCACTTCTTACTTGCTTTCGGCAATCCTAACCATCTCGGCGTCCTGTCAATATACTCACGATAGGCATCGCCGTACTTCTCAAGGCAGAAGCGTTCCTCTTCGACTGCCGAAATTCTTATCGAGACTGACTGCACAACGAAAACCAACAGGAAAACCCATGAGGCTGAAGCTATACCAACGCTAAAATATATCAACAATGACGACAAATACAATGGATGTCTCGAATAATGGTATATCCCTCTGGTAATCGGTACATCCATCGGTGTCGTGGCAAAATTAAATGTAGCAGTCGTAAGTACCACCAGGCCTATTAGGAAAATGGCAAGGCCAGCATAGAAACATATCGTGCCTAATTTGAGCGGCAAAAAAATAGAATACGCGACAGCCATAGTATCTATTACCATAGATACAGAACTGACCGCCCTGTATCGTTGGCTTGTTTTCATATCAGATTGCCCTGACGCTCTCCGGTATACATCTAACCCAACAAGCCTTACTGCGAGCGTATCTACCCACGGCCAAATCATGAAAATCCAGGCGTTCCAGACACCTATTTCAAAGGCTGGTATGAGCGAAATTTTTCTCTCCTTATGATTTGGGTATTCCCAGATATTTGGGGGTCCTATTCATGTATTCTCGATAGGCATCGCCATACTTCTCAAGGCAACTCTGTTCTTCAAGGGGAGCAAAATAGAACGAAGCGGCCATCAGCAAAATGGTGAACAACAGGAAAACCCAAGAAGCCGCGGCTATGCTCACCCCCATGAAAAATACAAAAGAGGTTACGTACATGGGGTGCCTTGAGTAACGGTAAAGCCCGTTGGTTACAGGTTCACCGACGGGGCTGGCCGCCCAGTTTAATATGACTATGGCACCGGTAATAAAACCTATTAAAGTGATAGGAAAGCCTACATAAAACCACACTGTTCCCAGTTTTAGAGGCAGGAATATAGAGTATATAAAGGCCGGAATATATATTATCTTGGAAGAATAAAGTGTTATCCTTGCAGTCCTCGACAGGGCAGAAACCTGCCTTCTGCCTTCGACTTCTGGAGCCCTTCCTGTGGCGATACGGGTAAACAAGGGAAACGTTAATACCTCAAGAAGCATGAAAATCCAGGCGTTCCAGACGCCTATTTCAAAGGCTGGTATGAGCGACATAATTCACCTCCTCCAATTTGCTTGCCCAACCTCTTCAACTTTCGACTGTTGGGCATAGCGTTTATTGATTAGATTGCAGCCACGGTAGCCTTCCTGGCTGCTCAAACACATCTTGTCAGGATTCCCTTTGGAAAATGTCGTGCAGCCCCAGCATTGTAGCCAAGCGAACGTGTACCACTTACCACGATTCTCCTGACGGATTTCGGTACACAGTTGCAGAGCTACTTCTCTGGGTATAGCATTCATACAATAACCTCCCTATTTAGATTATTCTTGGTTTGTGTAGTTGTCAATACCTCTTCGCCTTCATTGACAAGCTAGCCATAGAGGGATAATAATTACACGAATCTTTCCAGGACCATCTGATGTCGAAAAAGCTAACGGTAATCCCTGAACAGTGTTCCGGTTGCAGAATCTGTGAACTTGTATGTGCAATCAAACATTTTGGAGTGAACAATCCCAAGAAGGCGGCCATAAGAGTCTTGACCACATATCCTCAACCGGTCGTGAGAATGCCGATTGTGTGCAGCCAGTGTAAAGTGCCGGCATGTGCACAAGTATGTCCCACCGATGCCTTGCGATGGCTTGATGGCGTTGTGCAACTGGATGAGGAGAATTGCAGCTCTTGTTACAAATGCGTGGAAGCCTGTCCTTTTGGAGCAATATATATACACGAAGATTATGACCTGCCCATCAAGTGTGATATGTGTGGAGGAGACCCGGAGTGCGTCAGGAAATGTCCCAAGGGAGCACTCAGGCTGATACCGGAGGCTGCCCTGGGCGAATCAAGGCGTCTCAACAACGTCCTCAGCTACACTCAGATGAAAGAAATTGAGTTCTATGAGAAGGGCGAAAAGAAGGTCATCCGCTATGCTGAGGTAGGAAAAGAAGAGCTATGAGCATAAAGAGCGGATATTTCAAGCAACACCTGCACATAGATCTTACCAGAGGCACTGCTGAGCGCCGAACTATTGCGGACGCTTTCATCGAAGAATATATCGGGGGACGTGGCTTTGGTGCGAAACTGGTCTGGGACAACCTGAGGAAGCATGATTTCAAGATAGATCCCCTTGGCCCTGAGAATCTTCTGGTTGTGGCGCCGGGACCTCTGACCGGAGTATACCTGCCCTCATCGGGAAAGAACTCCTTTGTTGCTATCTCACCGGCTACCGGGCTCTACGGTGATTCTTCCATGGGTGGCGGCTTCGGTATCGAACTCCGACAAACGGGCGTCGATGTTCTCTCTATTGATGGCAAGGCACCGGAACTATCTGTTGTTTTTATCGACAATGGTGACACGACAATCATTCCCATGCCTGAACTGAAAAGAACAAGCTGCCTGGAAGCGGAAGGGATGATCAAGGAGCGGCTGGGCACTCACGCAATCCATGTTGCCGCGATAGGCATTGGGGGTGAGAACCTTGTTAAGTTCGCCAGTGTCAACACCGACTGGAGCCGCAATGCTGGCAGGGCTGGGATGGGCGCAATCATGGGGGCCAAGAACCTCAAGGCAATTGTTGTTCGGGGGCACAGGGACCTTCCCGTCTACGATTTGGCCGGGCTGACGGCAGAAGCTGACCAGGCCTTCAAGTATATGGAGGAACACAAATATTTCAAGCTGTGGCAACAGGAAGGCCTGATGAACGTCATCGACTACGCCAACGAGAAAGGGATTCTGCCGACATACAATTTCAAGGATAGCGTTTTTGCCAAGCATGACCAGGTCAACGGCACGACAATGTTACACCGCTACAAGATAGGTGATAGCGCATGCTTTTCCTGTCCCATGTGTTGCGGCAATATCTGCCTCGTTAAGAGCGGAAAATTTGCGGGCACGGTAGTCGAGGGACCGGAATATGAAACCTGTGCTATGCTGGGACCAAACCTGGGGATTGACAACTTCGCTGCCATACTTTCTGCAACCCGGCTGTGCGATGAACTGGGTATAGATACAATCTCCACAGGCAACCTCGTGGGAGCTACGATAGAGGGGTACGAAAAGGGGATTCTGTCGCTCGGCGACCTCGATGGCAGAGAGATCGCCTGGGGAGATGAGGACGCCATCCTGGGACTGATAGAGAAAATTGCCTACCGGCAGGGCATCGGCGACGTCCTTGCTGATGGCTCCCGTCGTATTATTGAGAAGTGGCCCGAAATGGACAAAATCATCCTCCAGGTCAAGGGCCTTGAGCAGTCGGCCTACGACAGCCGCGCCAGCATTTCCATGGGACTGGCCTATGCTACCTCCGACATAGGTGCGCATCACACACGGGCCTGGACGATTGCCAAGGAAATGGAAGAGGGGCAGAACTGGACTGACGACGAGAAGGTTGACACCGTATTATATCACCAGAAACTGCGCCCCTTGTTTGATATGCTTGGTGTTTGCCGATTGCCCTGGATTGAACTCGGGCTGAGTGAGCAGCACTATGCGAACTTCTACAAATATGTCACCGGAAACGAAGCGTCCCTTGAGGAGCTTCTGGAGCTCTCGAATGACATATACGACCTGACAAGACTGATAAATGCCCGCCTCGGTATGAGCCGCAAAGATGACAAGCTTCCCCACAAAGTCTGGGCCAATCCTGCTCTCACGGGTCCGAACGCGGGCAAGGTGATTGACCGGGAAGATTTCCAGAAGCTTCTTTCACTGTACTATCAGAAGCGCGGCTGGGATGAAAACGGCATTCCACCAGCTGAGGTGGAAGAGAAGTTTTCAGACTAGCTTCTGCGGTGTCATTCATCCGTTCTGGATAAGCTATGGAAACCAAATTCATTGCAGACAACAACGTCGGCAAGCTTGCTCGATGGTTAAGGCTGATTGGCTACGACACTGTGCTGTTCAAGCAGAAAGACGACGGCAGGATGATCAACACGGCTCTTAATGAAGATAGGGTGATTTTGACGAAGGACAGTCAGTTCATGAAAAGACGCCTGGTTACAGATGGCAAACTCAAGACCGTACTGATTGAACATGATGATCCTGAAAGTCAAATAAGAAGAGTGGTGGAAGCTTTGAAGTTAGATTATCATTTCAGACCCTTTTCGCTTTGTCTAGAATGTAACGAACCATTGCTGCCTCGGAGTAGAGAAGAGGTGCATAATCTGGTTCCGCCTCACGTTTCCGAGACGCAAACTCAATACACCCAATGTCCTGCCTGCCATCGCGTCTACTGGCAGGGGACACATTGGCGGGCAATGATCAAGCAGTTGCAGGACCTGCGAGGAGAGAGCGGCGACAATCACACGGCTAGCTAATGCCTGTCTTTTTGGCCTCAAGCTTCGAGGCGCGTCAACTCATACAATAATGTTACCGAACAGAGGTTGTTCCTTCATTTAGAAATGTTACCGGGCTAATGCCGCCTCCTTTCTGGTTGTTGTGTCGGGCTGAGGGTATTCCCAGAGTTGTTGCACTGCTGCGTAGATCTGTCTGCG
>JAWOCP010000106.1:0-12331 GCA_046483735.1 Dehalococcoidia bacterium
TCCCCCTTAAGATAAGCGGGACCAAGGGGGTTATGAACCCCCCCACCCTTCCCCTCCGGACCAGGCAGGCGTATAATGGAATCAGGAGCAAACAGGTGCGTTTTCTCAAAGTCGTCTACGTCGTGGCCATAGCGGTCCTGCTTGTCCTGCTGGTCATCGCGGGCGTCCACGCTTTCTATCCCCCTCCCCCGTACCCCGACTATCCCGACTGGTCGGACGCTCCGCCTTACAACAGCACCGAGTACGAGGACTGGGAGCGGCAGCGGCAGCAGGAATTGGAGGACGCTTACGCACAATATGAGGCGGAATCGGCGGTGCACGACAGGAACGTATTCCTCGTTGTCCTACCCCTGGGGGTGGCGTTTACCGTCGGGGGCACCTTCCTTCGCCGCAGGCTGGATATCTTCGGGGCCGGCCTGATTCTCGGTGGCCTGGGGACGATGATATACGCAACCGTCCCCGGCGACCTGGACAACATACTCAGGTTCGTCGGCATTGCCGTCGCCCTGGCCGTCCTCCTCTTCGTGGGATACCAGGTCTTCCACTCCTTGAGGAGAAGCTAACAGGTGTCGTGGCATCCGCTTGAAGGCCGAGCCCACCGCTCTTACCAGAACTCGTTGCCAAGGAGTATGTTACCTGAACCCAAATTATGTCACATGTTTGGACGGGAGCTTCATGCTTGACTTTTTTCAATGTCGTGTTTTATTTTGAATATACGAGTCAGGCCAAGGTAAGGTCAAAGTAAGTCAAGGAGTCGACAGTCATGGCTAAAGGGAAGAAACCTATTGAGCAGTATGACCACAAAGGGAAGACGCGAATAAACAATCCGCCTGTCGGCTTAGTTACACCGGAGACTGACAGGGAGACTGGCAAGAAGTCCTATTCTTATGACCCCCACCTTGACCCACAGTTAGTTTGGGCGGGCAAGGCAGAACACATGTCCTTTGAAGTGCCAACCGTTTCCCTCCATGTCCATGAGCGCATCGACCCACGAACTATCATCGAGGCAGTGCACAGACGCAACGGCAGAGACTATGAACAGGCATCATTCTTCCACATGATAGAGGAGAACCCTCCGTTACGTGAAGCGATTGAGTTCTACAAGCACAAGCACGGCTGGTCCAACCGCCTGATTGCCGGTGACTCCCTCCTCGTGATGAACTCACTTCTGGAGAAGGAGGGCTTAGCCAGGCAGGTGCAGATGATTTACATCGACCCACCTTATGGCATCAAGTACGGTTCCAATTTCCAACCCTTTGTCAACAAGCGTGATGTCAAAGACGGCAAGGATGAAGATTTAACCCAAGAACCCGAAATGATTAAGGCCTTCCGCGATACCTGGGAGCTAGGAATTCATTCATATCTAACCTATCTGAGAGACAGGCTACTCTTGGCACGGGAGCTTCTTGCCGATAGCGGAAGCGTATTTGTACAGATTTCTGATGAGAATATACATCTCGTACGTTGTGTTATGGATGACGTTTTTAAAGCTGAGAATCACTGTGCCACAATAGCTTGGAAGAAAGCTTCACCAGAAACCAAAATTGTACGCAACTCATTTAACTACCTCCTTTGGTATGCCAAGCATATTGGTGAATTATCGAAAAAGACTAAGAAGCTTTTTTACGAACGTGTGGGCATCGAAGGAACAACCGAGGATCCCAAAAAACTTGCGCTATGGGCAGATTTTCCCGACGGTGAGTCGCGCCCACTCACTACTGAAGAGAAACGAAACATTTGGGGCCTGCCTAAGGGGGCGAAAGTCTTTAGAGTCGACAAGGTTGTCGACAGAGGTGAAACTGATGGTCGATTTGGGTTTAAATTTGGCCATAAGACATATTGGCCAAAGAGTGGGTATTCTTGGCGTGGGGATCCTAAGGAAATGGAGCGACTAAAGCAAGCTGGCAGAATTGTGGTAACACCTGAAGGGCTTGGTTATAAATTCTACATTTCCGATTTCCCAGTAATTGAAATGACGAATCTCTGGGAAGATACTGCTGGAAAAACACCTGACATGATTTATGCAGTGCAGACGAATCCTAAGATAATCGAACGGTGTGTCCTAATAAGTACAGACCCGGGGGACCTCGTCTTTGACCCCACCTGTGGCTCCGGCACAACAGCTTACGTATCCGAGCAATGGGGCAGACGGTGGATAACATGTGATACCTCGCGCGTTGCCATTACATTAGCCAAACAGCGATTGATGACTGCTCTGTATCACTACTACCAACTGGCGCATCCTGAAGAAGGTGTAAGCAGTGGCTTCAAGTATAAAACAATATCGCATATTACTCTGAAGTCCATTGCCAAGAATGAATCACCAGAACAAGAAACGCTGTATAACCAACCTTTCGTGGACAGTTCCAAAGTCAGAGTGAGTGGGCCTTTCACCGTTGAGGCAGTACCAGCGCCAGCAGTCAAGCCATTCATCGAGATAGAAGAGGAACTTCCGGCGGATGAGTCCATAGCCCGCTCAGGAGAGACTTTGCGCCAGGCCGAGTGGCGCGACGAGTTGCTCAAGACGGGCATCAGGGGTAAAAGGGGGCAATATATATTGTTCTCACGTGTGGAACCGCTGCCGGGTACACGCTGGCTGCATGCCGAAGCGGAGACCAAGCCCAATGACCGAGGCGCCGACTCCGTAAGAGAAGGCCAGGCAACATTCGGTCAGCCGCAAAGGGTAGTTATTTCTTTTGGCCCGGAGCACGCCCCATTGGAGCAGAGGCAGGTGGCTCTGGCTATCGAGGAGGCCCAGACCCTTGTTCCCAAGCCCAAGATCATTGCGTTTGTCGCATTTCAGTTTGACCCTGAGGCTGCCAAGGACATTGACGAAACGGATTGGCCTGGTGTTACCCTGCTAAAGGCACAGATGAATGCTGACCTATTGACAGATGACCTGAAGAAGAAGCGAGCCAGTAGCGACAGTTACTGGCTAATTGGTCAGCCGGATGTAAGTCTGGAAAAGATTACCGAAGGCAAAGACAAAGGCAAATACCAGGTGAAAGTCATCGGCTTCGATTACTACAACACCAAGACTGGCGCTCTTGAATCCGGCGGCACCGCCAATATCGCCATGTGGTTGCTCGATACTGACTACGACGGCAGAAGTCTTTTCCCCAGGCAGGTTTTCTTTCCCATGGCTGGAGAGAAAGAAGGCTGGTCACGGCTAGCAAGAAATCTCAAAGCAGAGCTTGATGAAGACCTGCTTGAGGCTTACCGAGGAACCGTCTCGCTGCCTTTCAAGCCGGGCGATAACAAACGCATCGCCGTCAAAATCATCGACGACCGTGGAATTGAAAGCCTCAGAATCATTGGGGTAGGGTCATGAAAGACACGTTACCCATCAATCATGATGTCCTGAAATGGGCAAGAACTTCTTTGCGGTTATCGCTGGAAGACGTGGCTCGGCGACTAGGTGCGAACTTCAAGGTGGAGGTGCTACAGTCGTGGGAGAACAAACAAGGGGCACCAACTTACGCACAGCTCGAGAAGTTGGCACACGAAATATACAGGCGACCCGTGGCGGTCTTCTTCTTCCCTACCGTTCCAAAGGAAGAAACTCCAACGACAGAATTTAGAACATTACCTGGTGCTGCAGCTGAACAGCTACCACCCGGAATTGTAAAGCTTTACCGAAAGGCAAAGTTGTTCCAGATCTTTCTTGAAGAGCTTTACGAGGGAGAAATGCCGGTAGACACATCACTGGTGGGAGCGTTTGAGTTGAACGACAGATCTCAGTTTGCAGGGGTCACGAAAGCGGTTCGGAAGGCACTTGGTGTTTCAATTGGAGAACAATTCAAATGGCGATCCACGGAGATAGCATTCGAACAGTGGCGAGACGCTTTGGAGGCCAACGGCGTATTCGTATTTAAGGACGGCTTTAAGAATGATGACTATTCTGGCTTCTCCCTGTACCACCAGAAGTATCCCATTATTTTTGTCAACAACAGTATGCCCGATTCGCGTCAGATATTCACGCTATTTCATGAGCTGGGGCACCTGCTTTATCGTTCGGGGGGAATCGATTTCAGAAACAGGGAAGCTGTGCGCTCGCTTGAAGGCTACTATCTTAATGTTGAAGTAGCCTGCAACCAGTTTGCTAATGAGCTTCTGGTTCCTAATGAAGTATTTGATTCTTTTGAAGCAAAAATAGCTGAGGCGCATTTTGAAAATCTTGCGCACCACTTCTCCGTGAGTCGCGAAGTCATTCTGCGCAAGTATTATGACCGTGGTCTGGTTGACGGCAACTACTATGAACAAATGGTGGCGAAATGGACTGAACAAACGAGGGGAAAAAAGGAACTTGGCGGGAACTACTATTACAATCAGCGGACGTACCTGGGCGGAAGATACATCAATCTTGTCTACAAAATGTATTATCAGGGCAAGATTACCGTCGATGATGTCGCGCAATACTTGAATATCAAGGCAAAGAATTTACCTGCCTTTGAACACGTAGTATTGGAGGGAGGCAGCCTTTGATCTACGTGTTCGACACTAACTCCCTTTCAAACGTTCTTAATCACTACTACCACGATAGATTCCCATCCTTTTGGGTGAACTTCGATAAGATGATTGAGACCGAAAGCGTGATTTCAGTGCGAGAGGCGAGATTCGAACTTGAGGCCAAATTTGCTAAGGACATCGTTGAACTGCTAAAGAAATACAATGCCGATTTCTTTGAAGATCCAACTGCGGAAGAGTTGGCCTTTTTCACCGAGATTTATTCTGTTCCCCATTTTCAGCAGAACCTTGACAGGAAAAAGCTTCTTCAGGGTGGCTATTTTGCTGACCCCTTTATCATTGCAAAGGCCAGACTCAAGAAAGCCGTCGTGGTCACAGAGGAAAACCGCCCCAAGAACGGCGCGCGGATACCGAATATCTGCGACCACTTCGGGATCACGTGTGAGAATCTGCAGGGTTTTCTGGTGCGGGAAAACTGGAGTTTCTAGGAAATGGCGAAGGTCCATGAACCAAATTGACAAACTTATCATAAACTCTCCATACGAAGAACCTACGCAGTACTGGAAATATGACCGGGAAACCCGGTCTTTCACCTTGGAAGCTGGTCGGCGCCCCGCCGGATATGTAGTCGCCTCTGAAGGCTCTAGATCGTTTGATGATCCGGGCGTCTTCATTGAAATACCATTGGTCAATCGGATTCGGCCTCGGGTTAAAGCCTGGCGCGAACATCCGACTAATCCTTATACTGGTGTTACGGGCATCACTAAGAGGTTATTAGAGCACTGGTATAACCTGGACGAGCGGCAAGACCGCCGGTTCTTCTTCTGCCAGTTGGAAGCAATAGAGACACTTATCTGGTTAACTGAAGCGCCGCCGGCAGAAAAAGTCGGTATTGATATCCCCTCGGACGGTGGTTCATTCCAACGCTTATGCTCCAAGATGGCCACTGGTTCCGGCAAGACTATCGTCATGGCGATGCTCATAGCCTGGCAGGTATTGAACAAGGTTACCTACCCGCAGGATACCCGATTCTCCAAGAGTATATTCGTTGTGGCCCCGGGACTAACAGTCAAGAGTCGTCTTCAGGTGCTGATTCCCTCCAGTATCGGGAATTACTATGACGAATTTAACATCATTCCTCCGGGGCTTTCCGAAAAGTTGCGCCAGGGCCGAGTGCGGATTCGTAATTGGCATGCTCTGCAGTGGGAAACTGAAGAGCAGCTTGGCAAGAAGAAGAGCGTGGATAAGCGTGGGGCCAGGAGCGATGAGGCGTATATTCGTGACGTCTTGGGAGAGTTGGCCAATGCCAGCAATATAGTGGTGATCAACGACGAAGCACACCATGCTTGGCGTATACCGGCGGAATCAAAGATTAAAGGTCTATCGAAAGAAGATATAGAGGAAGCTACCAAGTGGATAGGAGGTCTGGACAGAATCCATCGCTCCCGTGGCATCCTTAGCTGTTACGATTTCTCAGCAACACCGTTTGCTCCGTCAGGAAAACAAGTGTATGAAGAAGCGTTGTTCCCCTGGATAGTCAGCGATTTCGGCCTGAATGATGCTATAGAGGCCGGGCTGGTCAAGACACCCCGCGTGGTGATACGAGACGACGGTAGATATGGGACAGACTACAAGTCACGACTTTACCATATCTACAACGACCCTGAGGTCAAGGACGATATCACCAGGAAAGCCGAAGCACACGAACCACTACCTGATTTGGTCACTAACGGCTATTATCTACTGGGAAAGGATTGGTTAGAAACACTCAACAAATGGAAGAAGTCTGGCCATGAAACCCCCCCGGTGATGATTACCGTCGCTAACCGAGTCGAGACCGCGGCGCGGGTGGAGTATGCTTTTAACCATAAGAAAATCCGTATCGATGAGCTATGTGTCCCAGAGCGGATACTCCATATCGATTCCAAAGTTCTCGAAATTGCGGAATCTCAGGAGGAAGAAATTCCGGTTGAGAGTCCTGTTGAGGACGTTGAGGAAAACAACGAGCCTGTTGACAGGGTCTCCAAGAAAGAGCGTTCCGAACAGCTGCGGACCCAGGTTGACACTATTGGAAAGATAGGAAAGCCTGGCGCACATATTCAGAAGGTGATCTCCGTTGGTATGCTCTCTGAAGGGTGGGATGCTAAGACTGTCACCCACATTATGGGGCTTCGCGCTTTCTCAAGCCAATTGTTATGTGAGCAGGTCGTTGGCCGTGGACTACGCAGGACATCATACGAGATTAACCCAAACACAAGCTTATTCGATGCTGAATATGTAAACATCTTTGGCGTTCCTTTTACTTTCCTGCCCCATGAGTCACATGATGGCCCGCCGCCGCCCCCACCACTCCCTAAAACTCGGATAGAGCCTGCCGCAGAAAAAAAACAATATGAACTACGCTGGCCAAATATCATACGTATCGAACACACGTATCGCCCTCAACTCACGCTTGATACAGGCCAGGTGAAACCCCTGATACTAGATGCTTATGATACGGCGATGCTGGCGGAGTTGGCACCTATCATCGCTGGTAAACCCGATGTGACCAGAATCTCTCAGATTGACTTGGAAAATTTGGGCGAGAAATACCGCTGGCAAAAGGTGGTCTTCACAGCAGCTATCGATGTCTATGACCAGATGAAACCGACGTGGCCTGGCAACAAGGAATTCCTGCTGGGACAGTTGGTTAGACTTGTAGAGCATTTCATTTCTTCGACTAAGATCCAGATTGTTCCACCTTTGTTTAATCAAGCCGATTTGAAGCGCCGCATCTTGCTAATGCTTAACATGAACAAGTTAGTACAGCATATCTGGGAGGCAATCCGTTTCGAGAATACTCAGGCCATTGCTCCCGTCTTCGACAGAGATAATCCAATCCGCTCAACCGGTGATATGAGAACCTGGTGGACTGGAAAACCGTGCGAATACACGCAGAAGTCCCATATAAACTTCTGTGTTTTCGATAGTACTTGGGAAGCTACTGAGGCTTTTCAACTTGACCTAAATCCAAGTGTTCAAGCATGGGTTAAGAACGACCATCTAGGGTTTGAAATCCTGTACATCTTCAAGGGAGTGGTACATAAATATCGGCCAGACTTCATTATTCAGCTGACGACTGGGAGTAATCTGATCCTGGAGGTAAAGGGGCAGGATACCCAGCAGGATAGGGCGAAGCGCGGATTCTTGGACGAATGGGTACGAGCAGTAAACGAACATGCTGGATTCGGCAAGTGGCAGTGGGAAGTATCAACGCATCCGTCTGATGTTGCAGGCATTGTGCAGAGCGCCGTAACCAAGCGGCAAGAACGCCAGGGACACCATGCCAATTGAGCCTACCACAAATCAGGTACTATCTCCTGGAGATACCACCAGACCAAGCTAGTCTGATAGAATCGGAATCATGGCTGAAACTCATTACAAGGCTAACAGGGGGGCTCCGCGCCATTTTGTTACCTTTGTCGAAATCTTTTTCGCCGTAGTTCTTGGGGCCAGCATTGTCGACCCCGAGATTCGCCTGCTTCTCTTCCCACCTGCTTTTGCCCGCCTTAGTTTCTGGGCGCTTATAGGAGTCTATTTCGCTGCAATCACGAGTTGGACAGGTTGGCACAGGTCCACCATCAAGTATCCTTATAGTGATTCTCGGCTAGGCGAAGTCAGGTCAGTCGTGGATGCCATTATCGTAGCAACATATGCAGCGCTCCTATTCTTCGGAAGTAGGCTTGGCGGAGGAGCAACTGAATACCTCTCCGGCTACCTGTGGGGGTTTGTTATCGTCTTTGCTCTATACTACCTTGCAGGCGTAATTCGGACCGCTGAATATCATGCCCGTGAGGCTAGCAAGCTTCATTTGATTCGTCGCCACGGCATTGCCCTGCTTGTCGGAGCTAGTACGTACACTGCATTGTCCCATGTGTCGTTTGGGTTTCCCCTGCTATCACTGTGGGTACTCGTCCTCCTACCGCTTGCAACCATGGCAAGCTATCGGTGGTTCCGAGAGTGGCAAGACTTACCGTGGACACAGAAACCAGGAAGCAAGACCGTAATTGCTGTAGATATGGATGGAGTTCTTGTTGAGCAAGTGATACCTGTTCTCCAGAAGGTTAGGCAGGAAATGGGCATAGAACTTAGCAAGTGTGACATCACCGGATGGGAGCATCCTCTCGCAGGAACTAACATAAAGACTGAGATAATAAGGGCTGAGCGAGACAGGGAATTCGTTCTACAAATGCAGCCAATGGAACATGCTAGAGAAGCCATCGAAATTCTGTCGAAGCAATTCGATATAGTAGTAGCTACCAGCCGCGAGCCTTGCACGGATTCGTGGAGCCACGAATGGCTGCACAAGCATGGACTGCCCTGTCAGAAGTTTGTCAACACAGGTTCACAAGGAAAGACCCTCGTCAAGGCGGACATCATTATCGACGATTATATTGAGAATATAGAGTCATTCATACGTGAAGGGCCCGCGAACAGACAGGCGATTCTCTTTGCACAACCCTGGAACCAGGACACTGCAAAGATAGCCGACTTGCTCAAGTCAGGCAGGGTTAGAGTCGCCAATAGTTGGCAGACCGTTCTGGCTTTGCTTGCTTACGAGTCATAGAAGGATTGCAACGGCACCGTACGTCGCGCTCCCTACAAACTGCATACCTCCATACCTGGCTACCACCGAGGATTTGTCAGCATCGTGTTGCGTCAAAATAAACTGTTACCGAATTCCTCCTTGTTGCGTCATAATTCCGGTTACCGAGTTGAATTTACTGATCACCTTTCACCTTTCAGCCAAAGTGCAGAGGTGATCCACCGATTGCCTGATTTGTCGTAAGAGAGCCACCGGGTTAAGAGTACCGTATGCATCAGCCATCTCGCGCTTCTTGTCCTCCGTGAGCACTCCGCTTCTTAGTAAGCGCTGGTAAGGGGTCCGGGCAGTATCATAGACTTTGTACACTTTAGCCCCATGCCGGCTCTTTGTGATTAGTTTTGAGACCGGCTGGAAGAAATTGATATACAGACGTAGCAGGGTATAGATATCCTCCAGCGCCTTGAGTGCTGCCCTAGAACTGAAGCGGTCATAGCCTATTACCCGTCTTATCACTGACCAGTTCTTCTGCTCCACATGGCAGCTATCATTCTTCTTGTAGGGGCGTGACCTGGTAAAGATGATACTGTTGCGCCGGCAGTAATCGTAGAGGCTTTGATTGATAAATTCACTGCCATTGTCTGAGTCCAAACCAAGCATTGGCATGGGCAGCTGCTTTTTCACATCGTATATGGCACCCCCAACACGGTCTTGCCCTTTGCCCCATACTGCCACCGGCTCACACCAGCCAGTGGCTACGTCCACGGTGGATAATGTGGTGAGATGAAAGCCTTCTGCGCTCTCTCCACAATGAGCAACAAGGTCCGCCTCCACAAAACCAGGCTTGTTCTCATTCCACTCACTGAAAGTCCTGATCGGAATTGAATTCTTTAACAGTGTGCCTGGTTTAGTAGTGCTTAGACCGCGGCGTGTACCACTTCCCCGCCACCGCCGCAGAAGACGGTCTATCGTGGATGGGCTCATCTGGCAAAGCTGAGCCTCGATCTCCTCTGTCACGGTAAGCTCACCGCATCTCTTCAGAATGCCAGCCAATTCTGGCAGAAAGGGTTGGAGGCGCCTGGAGCATAAACAGTCGCTAGCCTCCCAAGCCACTTTAAGTGCTGCCAGCGCCTCACTCCCATATAACCTCGGACGCCCTCTCTTCTTCTTCCCTGAAGATCTACCCCTCCGATTCAGTAACCTTATCACAGCCTTTCGGTGCATGCCCGTCGTAGCCACAAATTCGTTTAGTATCTCTGTCTTCGTTTTCTTGGCGGCCCGCAAGTAACGCCAGCGGACCGCCTCGGCGTATTCTATTATGCTGCGTCGTGTCACCTTACCTCCTTTCGGTAACACTAATTTTGACGCATCCATACCCTTTTCGGTAACAATAATTATGACGCAATTCGAGCATTAGAAGAGTAACTGTGATATAATTACTATATAACAAAGATAGGTACTATGTTTTCAATACCCGTCATAGCGGGAACGGTGGTATGGGTTTGCAGCTACACACTGAATCCGTCTCCCGACAAGATAGATCAGGCTGGAACGTTGATGGCTCAAGCCGCTATACCGTGGTGGGTTTCCGTAACACAATTCCTGGCGGATCTTGGGACTTTGGGAGCCGTTGGGATAATTCTGCTTCTCTTCTTTGTCGCAAAATACAGTGGATAGTGCACATCGGCGTTTCTAGCTTCACCAGCCAGATGCCAGAATATATTCAAACCAATCAGATGTGGCGATGATCAGTTCAGGAAGAGTCAGCGAGATATCGTGGGCAAAAAGGACATGGCTGATTCTTGATATTGGCTTTTCCAATAACAAGACAAGCTGTGGGTTACTGTTAGGCGATAATGCACCAAAGCAGCTTAAGTTCAGTGACGCCGTTGACACAGTTGTTAGGATAGCAAGAGACAACCCATTATTGAACTTGGTAATTGAAGCTCCATTATCGGTTGCTTTCGATTGGTCAGGTAACCCCAAAGCCCGAAGCATCGAGAAGGAAGGCGGGAGAACCCGTCCATGGTATGTCGGGCCAGGGTGTATAGTTCTCGTTGCTGGGATGTATTTGGTGAGAAGATTATGCGACTCTCGTCCTTCCGCTGATGTCAGACTATTCGAAGGTTTTGTCTCTTATAAGAGTAAGATTGCCAAGTCTAACCACTCAAGAGACGCTGAACTCCTGAGGAAAGTAATTAAGTCCGGACGAACGTTAAGACATCACGCAATAAAACCAGAGGATCTTAAAACAGATCCTGATGATGATATCAGAAGCGCATTCGAAGTCATGAACATCAAGGACATGGATTTGGGTATACCACCTGTTATTAGGGTTAACGGCTGACTGTACATAGTCAGCAGAGGTACGGAACTGCCAGGGACACCATACCGATCAGGCCTGACTGCGAATCAGGTATTATCTCCCAGAACATACCGGACTGCACCCACTGGTTGGCCTTATGGTATATTGAAAAGGTACGAAAAGCCATGTGAGGAGAGTTCATAAGGATGTCACGAAAAGATACCGGCCAGCAGTCGAGTCGACGCGGAAAACCGAAAGCAGGAGTAACGGGTATAGGGTCGAGAAAGAAGAAGTTGCTCATCGGGTTAGGGGTAGTTATTGCCGCTGTCGTAGGAGTGGTAATAGCCACAATGCCCGACAAGCCGAAAACCTATTCTGCACCGCCGCCGATGAAAATCGACACGAGCAAACAATACACCGCTACCATCGAAACGGAAAAGGGAAACCTGGTGCTGGAGCTGTTTGCCGGCGATGTACCGACGACGGTCAACAACTTTGTATTCCTGGCGCGCGATGGGTTCTATGATGGCCTTACGTTTCACCGCGTTGTGCCCGACTTCGTGGTCCAGGGCGGATGCCCTATCGGCGACGGGAAAGGCGGTCCCGGTTACCGATTCGATGACGAAATCACCGGGCATACCCATGTGGCCGGTGCACTGTCAATGGCTAATTCCGGTGCCAATACCAACGGCTCCCAGTTTTTCATTACCTATACCCCCCAGCACCACCTCGATGGACACCACTCGGTATTCGGTCAGCTCATAGAGGGCATGGACGTGATGGAACAAATCGAGCAGGGCGATGTCATGATACGGATAACCATAGAGGAGGAATAGCCCACACCTCCGAATTCCAGCGACACCACCCTTCGCCCCATCAAAGACCAGGCCTGACTATAAATCAGGGATCGCATCCCCCAAATAACACCGCAGCGGAATTGAAGGCACTTCAGGGACTTGAAGCGGAGAGAAGGCGGA
>JAWOCP010000159.1:0-13397 GCA_046483735.1 Dehalococcoidia bacterium
ACGGTGAAGTCGCCCGTATAGTCGGCCACATAGCTCGCCGCTATGGGGCCCAGGAACATTCCGATGTCCCCCATAACGCGGTAGACTCCCATAGACGTGCCCAGCCTGCCCTTCGGCGCAACGTCGGCAGGCCAGGCGGCGATGCCGCCCTGGAGACCGGTAGCCAGGCCGTAGAAAGCCATCATGCCCATAAGGCCCCCCACGCTTCCCTGCGATGGAATCAACAACACGGCGATACCGCTCAAAAAGAGACATGCCATCATGGGTCTTTTCCTCCCCACCCTGTCTGACAGCCACCCGGAAGGGAAGGTACTTATAGCAGTAGCCACCGCTGCCACCGTTAGCAGTATTCCGATTCTGTCCGCGGACAGGCCCAGGTTAAGAGAGGCATAGAGCGGAACAAGCGTCGAACGGACACCCACTCTCAGGAAGAACAGTGCAAATACCGCGCAACTGACCAGCATAAACGGACGGTTCGACAAGACGCTGACTATGTCCTTGATGCGCATTTCCGACCGGGCTCCTTGTGAAGAGTCTTCTATCTCCTTCAAAGGTAACGTAGCAATCAGGCCGGCCAGGCCCAGCGCGGCATACGCAAAAAAGGGCGCGTTGAGGCCGAAACGGGCAGCAGTATAGCCGCCGATGGTGGGGCCAAAGGCCGTGCCCGCAAACACGAGGCCCGTATACAGCGACATGTACCGGCCCCTGGATTTGCCGGCAGATACATGCGCAACCCAGGTCGTTGCCGAGGTCATGTAGAGGGCAGAACCTATGCCTCCCACGACACGCGACAGGATCAACAACGTGTAATTGCCGGCTATGCCGGCCCAGGCTGCCGACAAAATTATCAATACCAGCCCCAGTATCATCGGTCGCTTCCTGCCCCAACGGTCAGCCAGGAACCCCGCAGGTATGTCCGTAACCACGCGGGCCAGGGCGAACCCCGCTATTGCCCATCCCACCAGGGCCACCGGAATACCGAATGAAAGCGCATACTGGGGAAGAACAGGCGAGATAATGCTAACGCCCAGTATAACAAGGCCGGAGACCAGTGAGAGGTTGAGGATTGTGAAGAGCCGCTGCTTCATTTACAAAACACCGATTATGCGGGTGTCTCACGAGCCCTGTCAACAACCGATCTGCAGCCCTAACCCCATCTAGCACTCCCCTCACCGTCATCGCCAGCCCCTTACCCTTTGTCATTGCGAGCGAAGCGCGGCAATCTCTCTATCGTCATTGCGACCCTTTCCTTCTGTCATTGCGAGCGAAGCGCGGCAATCTCCGCACCCTTTGTCATTGCGACCCTTTCCCTCTGTCATTGCGAGGAGCCCCGGCGGGGCGACGCGGCAATCTCCGCACCCTCTGTCATTGCGAGGAGCCCCGGCTTGTCGGGGCGACGCGGCAATCTCTCTATCGTCATTGCGAGGAGCCCCCGACGGGGCGACGCGGCAATCTCCGCACCCTTTGTCATTGCGAGGAGCCCCGACCGGGCGACGCGGCAATCTCAAACTAGCAAGCGGCACCAACGGGGCTATGAACCCCCCACCCTTCCCCTCCGGACCAGGCAGGCGTATAATGGAATCAGGAGCAAATAGGTGCGTTTCCTCAAAGTCGTCTACGTCGTGGCCATAGCGGTCCTGCTGGTCCTGCTGGTCATCGCAGGCGTCCACGCTTTCTATCCCCCTCCCCCCTATCCCGACTATCCCGACTGGTCGGACGCTCCACCCTACAACAGCACCGAGTACGAGGACTGGGAGCGGCAGCGGCAGCAGCAATGGGAGGAGGCTTACGAGGAATATGAAGAAAAGGCGGCGGTACATGACAGGAACGTATTCCTGGTTGTCCTACCCCTGGGGGTGGCGTTTACCATCGGGGGCACCTTCCTTCGCCGCAGGCTGGATATCTTCGGGGCCGGCCTGATTCTCGGCGGCCTGGGGACCATGATATACGCAACCGTCCCCGGCGACCTGGACAACGTACTCAGATTTGTCGGCATTGCCGTCGCCCTGGGAACCCTCCTCTTCGTGGGATACCAGGTCTTCCACTCCTTGAGAAGAAGCTAGCAGGCCTCTGCGAGCACCTGCTCGAAGCCTGAGGCTATCTTGGCTGTCCAGCCTTTTGCTGAATCGTGCCTAATCCGATGTCCGACGTATTGACATTAGTTAATCAAGCATCTAATCTGAGCATGGAAATCTCTGTGGTACTAATTGAGGGGAACTACTTGAAAACTGGAAGGTTATCGTTCATCCGCTATCCAGGTGGAAAACAAAGGATGGTTGACTGCATAATGCCTCATCTACCAAGAAAGGCGTCGATCAGAGGAAGATTTGTTGAACCATTTCTCGGCGGGGGGGCAGTCTTCTTTCTAGTCGAGCCGGAATCTGCGCTTCTGGCGGACCTGAACGAAGAACTTATTACCTTATACCAGGGCATCAAGCTGTTCCCCAAGAAAGTCTGGGAAATATTCAACGGTTTTCCCGCTACCAAAGAAGCATACTACCAAATCCGTGATGCGGGAAGGGGGAAGCATGACATAGCATTCACGGCTGCGAGGACGCTCTACTTGAACAGGACCTGTTTCAAGGGAATGTGGAGGCATAATTCGAATGGGCAGTTCAACGTAGGATATGGAGGGCAAGCAAGGCGTTGGGCGATCACCCAAGATTCATTGGTCGAAGTATCCAATCGTTTATGCACCGCCGATTTGATATGTAGCGACTTCCAGCCGATCATAGATATGTGCGAAAAAGGCGACTTCATATTTGCTGACCCGCCTTACTGCCCAGGAGAACGGGAACTGGTGCAGTTACACTATGTGTACAACAAGTTCAGCTTCGCGGAACACGACAGACTGGCAAAGACATTGTTGAAAGCAACCAGGAGAGGTGTGCAATGGGCGCTCACGATTTCGTCACATCCTGACATTTTACAACTATACAACGAAAACCGCATAGTCAGATTTTCTAAAGGGACGGGCAGAAGCCCCGGAATACTTACCAAGAACCCCGGAGAGGTGTTAATATGTAACTATGGAGAAGCAAGTGATGAAGGACTTCTTCGACAAGGCAATTATGCAAGACCACCCTCTGCGTGCGCTACAGACATTTCTTGAGCACGAGAAAGCCAACGAAGTAGCCAAGAAATACCAAGATATGCGATTTGTAGGGTACGTGCTGGACATCGGATATGACACAGTCACAATCATCACTTCAGACCCCTACAAACTCGCAGTTGGTGGGGTGCCCCGCAACTCGCTTCTAATAATGGTCCCGGCGAATTATGACAGACTGCCTCCCCATTTTACGCTCCTCCGAGTGCTGGAAGCCGCGCCTACTCCTCTGTCCAAAGAGGTACAGCAGACGTATTTTGAGTTACAGAAGAAATCCATGCCTGAACTGGACGTGTTCACCCAAAGCGAGCTTCAATGGGGAGCACTCAAAACCGGAGTCCTCGGTATGTTCTATCCTTGTCCTGACGAGGGAAAACTTGGTGAGGTAGAGTTCGCAGGTGACCTGAACAATTTTGTGAGCGCACACAAGTATCTTGTGTACTCGCCCAATGACGAACTGCTAAATCTCATAACCAACTCCATGGTGCCAACGGACAACCGATTCATAATTGGTGACTTGCGTCTGACGGAGTGCAGGTTGCCCTTGCCTGACAAGCCGCAGCCAAAGGTGCCAGTCTTGCTTTCAACCAAAGATTTCATGGGAACACGTACTGCCATGTTCGGGAAGACGCGCTTGGGGAAAAGCAACGTTGTGAAGTTAATTGCGCAGAGTCTGATTGAAACAACCAAATTAACAAACAATGTTGGCCAGTTGATCTTTGATATTAACGGAGAGTATTCCAATGACAATCCACAGGATGACAGCAGTTCGCTCAAGAGCGTTTACCCAGACCGCTGCGTCGTCTACGCGCTTACCAAGAAAGAAGGTACCGATTCGAAGCCGCTAAGACTTGATTTCTATGAGAACCCGGACAGCTCTCACAACATCATTGCAACACTGCTGAGGGAGGCTGGCAGGGATTTGTCTATCTACGTAAGCAGTTTCCTGTCTGTAGATATCCCATCAATCGAATCACTAAAAGAACTAGGACCAAGCGAAGAACGAAGAGCAAGAAGGAAATTATTGATGTATTGGGCCGTCCTTCACCGAGCTGGTTACCCAGCAAATATGACCAAGCTCAGGTCTCTCATGAGTCTCAATCCAGAGTTTAACCAAGATGTAAGGCGTAGCATATACAAAGTCAACTCCATTGATGACTGTCCCCGTATTGACTCGCTCGACGCCTTGGCAACGGAACTGGAGCTATGCGCTGAGGTAGACCGTTTTAGTAAACTCAAATCCTCTACGCCCGATAAAGATCTGTTTGATGCTGACGACCGAGCCATGCTCGGATTCCTACGGCCAGCTTCCTCCACTAGTGCTGGGCCCAAGCTTATTCAGGGATTCCGCAAATACCATGACCCGAATGCCGGCGACTTCGTCGAAGAAATCATAGATTATCTGGACAGGGGGAAGACCGTGATAATCGATCTCGGCAATGCGCCACCAGAAGTCACCACCTACTTCTCGGTCCATCTCTCCAAAGCGATGTTCCACAACCAGGTAGACAAATTCTCAAATAATCGTTTGGGGGGCCAGTACTTACAGCTCTACTTCGAAGAAGCCCACAACCTATTTCCTGCCGGAGAACGGGATGAGATAGACATTTACAGACGATTGGCTAAGGAGGGAGCCAAGTACAACATTGGCATGGTGTACTCGACCCAGTCGCCAACAACAATTAGCTCCGACCTCCTGGCTCAAACTGAGAATTTCTTCGTTGCTCACCTTGCCTCACAAGATGATGTCAACAGGCTTTCCAAAGTGAACATAGCATACGATAGCCTGAAAGACGATATTCTGCAGGCGAAGACGGTCGGATACATTAGAATGCTGACTCGGTCGCATCGATTCGTCGTATCGGTGCAGGCAAGAAAGTTTGTGCCTGTTAGCAAGCAGCCGGCGTCATAACGGAGGCCAAAGGAGAAATGCCTTATATGAAAGGGGAGCGCCTCCCCGCCGAAAAGGCAAGCAGCTTAGGACACCTAGAAGTGCTAAGGAGCGAGCTGGTTAACAAGCTTGTGGCAGATTTTGAAGACCACGGCTTTGACACCATCTCGGACAACTCGTTGTGGGAGCCAACACCCTCAGGCGGTGAACCGCTTTCTCTGATATTTGGCGTTGACGGCTCAATGCAGCCAGTTGAGTCTGAACTACCGCCTTATAAGAGGCTTGCATTCGTCAAAACTGCGCTGCTCAGGCTTGATCAATATGCCCTCTCCAGGATAGACAAGGACTCCCCTCACCCACTTGCCGTAAGAGATATTCTGGCTGGTTCAGCCTTATATCATGCAACGGTCTTCCCCCTCAAGCATGTGTCTATTCCAGGGCTGACCACATATCACGCGATTCGCCAGATTATCTTCGACTCAATAAAGGATGCCTCGCTGAACGCTGAACCTATGGAGACTCTTAAGTGGATCGCTTATGAGAAGTGGGACCGCAAACAGAAGAACTTACCTCTTTTCGAATGCCCTCATTGTGAAGATACCGTAGCAACCCTTCCATACGATGCTGAGAGGGGACAATGCCCAAAGTGCGGCGGCCATCTTTTCCTCACGGATATGCTTGGTTTTCACCAAGAGATGGCGCCGGATTCGGCACCCGACACAATAGCAACATCATATATGAGTATTCATGAGGTACTACTCTTGTTCACTGGGATCCGACATTATTGGGAGCATAGAAGGCGAGTCCTGGCCAAGTCCCTTTTTGTCAAGGACGGGCCTCTCTCCATCAGGGCCCAGTACTCCAAATTGGTTAACCCGATTCGTCGATTTCTGGCCTATGCCAGGAATCAAGGCTGTGACATACACATAATTGGACAGGAGAAAAGCGGTAGGTTTTGTGACCATCTAGATGGCATCGTCAGACGCGCCCCCGCAGGACACCTATTTATACCGGGAGACCGGTACATAAAGTCTGAGGTGCAATGCAGACCGGATACAGGCGCTCCCTACGGGAAGGACACCAATTTTGGTGCCAAGGTTTTCGTCAAAGTCAGCGATTTGCATTACATGGTTCTAAACGTCCCTACTGGTGACTACGTTCAGAACCCAAGGATTTCAGACCTCATTGGCGCTGACAGAATTTTCGCCACCCTATCGACTATGCTGAGCAGCCGTCACGAGGGCGGACTGCTGCCAATCGAATTGGCGCACGGCGTAGCGTCGCTTTCAACCTATCCTTCGGCGCAAATACTGCGACTATTTGGCGAATCGAGATAAACCTGATGATCTATGACTCCGGAAAGAGCATACCAGTCAGGTCAATCATAAATGGAGCGATGCCAACAGCCCCAAAAGATTGTCCCTCAACGTCCCCGTTGACAGCACGTACTCAGTGGTTTATAGTGACATTAGGCGAGGACAAAAACTTCTCACATTGCCTATTAGGCGGGCACCACAGTGACTATTCCCATACAGGAGAGTATAGAGTTACCTCTTCTACGAGTCATCGCAGATGCCGGCGGTGAACTCACTCTTAAGGAGGCGGTAACGCGGGTAGCGACCTTCTTTCCGGAACTCACTGAAGAGGACAAGCGGCGCAGATTGCCATCTGGCCAGGGACTGTTGTTTGCGAACCGCGTCCAGTGGTGTAGACAAAAACTGGTAGAACTAGGGCATTTGTATCGAGAGCCAAGGGGGATCTGGCGTATAACTCCTCAAGGTAAGACCTTCCTAGAAGAGAATTGGTCTCGCTGGGAACCCCACTATTCAACGGGCGAAGGCCACGGGACAGGAAGCCGGACTGGGTTTGCGGGCCTGAAACCAACGGAGCAGCGGAGGCGAGATGCTGAACTAGCACCAGAAATCCCAGTGCTGCGGCCTCATGAGCACCTCAAAGAGCTAATACGTCAGATCGGGGACATATTAGGCTACTACCCCCAAACAGAACTCCATGAGTCTCCCTACATATACGATGTTGTATGGAGAACCTTTCCCCAAGCATCAAGACCTGGGTATGTCTTCGAGGTGCAGGACAAAGGGAACTTAATTGAGGCATTGGCGAAATTACAGCATGCCAAGGACGTCTGGGGGAGTAGGCTTTTTCTTACAGTGACGGGTGATCGCGACCGCAGAAGAATCGAGAAACTCGTAGCACCTCTCCTAACGGGCACATTTCACCGACTAGCCCGCGATCTTGTATTGCTTCATCCCGAGCAACTAGAGAGGCTCTACGAGCCACTGAACCAAAATCGAGACCTCATACGAAGACTCCTCCAGGAATAGCTAGCGAGCTAACGGCTCCGACCCTCACCCACCACCACGCCCTGCTTGCTGGTCGACCGAGTTCTCAAGACACCATACCAATCAGGCCTGCTACAAACCACATATCGTATCCCCAGAATGCTGCTGGGATAACGTTAACCACCCAGATTTTGCCCGCGGCGGTAGTATCCGATGTTGCCACAGAAGCAACCAGCCTAGTAGTAAAGGACCCAGCCAGATCAAAGCTACCAGTCACGGGTGACCTTGTCCTTTGAATCTCAGACCTTTGAGGGGGCCAACTTCAACCTGCCAGATCCCTCTTCTGCCTGACTTCCGCTGAGACTGTAGCACGGAGATCTTGTGCGAAGTTGTGGAGATCAAAACCCTGTTTAGTAAGCGAGGCCGACGCCTGGGCTAATGTGATATTGAGACTTAAAGAAAACACTATTGCGGGAATACCAGAATGCCCTGGCGCTGCAGTTCCTCCACTTTACGGTCTATCTGCTCTGAATTGAACTGAGGTTTTATTTCCTGCATAAGACGCATGGTCTGGTCTTTGTCGGCAGTGGTCTTTGCTAGATATAGTATAGTGCTCAGCAGTTCCATATTCTTTACATCGGATGTACCAATGAACGAGATGACTTTGTCTAGTTTCCCTCTGTCCACAATATAGGTGTCTAAATTCTTGGACAAGAATCTAGCCCCCTTGTCGTTAACTGCTATATTATAGCCATAGCCAGTGGCGTCAATACCAACGTCAATTAACCCCGCGTCCCTAAGTATATCGATATCCTCTGATAGATCTTCCGAATACGGTCCGTAAAGGTACAACTTGTAATCATAGCCCAAGTCTAAATTCAGCCAATCCTGCAATATATATATAGCTTTCTGTAGGAATGTTTTCCCAACCTTAGCTTTTGCAAGATTGAGTAGTTCCAAAATAACACTGAATCGCTTGGCCATTTCAGCCAGCTCTCTTGTTCTTGAAAAAATTGTCTATGAACCTTGTTATTTCTCTTACTTTGCCTGGTACCATATAAACCCGCATCTTATTGATGGGCCTTAGAGACCTTACTAGTAATGAGGCCTCTGTTAGCGATCTTACTTTCCTGTCACAGTATACCCTTATTTGCTCAACAGTTTCAAACTTGTAGGGGTCATTTTTTGCCTTATCAAAGAACACATCATCATTGCTGTAGTTCTTCTTCAGCTCTTTTTCTAAGTCTTCCCAAATAAGGACTTCCTCAGGTTCAGGATGCTCTGGGCTTTCTCTCTTAAGTCTGAGGAAATGCCTGTTCAAGAATACATTCTTCCATCCTTCGCTACTCATCATGTACAAGAGCAACACGCTGTCAAATATTCCTAGATATTCATTAACATTGGTAGGCAAGAATTCCTTCCCACGACTTCTTAGGTAGTCCTTTATTAGTCTACCCAAGTGATGGTCAAGAACTCTTCTTGTTTTATGGAAATATACTTCCATGAACATGAAGTATCTGGCAAGTATGAACTGTTCTAACGCATGGATACCACCTTCCTCCCAATAGAGCCCATCATTATCGTCATAACGTAATGTTTCCAGTAGTCTGTTCAAATCATAATACCCATACCTAACTCCCAATAAATGTGAGTCGCGAAGTAGATAATCCATCCTGTCTATTCCGGCTTGGCCAGCAAGTAGTTCATGAAAAACAACATCAGCTCTCGACGTAGGAACTGCATCTTTACCTCTCACTATGTAATTCAGCCTGCCACAACTACCTTCCCCCAATTCTTGTGTAAGAAGTCTTCCAATTCTCGTTTTGTTGATTATCTTCTGCCCCATTTTCTCGTGGTCTAGCCCAGCTTCGAACAGAGAGGCTTCTTCCAAGACATGCGAAAATGGTCCATGACCAATGTCGTGTAGTAGACAGGCAACTTTGAATATCTCTACGTCCTGGTCAGTAAGGCGCAGGTACCTCCGAATTCGATCAACTACTAGAGAGGCGAGATGAAATACTCCTAAAGAATGCTCAAATCGGCTATGCACTGCACCTGGATATACCCAGTCGGTTGTACCTAGTTGACGTATGAATCTTAATCTTTGAAAGTGTGGCTGTTGGACAATCTTTTTCTCGAGTTCATTTAAGGAGATGAAACCGTGTATGGCATCTCTGATGTTTATTACGTCGTTGAGCAACGTGATGAGCGCTCCAGGATGATATAGGTTAATGTGGGATATTTGTGTAGACGATACAAAACTACGCCAACCGTGTCAAGTATTTACCAAAGCTCCATCTGGCTTGCTTCGGCATACCATTAGAGATTCCAGGGATACTATCCCGTTCAGGCCTACTACAAATGAGACATTATGCCCCCAGAATGTCGAGTTCCTCTTACCTATGCCTCGAGGCTCTCCCCGGAGTGTCTGAACACTATTTCGTCGTTTCTGCTTGCTGCCTTATTCGTAGCGTGGCATAATGATATCGACCATGGGTGAGCACTATAGATATCACTACAGCATTACTATCGAAACCCCAGACGAAGTTGTTCTTGAGTGCCTCAGGGCAATAAGCGATTATGCTCAAGCTTCAGGCAACAAAAGAATAGCCTGGGGTGGAACTAAGAAAAGGGACTGGCAACGAAATAGAAATCACGTTACTTTTCACTTCTCAAACCCACAATATAGAAATGTATTTAGCACCGAGGCACAGCGTATACTACCAGCAACCCTCTGGCGCGTTGTAAGGAAAGCTGATAATGACCCGGCACTGCCACAGAATTGAGATTCAAGATGCACCCGCCAATAAGGCGTAGTAGAGGAGGCAAAACTGGCTACTGCAAGGAAAGCGTCCGTATTCATCATAGAATCCCCCAGGTCCGATGATCTACTAGCTGGAAGATTGGAGGGACGTCTCCTGTCGGAATCGCTCAGGCTGGACGGCATCTCTGAACAATATTATCTAGCCACAGATATAGCGACCTTCAGCGGAGTAGCTAGGTATCTCAGGGAGGTAATCAGCGAACAGGGCAAGGCGATCCCAATAATGCATATAAGCGCGCATGGCAACGAAAACGGCATAGCTTTTACCAATGGGAAGACCATGAAATGGACCACCTTAGCCCAGATCTTGGTCAAGCTCAACAGAGGGTGCAACGGAAAACTCGTTCTATGTCTTTCCTGCTGCAAGGGAAGCTACGTTATTTCAGCACTAGTGAAGACGGTCGAACAGATGCCCTTTAAGGCGGCTATTTCAGCTTTTGGGTCACCAACGTGGAACGACGCGGCGATCGCCTTTGTTGTCTTCTATCATCAGTATATAAACAAGGGCGTCAAGATTTCAAACGCAGCCGCGATCATGAACGACGCTTCGGCGACCAAGGCACTCTTCATGCTCGATTACGCTCGCATTGCACAAAGATCACTCGTAAACTACATCCACAAGGAGTTTAGGAAGAGGCCAGCCGTGACTTCGAAAGCTTAGAAGGTGTGCGGCAACAGACGCGCGGTGTGATGGGACCAACTACTCCCCGGGACACCATACCAATCCCGATTTAATCGGGGACCAATCAGGCCTGCTCCAAATCAGGTATCACTTGCCGACAATACCGACCTGCTAGCACTGCTTCGGCGTTCTGTTTGCTGTTCTGCAGCTGTAACAGTAGAATAAGAGATAATGGTGGCTGCAAATGAATACGATTGACCGTGACCGTCCTATTTACGAAGCCATCGCCCAGGTCATTCAGGACTTCCAAGTCAATGCACAAGCATATTTCACAGAAGAGGACGTGCGATGGCAGGTTATCAAAGAGATCGAGGCCAGACTATCTTCCCAGAACCAGCGAAAGGTACAACTTCGAGATGGCTATACCTCTTGCGTTCACGGCGAGTATCCAAGCCCGTTCCGCTGCTCAATGGCTGCTCACTCATTCAGCTTAGAAGACATTGAAAGCAGCGCCTCTCGCGGGCACTTTGACGTAGTGGTTCTGAATCCGGCCGCAGCACTGCAATGCTCTTTCGAAATTGCTCGCGCCCAGTACTATCACGCGTTCTTAGGAGAGTTGTCCCACCTGCCACTGCCTTTCCTTGACTGTGTCATAGAGATCAAACTCTTCAGGGATCTCGCTCACCGAAACCGGACAGAGTCACCTGGGGCCCAAGCCAAATACGGTATGCAAGCCATCAACAAAGTAGTAGCCGCCTTGGACGCTCAGCCTCCGTACTATTTCCATCCCTTTGCACGACGTGGCGTTGTGCTTATGCTTGACAACTCACACCTAGCCTACAGCACCGATATTCTGGGAGCGCGACAGCGTTTTATCAACGCATTCGAAAACGCGCTGGATTGCAGCTTACTTCCGAATACTTTCCTGGCTGTCTGGGCAACTCCAGACGAAAAGCGGGAATACAGAGGAACGAGGGCACCACACACCAGTTAGGGAAACCCCGAAACATTGTACCAATCAGGCTTACTACAAACCCAGTACCATTTCCCTGACGAGACCTGGTTTTCGTACAATCGCTAGGTCAAGAGTGGTTTTGACCAAAAAGGACTTCCAGTATATTCTGAACATAATCATTCATCCAATGACCCGCGTTTATGCCGGAGGTTCTCACCAATGAATATCAAAGATGTTACACTGGGTAAGATGGCGGTAGCGAGCCTGTTGTTCAACACCCTCACTCCTTACAACCCTTCGCTCACGGATTTCAGGTCTGTGGTCGGTAGCGCGATGGACCTCTCCATTCAAGAACATCGCGATGCCCTGATGAACTGGTTAAACAACTGGGGGTGTAGACACCTTTCGAAGGAGCAACATCAAGTTGCTTCCGCGAGTATTTTTGATTGGTACCAAAGTAACTTCGGTACTCTATTTGGGGACAAGATGTCTCTTTGGCAACTTGATAGTCAAGATATTGAGACTGCCGCTAAAGTCTATGGTTCCCTTAAAGACAAGACGGGGGCTTGGCGTATGGGCGGCAACAGCAAACGGAAGGTTCATATTGGCCCCACGGGCAGCCTCCAAGATCCTTTTTGCCATTAGGCCGAGCGCATTGATGCCCTGGGATGACGCAATGCGGAAAGACTTCGGATGTGATGGGAGTCCTGAATCATACTTCAACTACCTTAGCGAAATCAGAGACCTGACCTTACATGTTGCCGACCTGTGCAAGAACAAAGGCTTCCAGATTGATGACCTGCCTCGAAAACTGGGGCGATCAGAATCTACGGTGCTGGAACTTGTCAACGAGTATATCTGGGTGACCGTGACACGGAAGGTTAAACTTCCCTCGTCGAAAACCCTTACGGATTGGGCAGCGCTGAGTTAAGGCCCAAGTAGAATTCGAAGGGTGCCATACCAATCAGGCCTGCTCCAAATCAGGCACTACTTCCGACAACATAGTGGACTGCACCCACCGGCTGCCCTTATGGTATATTGGAAAGCGACGAAAAGCCATGTGAGGAGGGTTCACAAGGATGTCACGAAAAGATACCGGCCGGCAGTCGAGTCGACGCACAAAACCGAAAGCAGGAGTAACGGGTATGGGGTCGAGAAAGAAGAAGCTTCTAATCGGGTTAGGTGTGGTTATTGCCGTTGTGGTCGTAGTAGTAGTAATAGCCACAATGCCCGAGAAGCCGAAAACCTACTCGGCACCGCCGCCGATGACAATCGACACGAGCAAACAATACACCGCTACCATCGAAACGGAAAAGGGAAACCTCGTGCTGGAGCTGTTTGCCGGTGATGTTCCGATGACGGTCAACAACTTTGTATTCTTGGCGCGCGATGGGTTCTATGATGGCCTTACGTTTCACCGAGTTGTACCCGACTTCGTGGTCCAGGGTGGATGCCCTATCGGCGACGGGAGCGGCGGTCCCGGTTACCGATTCGATGACGAAATCACCGGGCATACCCATGTTGCCGGTGCGCTGTCAATGGCTAATTCCAGCGCCGATACCAATGGCTACCAGTTCTTCATTACCTATACCCCCAAACACCATCTGGATGGGCGCCACTCGGTATTCGGTCGGCTGATAGAGGGCATGGATGTGATGGAACAAATCGAGCAGGGCGATGTCATGATACGGATAAC
>JAWOCP010000006.1:0-11193 GCA_046483735.1 Dehalococcoidia bacterium
GGCTGACAAAACTGGCACCGCCGATGACTGCCAGGGCGATAGGATTTACCGGGCTGACCGCACCGTAAGGGGTAGTTTTTGTGACAAAACCGACGTCACTCGTTGGAGATGCCTGCCCCTTGGTCAGTCCGTAGACCTGGTTATTGTGTACCAGATAGGTAATATCATGATTGCGACGGGCAGCATGGAGAAAATGGTTGCCTCCCTCGCCGTAGGCATCTCCATCGCCGCTGACGGCCATGACTATCAATTCAGAGTTGGCAATCTTGGCGCCGATAGCTGGCGGCACCGGTCTGCCGTGCAGGGAGTTGAACACGTTGCCCCTGGTGTAGTGAGGTAACTTGCCAGCCTGGCCGATACCGGAGACTAATAAGACCTGATGGGGCTCGATCTCCAGCTCAACCAGCGCGTTATTTAATGCCTTCAGTATACCGAAGTTGCCGCAACCCGGGCACCATGCCGGCTTCAGCCCCGCATAATCAGAAGCAGTAACCATGTCTAGCGCTCCTCCTTTCTCACCGCTTCAGCAATGTAGGCCGAGGTGAAAGGTCTGCCGTCAAATTTCAGAATTCGTCCGCTTACGTCATATCCCGTTTCCGCCTTTATGAGGCGGGCGAGCTGTCCCGTGGCATTGTTTTCAATGACGTAGCTACGTCGGGCCCTATTGATGGCATCGGCTACTGCTCTGGCTGGAAAGGGGCACAGTTCATTAAGGTGAAGCATATTGACGCTGGCGTTTTCCTTGCGCAGGATATCCACCGCCTCATGTATGGCTCCGTAAGTGCTGCCCCAGCCAATAAGGGTTGTTTCCGCCATTCGCGAGCTGTACTTCTGCGGTGTACTGGTCTCCTTTCCAAGTTGAAGAAGCTTCCGCAGTCTCTTCTGCACCTGTGCCGTCCTTTCCCCGGCATCTTCGGTGAGGTGACCTTCCTCATCGTGCTCGTCGGAGTCGGTGACCACGAGTGCTTTCCCCAGACCGGGGAAAGCACGGGGAGAAATACCGGATTTTGTGACCTTGTGTCTCATGTAATCTGGATGGTTATTCTTGTTCTCGGAAAACAACAAACCCCGGTCGATTGTTACCTCCGATAGGTCCAAACGGTCGATGGTGGCGTAGGAGCTTGCCAGATGCTGGTCGGTTAAGATAAGAACCGGCAGCTGATATTTTTCTGCCCAGTTAAAGGCCTTGACAGTTGTCCAGAAGGCATCTTCAATCGTAGCGGGTGCCAAGACGGCTCTGGGGAAGTCGCCGTGATGGGCATGAAGCACAAACTGGAGGTCACCCTGTTCCGTTCGGGTGGGCAGGCCTACAGCCGGACCCGGTCGCTGCCCATCAATTATCACTATGGGTGTCTCGGTGATACCTGATAGGCCTATGCCCTCGACCATCAGGCAAAGGCCGCTGCCGGAGGTGGCAGTCATGGCTCTGACACCGGCGTAGGCAGCCCCGATGGCCATGTTGATGGCAGCTATCTCATCCTCAGCGTGGACCATTATCAGGTCGAAGTCCTTTGATTTGGCTGCCATATACTCCATGATAGAACTGGCAGGGGTCATGGGATAGGCAGCCATGAATTTGCATCCTGCGGCAATAGCGCCCAGAGATATTGTGTCGTTGCCGGTGAGCAGCATTTTATCAGGCTTAGAGAGGGGCCTGATACTACGAAAGTTGCCTTTGTGCTCAGACTGCACATAATCGTATCCCGCCCTGGCCGCTGCAATATTCTTATGGGCAACTTCTCCTTTTCCGAAGCGGTCTACCAGAACCGTATCTAGTAAGTTCAGACCGTAATTTGCCAGGGAAAGGGCAGCACCGAGCGCCACGGTATTGGCCATTAGCTTGTCGCCAGCCCTTTCTTGGGCCAGCTTCTCGAGCGGTACGCTTAAAAGGCTACCGTCACCGCTGACCTCCTTTATCTTTTCGCCATCGAAAATGATAATGCCTTGAGCAGCCATCTTCGGTTGGTGCAGTTCGATGCTGTCCAGGTTAAGTGCAATCAGTATGTCAACGTCCTCTGCAATGGCACCTACCTTGCCGTCACTGAGTCTGACGCGGAAGAAATTATGGCCGCCTCTTACTCTGGACTCGTAATCCTGGTCAGCGAAGATGTGGTAACCGCCGCGGGCGAAGACTTTGGCCAGCAGCAATCCCACCGATTGCACTCCTTGCCCGGCTTCTCCGCCCACTATGAAATTGAAGTCAACAGGCATCAATCACCTCCAGACTAGCTCCTCTTATATTTTTCGACAACTTCATCCACCCACTTCATAGCGGCAATCATGGTGGGGAACCCTGCCGTAGTAAACGCCAGGAGCACAGCGTGGCGAAGCTCATCGGCAGTCATCCCTTCCTCAAGCGCTCGCCGGGCATGCGACCTTACTCCACCTTCTGAACTCAGGCCAATGGCGACGCCCAACTTTATGAGTCGCCTTGCCTTGTCATCCAGCGGCCCCCAGCCATGACATTTCACGGCGAGTTCATCATAGGCTTGGGCAATTTCAGGAAATTGTTGCTTGAATTCTTTGTAAACATTCGGCAAATAAGTCACAATACACCTCCTTTCAGTAAGGTCTATGGCCATCCAAAGAGCATCAACGTCGGAAGCGACCCTCGTGTAGACATCCGTATGTATCTTGATTTTCTAAGTACCTGCCATGCACCCGGGCGCCCTGACCATTAACACGGGAACACAACTGGCTCTGAAAACTCTGTCGGCAACACTGCCGTGGGCCCATCGACTGGGGCCGGAGCGACCGTGGCTGGACATGACGATAATGTCGCAGCCAGGATGTTTTGCGTAAATAGCAATTTCCTCAGCAGGGTCACCAAGAAGCACCTCCTTATCTACCTTGATGCCTTTCGCTTCCATTGGTTCGGCTATTCTGGAAAGATACCTCTGCGCCTGCTTCTCTTTCTTGCCTACAGCTTCAGGTGTGAGTTGCTGGCCCAGTGGCTCGCTGGGGTCCTCAAAGGCTCTGTAACCCTGAATGCGCTCGGTAACGCTGACCAAGATGACTTCTTCTGTGTCGCAGCATTTGGCCAACTCTTCTGCATAGGGAAGTGCGGCCTCGGCTAACTCGGAGCCGTCTAACGGCACCAATATTCTCTTGAACATTTTTGGCCTCCTTTCATAGGAAGTTGTACTTCCGACGAGTCTGTTGCTAGCAACTTGCAGTTGGGCGCTTTTTGTCCCACTCTAATCTCCGGTCCCACCAAGACTACTGGTTCACCTTTAGTAATGGTGACCCTATTCGGCTCCGACATATTGTTTCCTGTGTTTGGCATGTTCTGACCGAGCGTAAGGCGTCGATTATTGCCTTATTAAATTTGGGCAGGTCACCAGGTTTGCGCGAGGTGATGATATTGCCATCCCGGACCACCGGCACATCAACCCAGGTAGCGCCAGCATTCTTCAGGTCTACTGCCACTGAAGGCCACGAGGTCACACGGTGCCCTCTGACTATATCCGCCGAGATCAGAAGCTGAGGGCCATGGCAGACCGCGGCTATTATCTTGCCCTTGGCGTACGCCTTTCGCACCAGATCGACCATCGGCTGGTGCAGACGCATCTTGTCGGGAGCATAACCGCCAGGGATAATTATGGCATCGAATTGACCGGCATCAACCTTATCGGCGGTTGTGTCTACTGTGACCTCGGCCGAGCCTCTCTTGCCCTTGTAGCTTTTTTTCGAGCCGCTGCCGACAACCAGCACTCTGGCACCAGCATCTTTCATCGCTCGCAGCGGCTCCGTGAGCTCAGAGTCCTCGAAATTATCTTCAGCCAGAATGGCAATGCGTTTTCCTTCGAGCATATATTATCTCCTTTCCAAATTGGTCGTCTTTCTACCAGTATTGACTTTTTTCACTTTCCTTTTGCGTGGTGCGGAATCACTTGAAGTAAGGAGGTCAAGTGAAATTCCGTTATCCCGAGTCACCAACAGACGCAGGCCTTCCGTGATGCCATCAAGGCTTTTAAGAATCGGCATTATCGCTTCAGCCAGGCTTTGCCTGTTTGCAGCTTGAACCATGGCAATGATATTGGGATACCCTTCCAGACGGTCAGCAAGAATAACTTCTGTCCTGCTCCGCAGCATTTGAAGCGCGTCTTCGCAGTTCCTGTCCACAATATCAAGTAACATGTATGCTCTCGCGCTCATATCCTTCCACCCATTCATTGGTATGCGGTTCCCGGGTGACGCCGTGCTGGGAAAGTATAGACCCGGAGGCAATGAGATTGCCTCTGAAGGTCGACGTGTTCACATAAGGCAGTACTGTGCAATTGCGCCCTACGACAGTATGAGAGAGCACGTTAACTCCTTTTCCTAACACGGTAATGTCATCATTTCTTGCACGGAGGGAGTTTCCGAAGCCGATGTAAGACAGTTCGCCTATATTCACTTTTTCGTCTATTATGCATGTATCCACTACGCTGTGGTGGTCAACGAAGACGTTTGGCATCAGCACCGAATTCCATACCTCAGCTCGCTCATCAATCAGGACTCCCGGCGATAGGATGGAGTTCTCCACATGGCCCTTAATCACGCAGCCCGGGCTGAGGAGGCTGTTTACCACTTGGCCCTGCTGAGATATGATCGGCGGCGGCAGGTCCAGGCGGCGGGTGAGAACGGTCTCCATATCGTTGAGGCTGAGACTAGGCTGCGCAGAGACCAGCTCCATGTTGGCGGTGTAATAGGCCCGGGGTGTGCCGATATCCTGCCAGTAACCGGTGAATTCATAGGCGTTGACCTTATCCCTGCCTACCATGCCCGGGAGAATGGCATAGCCGAAGTCATGTGGTGATTCCGGCCGGACGGCATCCTCCGCCAGACGCTGCGCAAGGATATCTCTATTGAAAATGTAGATGCCCATTGAAGCCAGGTTACTCATGGGATTGCTGGATTTTTCCACAAATTCCAGTATCTCGCCGTCATCACCCAGGGATACTGTGCCGAAACGATGGGCCTCTTCGATCGGGACCCTTATGACTCCCACGGTTACATCGGCTTCTGTCTGTTCATGAAAGGCAAGCATACCGCGATAGTCCATTTTATAAACATGGTCGCCGGCCAGTATCAGCACGTTCTGTGCATTGAATTTGTTCAAATACGGGAGGTTCTGGAATACTGCGTCTGCAGTTCCTTTATACGAACCTGCCTTTGGCTCCAAAATCTGGAATCCTCTCACAGCATTTGACAGGCCCCATTCACTGAGATACGTCGCCATATGGGAGCGATGATAGTCGGTCAATATGGCAAGATCATCGATTCCGGAGTAGACGCAATTGCTTAGCGTGAAGTCAATGACATTGAATTTACCGGCAAAGGGTAACGCCGGCTTCGGCCTCAGATGGCACAAGACATCCATCCGCTTGCCCTGTCCGCCGGCCATTATTAGCGCAACTATCTTTCCCATGGCACTTCCTCCTTGTCCGTTTGATTGTCTCAGCGCTCAAATAGTGCCGAAGTACTCCCTGTATATGATCCAGGCGCAATGCCTCTGGTGTGATTGCCGTGAAGAGACACTTGTTCACCCTGCGAGTATGCATCAGGGATATTCTACAAAGCAGGTGATGGAAAAGTCATAAAATGGAGCTGGAAAAAGTAACAAAACTATGACATTTCGCAGCATACTGAGAAGGTCGGGCAGCACGACCTTCAGGTGGACGGCAAATCCATGATGTAGCCGGTCTTGGGTACGGTACGAATGATTTGGGGACTGTCAGGCTCACTTTCTATCTTTTCTCTTAGCCGGCTAATCCAAGTGCGCAGTATCTGCACATCATCCCGATATTCAGGCCCCCATATTCGTGTGAGAAGGTCACTATAAAGCATGAGGCTGCCGGCGTTCCGGGCAAGCTCGCTGAGCAGGAGCCACTCAATGCGTGTCAGCCGAACCTCCTCTCCTTTGACACGGACGAGGCGCTTTTTGAAATCGATGGTCACTTGACCCAGCGAGAGATGGTCATAGGTTTTCCGTTTGTCAGAGGGTGCCAGGCGGCGCCGCACTGCCTCAATGCGGGCAATCAACTCATCGGGGCTGAAAGGCTTGGCCAGATAGTCGTCGGCACCCAGGCTAAGACCCTTGACCTTGTCTTCATTTGTTCCTCGAGCACTGAGAATGATAGCCGGCACCGGGGAAAAGGTGCGGATCTCCTTCAATGTCTCAAAACCGTCCTTCTGGGGCATAAGGACATCAAGCACCACCAGGTCCGGCTCCTGCGCCTCCACCTGCTCCAGTGCTTCCACGCCGTTGCTGGCAGTAAGAACCTCATAGCCTGAGGCCCTCAGTTTGGAACTGAGGAAATTGAGAATGCGAGACTCATCATCAACCACCAGCACACGGAACTGCTTCACGGTGTTAACCTGCCCATATCGGTCCGCCACCCAAATCATACGCATAAGAGACAGCTATGTCAACGCACCTATTCTATATTGTGTTGACTGGTAGGTACGGCCGAATTAGAATATGACCAATCAGCTCGATGGTCAGAGCATGTGAGGAGGATACCAATGGCAGACGAGATTAGAAATAGCGGCCTTGACGTAATCGGGAGCGTACCCTGGGGTACGCACTTCTGCCAGTTTTATGGGACCAAAGAGGATTTAGTTGACATACTCGTTCCTTACTTCAAGGCTGGACTCGAGGATAATGAATTCTGTATGTGGATTACATCCGAACCTCTTGTGGTAGCCGAGGCTGAAGAAGCCATGAGGAAGGCAGTGAACGGTTTTGACGAATACCTGCGTCAAGGGCAGATAGAAATAGTCCCGTACAGCGAGTGGTACCTGCTGGGGGGCACGTTTAATGATGACCGTGTGCTAAAGGGCTGGGTCAGCAAGCTAGAGCAAGCCCTGGCAAGGGGTTACTCCGGACTGAGGCTGACCGGCAACACCTTGTGGCTGGAGAGAAATCACTGGCAGGCCTTCACGGAATATGAATCCAAGGTGAACGACATAATTGCCAAATACCGAATGTTGGCCCTTTGTACATACTGTGTGGACAAATGCGATGGCTCTGCCGTAATCGATGTGGTCAAGAACCATCAGTTCGCCCTAATCAAACAGGAAGGGAAATGGGACATCATCGAAAGCTCTATCTACAGGCAGGCTAAAGAGGCTCTGCTTCGAAGTTGGAAGACAATAGCGAGACAGAGAGACCAGATAGCCAACATTCTCAATTCAATGGTAGACGGGATATATATAGTGAATCAGTGTTACGACATCGAATTTGTGAACTCCGCTCTCGAGACTCAGTTCGGCGCAGTTAAGGGGCGCAAATGCTACCAGTATTTGCATGACAGGGAAGAAGCGTGCCCGTGGTGCAAAAACGATGCCGTCTTCTCCGAGGGCAAAACCGTCTATTGGGAATGGTATTCGGATAAGACGGGCAGAACATATGACCTTGTAGATGTTCCTTTTAGTAATGCAGATGGCAGCGTTTCCAAGCTCGAGGTTTTTCGTGATGTCACGAATCGCAAGCGGGTGGAACAGGCATTGCGGGAACGTGAACAGGATCTGAACCATGCTCAGGCCGTGGCCCATATCGGTAGCTGGCGTCTGGATGTTCGGCAAAACCGTCTTGAGTGGTCCGACACGGCTTACCGGATCTTCGGCATCCCTAGAGGGACTCCCATGACTTATGATGATTTCCTTTCACGCGTCCACCCGGAGGACAGGGAATATGTTGACCAGACGTGGATGGCGGCTCTCCGGGGCGAACCATATGACATCGAACACCGCATCGTGGTGGGAGACGAGATAAGGTGGGTTCACGAGAGAGCGGAGTTGGAATCCGACTCGCAGGGCTTACTCCAGGGTGGGTTCGGGACCGTGCAGGATATTACCGAGCGGAAAAGAATAGAACATGAACTCAGAGTCAAAGACTATGCAGTAACATCAGCTATCACCGGCATTGTCATCGCAGACCTTGATGGCAGTGTCACCGATGTGAATCTGGCTCTGCTCAGTATGTGGGACTACGAGAATGAAGAGGAGATACTCGGCAAACATGCGTCCGTCTTATTTGCCGATAGAAGTGAGGCTAGTATGGCATTGAGGGAGATTTTAGAGAAGGGGGCGTGGCAGGGCGAAGCCAAGGCAATGGCAAAAGATGGCGCAAAATTCGACGTACAGGTCTCGGCGAACCTGGTTACCGATGTTGATGCCAGCCCTATATGCATGATGGCTTCTTTTGTCGACGTCACCGAACGAAAAAAGCTTGAACAGCTTAAAGATGAGTTCATCGGACTGGTCTCCCACGAATTGCGGACACCATTAACTGTAATTAGTGGCTGTTTGAGTACCGTGCTGGCCGAGTGGAACCGCTTGCCATCAAGCGAGGTGCAGCAACTCCTCAAAGATGCCCTTGTGGAAACCGAGTCTCTCTCCTATCTGATAGAGAACCTGCTCGAGCTCTCACGGGCGCAGGCTCAGCAACTTATCATATATGCGGAACCGATTGATATCAGGATCCTGATTAAAGAGACACTGTCGAAGATAAGGCGGCAATCTGCTGCACACAAGTTCGTTACCTCTATCTCCGACGGGCTGCAGTCGATAGATGCCGATCCACTAAGGGTCGAACGCATCCTTTATAACCTTCTGGACAATGCAGCCAAGTATTCTCCGCCGGGAAGCCAAATAAAGGTTTCGGCTAAGGCAGAGCCAGAGCGTTTGGTCATAGGCGTCAGCGACCAGGGTAAAGGTCTATCCTCCAGCGAACAAGCCAGGATCTTCGGCGCATTTAAACGTCTAGAGAACAAGAGACCTGATCAGGCCAGAGGAGCCGGGCTCGGCCTGATGGTTTGTCGGAGGTTGGTGGAGGCTCATGGTGGGGAAATCTGGGTAGAGTCCAAACGGGGCAAAGGTTCGACGTTTTACTTCACGCTGCCTTTTCATGATGAGCAGCGCGGCCGTGCCAAGAACTAGCCATGATACATCCGGATGAAAGTCATTATTTTTTATCGGGATCAGACGCCGGTCAATTGCATATATTAGTGCACCAGTAACACTCGACACGCATAGCCACGTTGGTCCTGTCTCCACGAGCAGCGGCGGCGGGCTTTGATAAACCGGTGTGGCCAAAGTATAATGATGCTGAAGCTGTTGAAGATCGTTATTGGCAGACTGGGAGCAAGAATCCATTTTTCCAAGCGCGATGGTTCGCAATTAGCTTTGGGAGAGGTGGCCGAGTGGCTGAAGGCGCCGCTCTCGAAAAGCGGTAGGCAGAAATGCCTCGTGGGTTCGAATCCCACCCTCTCCGCCAGCAGGAGAGTATCAACCGGGGTTTATTGATGAGTCAGGGTCAACATAAATCTAGCCCGCCGCGGAGAGGTGCTGGAGTGGTCTAACAGGCACGCCTGGAGAGCGTGTGTCGCCTTTGGCGACCGTGGGTTCGAATCCCACCCTCTCCGCCAGCAATGAGCACCAGCGCGTGGTCAGCAAAATCGGGACCATGCTTTCCGCCAAGTCCAACCTTTACATTGTCGTCAGTTCGAGACTAACTTGGCAAAAGATTCGGGGAAATATCGTCCTCCATACACAGCTCTTATGCCCGCGATAAGCTGCTCACTGGCGGCTTTCTTGGGGATGAAGCCATGTGCACCCGCCCGGCTGGCAACCAGCATATTCTCTTGTTCATCATACTGGGTCAAAATCAATACTTTTGTCTGAGGGCATTGCGTGCTTATCAGCTTTGTTGCCTCCAGCCCGCTCATCGTAGGCATAAGTATGTCCATCAATGCCACATCGGGCAGAAGCCGTAGCACTTTGTCAATCGCCTCTTTTCCATTGACGGCTTCGCCTACTATGTCAAGGTCCCTTTGCAACATGAGGACGGCGCATATTCCATCCCTGACCATAGTATGATCATCCGCCACCAGTACTCTTATCTTGCGGGTTGCCTCTTCCAGTAGCCTTCTAATGCGGAGCACGAGTGAAGCTGGCTCGATGGGCTTAGCCACATAGTCGTCAGACTCCAGTTGCATTCCCTCAAATTTTCTCCATCCCTTGATAAACCGTTCCTCAGGCCGGGAGTCTATCACCATGACTGGCACGTCTTTGTATCTGGGGTGTTGCTTCACCCAGTTGTGGAAGGAAAAGGCTTGCCCGATAGGAGTCACCGTGCCCAGGACAACGACATCAGGCCCTTCTTTCATCTTATCCTGCCCTTGTGCCTTGTTGGTGGCGGTGATTACGCGATAAGCCTTTGCTTCCAAAGTCATGCGCAGCGCTTCTGCAAAATCGGGCTCGTCATCTATGATTAAGACTTTGTTTTCCATTTCACATTCCTCCTTTCTCAGATTCGATTAGCCGATCGACCACAGCTATCATCAGGCAAAACGCTTACTGGTGTACACTGACCAGTTGAGCTGCCTCCACAATATCAGGCACAATTCCTTCGTTACCCACAGCCATAATGTGAACACCGTGACAAAGATTTTCCTCCCTTATCGTTTTCGTCAACCGGGAAGCAATCTCTATTCCCTTCTGAAGCCCTTTGCCTTTCTCCACATCAGCCAGCTCATCGATGATGGCTTGAGAAACTATTATGCCGGGAACATTATCGTTCATATACCGGGCCATCCTGGCTGAGGCAAGCACGATAATGCCAGCCAGGATTTTGACATTGAACTGAGAAGCGTATTGCATAAACCTTCGAAGGCTCCCCAAGTCAAATATGCCTTGAGTCTGGAAGAACTCTGCCCCCGCGATAACCTTCTTCTCAAACTTGACAAGCTGTGGCTCTATGAAGTCTGCCTCGGGGTGAACTGAAGAGCCGAGGCAGAATTTTGGTGCACCTTTCAGTTCGTTGCCACCCATGTCTTTGCCAGACTCCATTTCCCTGGCCATGTTGAGTAATTGGACCGAATCCAGGTCGAAGACGGGCTTTGCTTCCTTGTGGTCGCCAACATCGATAGAATCGCCGGTGAGGCAAAGCACATTTTTGATATCTCTGGAATAAGCCAGAAGAAGGTCAGCCTGGAGAGCCAGGCGGTTTCGATCACGACAAGTTATTTGAATGATAGGCTCGCCACCACATTCCTTCACTAGCAGACAGCCACCCAGGGAAGGGAAACGCATCACAGAGCTCTGATGGTCAGTGACGTTGATGGCGTCAACCTTGTCTTTGAGGAGGTCTATGTGGTGAACCATCTCCGAGACGTCTGCTCCCTTAGGGGGCCCAATCTCGGT
>JAWOCP010000021.1:0-4475 GCA_046483735.1 Dehalococcoidia bacterium
TTCACAGCTTCTATAAGCAATGCCGGGTTGTCTCTGAAGACGAAGCGCTGACTAAGGCACGTCTCAAGCTGGTCAAGGCAACTCAGATTGCCCTGGCCAAAGTCCTTCGTCTCATGGGCATGAGCGCCCCGGAAAAGATGTAGAGGAGGAAGCATCGCCACAACCAGACAATGGTTTACACCGCCTGTAACTAAGAACGGCCTTGCTCCAACAGAGTCGGCCTTTCCTGAGTTCTTGCTACCGAGACTTGCGCGCTCTCGTTTTTTTCGATGATGATGCCGTGGCCGGTTGCCATTTTCCCCGGCTGAATAATTGCGGTTGAATCAGCTTACGCACCGTCTCAATGAAAAATATCGCAGCACCGGGAACTACGGCGATAGCCCATCCGGTTATGCCTATCGGGGCCGTGCCGAATGCTGCCTGCAGGAAAGGAACATAGACAACCGCTACCTGTAGCAGAACTGCAGCAGCGAGGAACACAAATATCCAGCGGTTACGGAATACTCCCAACTGGAAGACGGTGTGCTCGTCGGAGCGTGCGTTGAAGGCAACAAGCCACTCGAAAATGACAACGCTGCAAAAGGCGACGGTATGGGCTTCCTCCAGGCTGCTGCCTGGCTCCACAAACTGGAAAACCAGCACCGTGCCAATGCCAAGCATCACTGCCAGAAAAGCGACGTGCAGCAGCAGACCGGGAAACAATATCCCGACCTGGGGGTGTCGAGGTGGTTTATCTAGTTCGTCGCCTACCCTCGGTTCAAGGCCGAGGGGCATCGCCATCATGGTGCCGGTAACCAGGTTGACCCAGAGGATCTGCAACGCGATGAGGGGGGCCTTGCCCAAGACCATAGTGCCCAGCACCAGCGCCACCAGCTCCCCAATGCCGGTAGCCAGAAGGAACAAAACCACACTGCGTAGCCGACTAAAGATAGCCCGACCTTCCTCAACAGCAGCCACTACGGAGGCGAAGTTATCATCCACCAAAACCATATCCGAGGCTTCCTTGGCAACATCAGTGCCGGTAATGCCCATAGCCACGCCGATATCGGCGGCTTTTAAGGCCGGGGCATCATTGACTCCATCGCCAGTCATAGCGACAATATGTCCCCGTTTCTTAAAGGCATCGACAATCTTGAGCTTTAAGACGGGCTCCACCCGGGCAATAACCGATATCTTTTCTATTCGCTTGGACAGCTCATCATCATCCATTTTCTCCACATCGGCACCAGTGAGGACTTCTCCTGGCAGCAGTTTAAGCTGCCTGGAGACCGATTCAGCAGTCAGCTTGTTGTCCCCGGTAATCATGACCACCTTTATGCCGGCTTTTTGGGCCTGGTCAACCGCTTCGATAGCTTCCTCACGCGGTGGGTCGATCATGCCAACCAGACCTACCAAAACCAGCTTACCGTCAATATGCTTCTCTTCGAGTTCCGCCAGCTTTCCGTAATGCTCGGTATAGGCAAGCGCCATAATCCTCATGGCATCCTTCGCCATGCCATCGCTTATCTCCATAACGGCTTCTCTGTCTGCTTTTTTCAGGGCCGCCGGCTTACCCTCTTTTAGAATGCTCTGGCTCATTTCCAATAGCTTCTCTACGGCGCCTTTGACATAAACCACCTTACCACCGTCGCTCTGGTGCAGGGTAGCCATGTAGCGCCGCTCACTCTGGAAAGGAACCTCGTCCAGACGGGGGTATGCCTCTTCCATTTCTTCTTCGTTCAGCCCGGCCTTGGCGGCTGCCACCAGCAACGCCCCTTCCGTCGGGTCACCCGAAATGCTGTAGCGCTCCGTATCTGAAGAAAGCAAAGCATTGTTGCAAAGAGCACCTATCCGTAGGAGAAACGTCATTGCCTCTTCCTTCTCAGGGTCTATGGTCTTGCCGTCGCGGCGAAACTCGCCCTCTACCTTGTAGCCTTCGCCAGTGATGTCAACCCACTTGCCATCAACATAAAGCTTTCTCGCGGTCATCTCGTTCATGGTCAGGGTGCCCGTCTTGTCTGAGCAGACGACGGTGGCAGAGCCCAGAGTCTCCACCGCCACCAGACGGCGGATGAGGGCATTTCGCGATGCCATATAATGCATACCTGCCGCCAGGACGACGGTGACCACCGCTGGTAGGCCTTCCGGTATAGCTGCCACCGCCGCCGCTACCGCCACCAAGAATATCTCCAGCCAGTCCAAGCCTCGCCAGATTCCCACCGCCACCAATACGGCACATGTACCTAGCACCAGGATGATAAGATAGTGACCAAGCGTGTTGATGCTTTTCTGTAGAGGCGTTTTCTCCGGCTTGACCTCCTGAATAGCGGTGGCAATTTTGCCCATCTGGGTAGCCATACCTGTAGCCATCACTACAGCGCTAGCCCGGCCGTTGGTCACGATGGTGCCCATATACAGCATATTCTTCCGATCAGCTATAGTAGCTTCACCTTCGATGGTCGTCGTGTGCTTGTCTACTGCCATCGACTCGCCGGTAAGCGATGCCTCGTTTACCTGCAGATTGGCTACCTCAATTAAGCGGGCATCAGCCGGCACTTTATCCCCAGACTCAAGGACAAGGAGATCACCAGGCACCACTTCTCTGGCCTTAATATCTTCCACCTTCCCATCCCGCCTGACCTTGGTCTTAGGCGCTGCCATTTCCATCAGGGCTTCCATGGCCCTTTCCGCCCTGCCTTCCTGGACGAATCCAATTATAGCCATGAACAGCAGCACTGCCAGTATCACCCATGCGTCCAGGTATTTCCCGACAACAAACTCGACAATGGCCGCGACAAGAAGTATGTAAACCAAGGGGCTGCGGAACTGGCGTAGAAACAATAGTATGGCAGGCGCTTTCTTCTTACGCTCAAGCTCATTAGGGCCGTGTTCCTGTAACCTGTCCTTGGCTTCAGAGGATGAAAGCCCGGAACGCGATGAAGCGAGTTTATTCAGAACTTCATTCGGACTGAGGTTATGCCACTGTTTTTCTGTCATGTTTTATACATGTCTAGTGTAGCTCTATCAGTTCAGTTATTTCCTGATGAACCGAGGTGGTTGTGTTAATTTGTTGACGGAAATCCACTTCCTGGCTTGCTTGCCTTGGACAGAATACATCCTAAATTGCCCTTATTGTAACACGGCGAAGTTCTCATTTCTTGTGGTACAGTGCTTTTCATGCAGAGGCTGAGATACATGAGTAACACTCGCTGGGTCTCCTCTCTGTGATTGCGAGGCCGAGATTCCGCGTTTATGCTCAGGAACAGGCTCCGCAATCTCATAAGGAGCACCGGATTGCCACGCCCCGGCAAGTCGGGGCTCGCAATGGCAGCGACTGCTTGACGAAAAATTGGCTCGTGCTATATTATTAAGAAAACCTACCACTCTATTTACCTCGTCTTATAGCGGAAAGTCATGTGGGTGGGGCCGATGGTATACAATATACAGACAAAGCTAGTCCACAGGAAGGCGTTCAGGCGTGATTGCTAGATATTGTCCCGGCTACCTGCGGAGGTCCGGAGAATAAAACATATTGAGAAGGAGGATTGTAATGGCTGTCTTTTTCTCAGGAAATGAGCTCTTAGAAATAGCTATAGCCATAGAAAGGAACGGTATGGCATTCTATCAGGCTGTGGCTGACAAGACCTCAAAGAGGGATATCAAGGACATCTATACTTATCTTGCCGGAGAAGAAAAGAAACACCTGGATACCTTTCAAGGAATGTCGGATTCCCTGGGGCAAGCTAAGCCCCCAGAAATCTACGGTGAAGAATATATGCTTTACCTCAAATCGTTGGTTGACAACGTAGTATTTTCCAATTTTACCGAGGCCCAACAAAAGGCCGGCAAGATATCCAATGAAATTGAAGCTGTTGACATCGGAATCCAGGCTGAGAAAGATTCCATCCTCTTTTACATAGAATTACAGGACCTCGTGAGGGAGCGGGACAACAAAGTAGTCCTCAAAATATTGGATGAAGAAAAAAATCACCTGCGCCAGCTTTCACAACTCAAGATAGGGTTGAAGTGAATTCCAGATTCCAACTGACTACAGAGAATCAAGGAAGTGGCTGTTAAAAAAGTTGGCAGCGGTGCTTTGGTCTTTTGTGGTCAGGATATGGAATTAAACAGTTCTCAAGTTTTTTAGGAGGAGTGAGCAAATGGAAAATGAACAAGCCAAGACGATAGAGGTGCTTCAGCTTGCTGTTCGGACGGAGATAGAGGGCAAGGAGTTTTACCAGCAGGCAAGCCAGAAAAGCAGCAACAAGCTAGCCAAGGAACTATTTGAACACCTGGCTAAAGAAGAAGATGTTCATCGTAGGAAATTTGAGGAAATATATGAAGCCCTCAAGAGAGGGCAGAATTGGCCTGATGTAGAGCCACCATCCGAGAAAGGGAAAAAACTCAAGTCTCTGTTCGCCGAAGCCACTAAAGAGCTGGGCAGCAAGATTAAAGTGGCCGAGTCTGAACTCGAAGCTATCAAGATAGCTATGGAT
>JAWOCP010000023.1:0-58535 GCA_046483735.1 Dehalococcoidia bacterium
CCCAGCTGGGAGAGAAGATGATGTCGGTCACCCACATGGAATCGAAAGCCGATGGTCGGCCCTGGTCGTCCCAGCCGCCGAAATCGGTATCGGTGGCGTCCTCCCACGCGCCGGCCGAATCGCCGGTAACCACGCAGCGGAACAACGCAGAGTCGCCATCATCGTCAATGCCTCCGATGGCGATGTCGCGCTTGCCGTCGGCGTCGGGGAGGGACACGGCCAGGTCGGCCACGTCGTACGGGTTGTCGAATTCAGCGTCATCCTCGACCTCGCCGGCGTCGACGAACGTGTCACCGCCGTCGGTGGAGAAGAAGACGTGGAGCCCAGACCCGTTGTCGCCATAATCCACCCAGAGGGCGACGGCCACGAAGTCGCCGTCCTGCCAGTCGGTGGCGACCTGTATGATCCCGTCTATCTCGTCATCGTCATCCAGCACGTCTTCCAGTGCCGGGGTGATGTCGGTCCAGGTGGCGGCGTGGTCGTCGGACTTGAGCAGGTAATCGTGGTTACCGTTCTCTTCGTCACATTCGTCGAACTGGCTACCCACGACTGCGTAGGCCACCTCTCCTGTGGCGTCAAGGGCGTAATCGGCGATATAGGAGTCGGGTGCGAGCACCCACCCTTCGACCGTCGGAGTGGAGACCCTGTCCCACTCGGCCGTCACATCGTGAGCGTCGGCAAGCACCGTAGATGACGGCGCTGCCGTAATTATGAGACTTATGACCAGTGCGGCGGCCAACAACATATAGATGGCCCGCACCGGCCATGCTCTAGTTTTAGTCATTTTCCTCCTTTATTGGTATCCAACTTAATTCTACCCGTGCCCGGAGTCGATTTCTCCAGGCTCGAGTTATTGGAAACATTCTTATTCAGTAAACCCGGCTTTAAGCCTGCCTCATTACAGGCTGCCCTTCTTTGTCCCAATCTGTAGTTGCCTGATTTATCAGGCCTTCGTTTGCAGTCGTCCGATTGCTCAGACCTGCCCAATGAATTGGGCAACTACATGAGGAACCAATTTCATGCCCGGGCCAGGCACCTTACTGTGCCCCTCGGCGAATCCATATCTCTGCCCCGCTCTGCGAGAGTGTAGTGCGACCTTTTAAGGTCGTGCCTTTTATGGTCCTGCACGAGGCTAAAGCCTCGCACTACAGACTACCGCCTCTCGGGGTGATTCGCTCTGGGAATGCCCCATAGGCATCACCTCCTTCTTGCTTTATTGATTAGTGTCATCCCGATGCGTCAATTTTTGTAGTGCGACCCTTCAGGGTCGTGCTCTTTTTGGGGTCCTGCACGAGGCTAAAGCCTCGCACTACACTGCGTTCTCGGGATGACAGGTAGTTGTCATCAAACAATATTCAGTTGTTAACGTTCAAGCTACTCTGCTCAGGCTTCCCTTGCCTGAGCCAAATAAGTCCACAAGCAAAAATTCAGGTCAGGCCTCGGGCCTGCCTTACCTTTTACTTTAGAACTATATTAGCTATCCTGTCAATAGGCATTTAGTCATTCACCAGATAGCTTCAGTTTATTATAACAGGTAACTTTCTTTTGTCAATATACCTAATATAGCGATGTATGAACGAGATAAGCCTGACGCTTTATCCCCTCTCCCTGGACGGGAGAGGGTTAGGGTGAGGGTGCATCGCCTCCATGATGCGCTCCAGCACAGCTTCTCTGTTTAGCAGAACCTCATTGTTCCAAAACCTCAAGACCTGATACCCTTTCCTCTGAAGCCATGCCGTTCTCTCCTTATCCCTTTTTCCCCTTCTCTCCTCCCCATGCTGACTGCCATCCACCTCGACTATGATTCGTTTTTCCAGGGCTACGAAGTCAACGATATAGGGACCCAGAGGCTGTTGCCTGCGGAACTTGACACCACCGAGTTGCCTGTTTCGCAATCTCGCCCATAGAGCCTTCTCAGCATCTGTCTGCTGTCGCCGGAGCTCGCGCGAGAGTTTTGTTTGCTTCTCAGGCTCGGCCATTATCTTTTCCTTTCCCCCTCACCTTAATCCTCTCCCGCCAGGGGAGAGGAGAATGGGTTTGCGGTCCCGCCAGGGGAGAGGATTATGAGTTTGTGCTTCCGCCCGATGCCAGCACCGCTACGCTCCAAATCCTAAATCCAAATATCTGAGTTCCAGACAAATTTGAAATCCGAAATCCAAAACGTTTTGGACATTCGGTCATTCGGGCTTCGATATTGTCCCGACTTCTTCGAGGATGCTCGATGAAATCGGCATTTAGGGTTTAGAGATTAGTATTTCGGGTTTCTCATCGAGGGGTTGAGCTTAATCCGGTACCTTGAATTTCTCTTCTCGATAGGCGATGACGATGAGAGCGGTCGCCACCACCACTCCCACTATCACCCAGACCCAGGTTGGAATAGGGGCTACGGTAAACGAGCGAGGGTCCGACCACGGGCTTTCGTTTCCGAATTCGTCCACAGCTCTAACGCGCCAGTAGTATTCCCCCCTGTCCAGAGCCTCTTCCTTGGGTAGCTGGAAGCTTGTTGTCTTAATACCTGACTCGGACCAGGCGATGACGGAAAAAGCAGCAGTGGTGCTTATCTCCAGGGTGTAAGTGATGTCGCTGCCAGCCGTTACCTTACCCCATTCAAAAGTTATCTCCTTCGACCTCAATGTCCTGCCCTCCTGGGGTGAGGTGAGTTGTGGTGTGGGCAGGACCTTCGCCTTTACCGTGAAGTCAGCTGACGCTTGAGCCCCGCCGCCAGTCGCCGTCATGAGCACCTTGCCCACAGGGTTGGCCGGCACACTCACTGTGGCGCTGAGGTCACCATTTGCAAGCGACCGCACATCCTCCGCCACAGCACGGTTGGCGAATGTCACTGTTAATGCCTGATTAGCGGGAAAACCGCTGCCGGTAAGGGTAACGGAGTCGCCGGGAACTCCCTCAGCCGGGCTGACTTCCACTATGGCCAGAGTGTTGAGGGTAGCCGTCAAAGCAGGCTTGGTCACGTCACCTGAGGCTGAAACGGTATGGGGGCCGTAGGTGCTGGTCGGCAGGACAAAGGAGGTTTCCCAGCAACCGTCTCCGTCAACGGTGATAACACCCGTATCAACAGCCGTGTCACCGAGGGTAATCTTGACGCCCGTTTCCAGGGTTGCGAAACCACACCCGGCAACGGCAATCGTATCACCCACATAGGCAGAACTCGGCTCAACCAGTATTCCGGCGCCTACGACAAACTCGACATCAGGCACATCACGAGCCATGGTCGAGAAGCCTGAGGCATCGATGATACTGGTGCCGCCCTTGCGGGGAGGAATGATGATGTCGGCAGTCCAGGAGCCATTCGCGTCGGCGGAAATGTCTTCTGCCACCACCTCTCCATCGAGGGTCACCCGAATGGCTTTTTCATTGCTGGCAAAGCCTGTGCCGCTTACCTTAACTGTCTGGCCGACCGTGCCCTCGTCCGGGTCGACCAAGATTTCAGGAGTTACCCTGAAACCCATGCTGCAACATACCTCGATAAAAGGAATTTTGTCATCGGGGACAGTGAAGAGATGGCTACCGGAGGGGCTGGGAGGGATGGTATAAGATGTATCCCAGCTACCCATGCTACTAGCTGTAACCGTCTTTGCCACCTGGTCTCGATAGCGAATCTGGACACTCTGTCCGGCAGAAAAACCATAGCCCCAGATGGAAACTTCTGTACCCACTGGCCCTGTGGTGGGGGCGATTCTTGCCGTGGGGAAGACTTCAAAATCGGCCTCCGCCAACTTGCCATACCCGTCGTTCGTTAAATAGACTTTATTAATGCCCCTCTTCGCTTCCGGGATATTGAAGTCCGCCGAAAAGTTCCCAGCCGAATCTGCAGCGATAGATGCTATCTTGGTCTCTGCTGAGGGGGGATCTCCCCAGCAGATATGATATGTGCCTGCGCTCTCAACGCTGACCCTTGCCTCGATCAGGTCGTCGTAGACCCCGGAATAAGGCACAAGGCTGATGGAATATGGTTCTGCGGCAGCCAGCTGGGGCGTTACCAGCATAAAAAGCAAAAGACCGCAGATAATGGTTGCCTGTATTCGTTTCATGCGCATCCCCCGTCCGTATTTGGAGCCCGTATCTAGAACATCATATCTTTACTTTGTCAAATTTGTCAAGCATTTCTTGTTATTGCGGGGCATGACTTCCTTTTTGTCGCTCTGAGCCCCGCCCCTCAAAGCCAGAGGATGTAGTTGCCCGATTTATCGGGCAGGCCCTCATAACCCCCCTGAATCCCTTCCCGCCGGCCATATGAGCCCCCCCACAGCCTGCCTCTGTAGTGCGACCCTTCAGGGTCGTGCCGTGCCCCTCGCGCGAAGCTAAAGCCTCGCACTACATGAAGACACTCCTCTGTAGTGCGACCCTTCAGGGTCGTGCCGTGCCCTCCCGCACGAGGCTAAAGCCTCGCACTACATTTACCGACCGCTGACCGCTGACTGCTTAAGTCTGTAGTGCGACCCTTCAGGGTCGTGCCGTGCCCTCCCGCACGAGGCTAAAGCCTCGCACTACATTCTTGTGCCCTCTATTCCCTTTCCCTGTGAATAGAGGGAGGGTGAATACAGAACAGGACAAAAATACCTTGCCCAACTAGAACAAATGTGCTACATTGTGTTCAAATGGAAACCAAGTTGATGTGGGACTTATTGCCCGAGGAATTCCCCTACGAAGACAAGGGCTGCGAGCTGTCTTCCTCGTGTCTCAGCTGTCCCTTTCCCAGTTGCCTGGAAGAAGAACCCTGGGGCAAAGAGAGGTTTCGGAAGCGCAGGCGGGCCGAGAGGATGGCGGAGTTGAAGAAGGAAGGCAAAAGCGTGGAGGAGATTGCCCGCATATTCGAGGTCAGCCGGAGGACGGTGCAGAGATGGCTGAAGGCGGTGGAGGCAGCCCCTACAACCATTACAACCTCTACCGCTGCACCCTGTCGGCCCTGCACTACTTCTCCGACCTGGAAAGCTTTATCATGGCCCGGGACGGGGAGAACACCACCTACGAGTACCCGGACTGCCACTTCCCCATCACCGGCCAGGACTACGAGGAGACACGCGTCACCCTGGTCGAGAAGTTCGCCGGCACGGCAGCCTACGACAGGCCCTTGACCTGCCACGTCGTCAGGGACGCATCCTTTGCCGACGCCGCCTTCACCGTCCCCGCCAACGTCGGGCAGGAGCTCCTCGACGTCGTCGAGGCCACCGACCCGTGCTGCGGAGTCACGGCGCAGCGGTTCCGGGTCCAGAACATCATCACCGACTACGACCGCACCAGGGGGCGCCACGATCAGACCATCGCCCTGGGGGCCCCGTGATTCGCGATTACAGCGGGCTTGTGAGTTTGCGCTTTAAATCGTCTAGCCTTGGGGCAAAAGCTTCGACCAGCCTCTGCCGGGCCAGTTGCCATTCCGGGTTCGCTTCCATATTTATACCGGCTACTGCTGTTCCCGAGATCCTCAATCGGTGCAGGGTTTCCCTGTAGTCACTTTCCAGTTCCTGCCTTATCTTCCGTTCGGTTTCCTCGTATTCTTGAATAAGATTGCCCAGTTCTTCGGCTTTTGACTGCAGTTCAGGCCCTAGACTGCTTATCCCCGCGATTATTTTTTTTGCTTCATTTGGATTCTCGGCGGTTGTGAATTCGATAGCTTCTACCAGACGCTCGATTACGGCCTGCTTTATCATATCTCGGTCTTCTGCCTTGTGCTTGTTTAGCTCCGCAATTATATCCAGTTGTTGAGGACTGTCCCGCCATTTCTGTGCCAGCACCTGGCCGATCTGGCGGCACCTTTGTCTTGCCTGTTCTTCCTGTTCTTCCGCTGACAGCTTGCCCAATCTATTGGCTCTCTCTTGAGCAATCTCCCAGGCACTCTTTAGTTCACCCATGCTACTCGAAATCCGAAATCCTAAGCTCTAAATCCTAAACAAATCCCAAATCCTAAGCTCCAAGTTCGAAACCCTGTTGTGAAGGAAACCCCGATTGTATCGGGGCTTCACGCCTCATAACCATACAAGCTGTTCCCCCTCCGTCGTTGTGGGCCATCTCCCCTCTGTCTTTGCGAGTCCCGATTTATCGGGGCGAAGCAATCCCCGGCCCCTGAAACCCACACCTAGATTGCTTCGTCGCTGCGCTCCTCGCAAAGACAGGTGGGGGTTGACATTGCTTCAGCACTGCCGTGCTTCGCAATGACATGATAATGCCAATTGGCCTTAGCAGTGCATTTTAGCCTATAATACTGAACAGGTTCAACAAACGAGTTTGGGGTCATAGTCATGATTTATCATAGTTCTGTGAGGTTAGCAGAGAATTTCTACTGCTACGTATGGCAAGGCAGAGGAAATAACTGCAATGCCATCCTCTTACCATCGGCTTTAAGGGGGGAGCGCCCGCACGTACTGGTTGACCCCGGCCATGTCAGGAATGAGCTGGGCGAGCCCTGTTCTGATTCACTGGCGGAAGCAATGGAGAGAGATGGCTTCAAGATGGAGGATATCGGCCTGGTGATTGGCACCCACAGCCATCCTGACCATATCGAAGCCACCGACTTGGTGGCGGAGAAGAGCGATGCCCTGTTTACTATGTCCCGCGAGGAGGATGAGTATTATCGCACCACGGGGAAGAAGTTCTTTCAGGCACTGGGTGGCCAGCCGTCAGAGGTTGCTCCCTTCTTCCATCTTAAGGAAGGCGATTTGTCTCTGGGACCGGCAAATAGTAAGCTGGCTGTCAAGGTCTTCCTTACCCCGGGACACTCTCCCGGTTCCATTTCCCTTTATTTGGAGGAGGACAAAATCTTGGTCACGGGTGATGTGGTGTTTGCCGGCAGCATAGGCAGGACTGATTTCCCTGGCGGCAGCCCGTCTCTACTGCGGAAGAGCATCGACGAGCTGTCTCAGCTTGACGTGGAATATGTTGTTCCCGGTCACAGCACTGAGATGGGCAGCATAATCGAAGGCAAGGACAAAGTAAGGCGCAACTTCTACACCGTCAAGATGTTTATTTGACAAATGACAAGAAGCGGAGGGCTGAGAATAACACCTCCACTTTGTCATTGCGAGAAGCCCCAATGGATTGGGGCGACGACGCAATCCCAGAGATTGCCACGTCCCGATAAATCGGGACTCGCAATGACAGGGGATGGAGTAATTCAAGGGCTCGCAGTGATGAAATTAAAGGGGTTGGAATGACAGGTTGGATTGGGGTCTGTTATGGAGATGGATGACAAAATCAAGTATGCCCTGGAACACACGGAGCTAATCAGGGCACCACGGCGAGAACTGGACAGTTTTGGCAGTTCGGTTATTGATTACTACGTCGTCACTGAACTGGTGGGAAACATCAGTGTGGTCAGGGATGGTAAAGTGATTGCGGAAAGACCCAAAATTGTCACTCCTGCTTACCTGGTCAATGTGGAAGGCTTTAGCGAGCAGGCGAGGAAATATCTGGCGATGATGGCTCGGGAGAGCCCTTATGAATCGGGCATTTTTTATCGATATAAGAACGAACCCAAGGGGATGAACGTTGTCTCCGAGCCTGCCGGGCAGGTGATAAACAAGCTCAGTTCGAAAATAGAGGAGCAGAGTAATCCCTTAAGCACCATAATCAAGGGGGTGGAGGAACTGTGGGACGTATCATTGCTCATGTTCATCTATGAGCTAACTACCAGGTCGGTCCGCACTAATCTGGCCGAATTCGATCGCAGGGGCTTTTTGGACATGGATGCCAGTGGGGTGCCCCTGGGTGCCCGAGAGCACATTGAAGAGCTCTTCGAGCGAGCAAGGCATGACCTTTCCCGGGTCCCGGAGCTGGCGGTCGAGCTGCACCGCTGGGGCCTGTTCCTGGAATATCAAGACCGGTTTTTCACCCTGTTCAAGAGAAGGTGAAGCTGCTCTGGCTTCACATCAGTCCCAGGTACCAACTCAGTATGTTGCTTCCCCAGAGCAGTGTTACCATGGTCGCCACGGCGAGGAAGGGGCCGAAAGGAAGCGTCTCCCTGAACTTTCTCCTCCTGGCTATCATCAGAGAGATGGCCACTATGCTACCGATGACGGCTGCCAGAATTATGGAAAACAAGACCAGAGGAAAGCCAGTGGCCAGACCAATCAAAGCAGCCAGCTTAACATCCCCCCAACCCATGCCACCGCGGGAGACTATGGCGAGCAAGAAGAATATGGCAAAGCCAATGCCTCCGCCCAGAGCAGCGTTGGCCACTCCGTTGGCAACTATCCACCGGGTTAGCCAGGGTTGCGGCACCAGAGCCAGAAGCAAGGCCACAATCATGGCAGGGTAAACTACCTTGTTGAGGATGAGCCCGTGCTCCAGGTCCACGACAAAGACTATGATGAATAGACAGGCATAGAAAGCCATAATCACGAAAGCCGCCAGCCCCAGCTCGGGGTTGAACACAACGCACCACCAGTAGAGGAAGGCGAATATCAGTCCGGTGGCAAGCTCTACCCAGAGTAACTTGGGGGATATCGCAGCCTGACAGTACCGACAGCGACCGCGGAGCCTGAGGTAGCTAAATATGGGGATGAGGTCTTCAACGGTCAGCCTGTGCTGGCAAGCTTCGCAATGAGATGGCGGACTCACAATGGACTGGTTCCGGGGCAGCCGGTCGATGCACACATTGAGGAAGCTGCCCACTACCAGACCTATAATGGCAAACAGGAATACCCCGAGTATTTCCACGGTGTTTATTGTGGATGTATCACGGGCTGAAGTCAATACTTGCCCCGATGAAATCGGGTTGTTTTTGCCTCCTGCATTTCGGTTTTTTGTTTTATCAAGCGGATGGCTATAATGTGGTGGCCTAACATTGAAGGCGAAGGCAACATGTCGGCAAAATACCACGTCGGTTGCAGTGGCTGGCACTATGAGCACTGGCGCGGGCTTTATTACCCTGTGGAATTGCCCAGGCCTAAGTGGCTGCAATTTTATGCCCGGCAATTCGCTACTGTAGAACTGAATAATACTTTCTATCGCCTGCCTTCGGAGAAAGCTTTCACCGCCTGGCGGGAATCCACACCCGCTGGCTTCATTTTTGCCGTCAAGGTGAGCCGGTTCATCACCCACATAAAGAGGCTGAAGAATCTGGACTCGGCGGTGGAGAACTTTTTATCGCGGGCTGCTTTTCTGGGAGAAAAACTGGGCCCCTTGCTGTATCAGTTGCCGCCTAACATGAAGCGCAACGATGAGTTACTACAGAATTTCTTGTCTTCGTTGCCGCCAAAATATCAGCATGTAGTGGAATTTCGTCACCAGTCCTGGATTGATGACGCAGTATTCAATATTTTGCGGGAGCACAATGTCGGGTTGTGCGTTTTCGATATGCCTGGCTTCAGCTGTCCCCTTGTAGCTACCAGTGACTTCGTCTATCTCCGTTTCCATGGCGGCGAGGAGCTATACTCCAGTTGTTACCGTGACGATGAGCTTTCCCGATGGGCACAAAGAATCGCCCGGCTGGGCCAGAATACAAAAGCCGGCTATATCTATTTCAATAACGATGCCGGGGCATTTGCAGTCAGGAACGCTATCACGCTGGGGGATTTCCTAAGTATTCCTTGACTTGTTTCGCCAATGCCAGAGTTATGCCTTTTGTCTGCCTCAGTTCCTCTAACGAAGCCTGCTTGATAGCTTCAATCGAACCAAACTTCTTCAGCAAAGCCTTCTTTCGTTCTGGGCCGATGCCCGGGATGTTATCCAGAGCGGAAGCAATAGCTTCTTTGCTTCGCAGTTTCCGGTGATAACTTATAGCGAAGCGGTGCGCCTCGTCCCTGGCTCTCTGTAGTATATGAAGGGCGGGAGAATCCCTGGCTATGTGAACAGGATTTGGCTCGTCGGCGACGAACACCTCCTCGTTTTCTTTGGCCAGGCTGACCATGGGGATAGAGTCTAGCCCGAATTCTTGCCTCAGTTTCAGGGCAGCGTTAAGTTGCCCCCTGCCGCCGTCAATAAGGACGAGGTCGGGAGATGTCCAGGCACCTTCGTCTGTCAGGCCCCGTCCGAACCTGCGCCTCAGCGTTTCCTGAAGCATGGCATAATCGTCGGCGCCAACCACCGTTCTGATGCGGAAACGGCGATAATGCGCTGGTTTGGGCAGGCCCTTTTCCAGAACAACCATGCTGCCTGTAGCCGAAGTGCCCTGAATATTGGAGACGTCATAGCATTCTATTCTCAAGGGCATTCTGGGCAGGCGAAGTCTGTTCTTCAGCTCCTGTAAGCCGGAGTTTATTGCCTCCGCCCTCATTTGCTTGGCCTGGGCTAGCTGCAAACCTCTGGCAGCATTTTCGGCTACACTGTCGATCAGCTTCTTCTTAGTTCCCCGCTGTGGTACCTGGAGCTGTACCCTGCCCCCTCTCTGGTGCTTAAGCCATTGAGAAAGTACTGCTGGCTCATCTACCGGGTGCTGTAGCAGAATCAACGGTGGTATGTATGAAGCTGAGGCATAGTATTGTTTGACAAAGCTCGTCATTATTTCTCCGGGAGGCTCGCCATAAATGCCTTCCATAACAAAATGGTCCCGGCCAATAAGCCTGTCATTGCGAATAAGGAAGAGTTCCACGTACGCCTGCTTTTCGTTTTGTGCCAGGGCGATGATATCCTGGTCCCCCTGCAATGCTACGGCGATTCTCTGTCCCTCTATGACTTCCTCTATCGCCTTAATCTGGTCGCGTAGTAAGGCTGCTCTCTCAAATCGAAGCTGCTGTGCTGCGGCTTTCATTTTGCTGTTCAGTTCGGCCAGAATAAGCTCCTGTTTCCCCTGTAGGAACAACATCACCTGCTCTATTACCTCGTGGTATTCCTGTTTTTCCACTGCGCCGATGCACGGTCCAAGACAACGGTGGATATAATAGTTGAGGCAGGGCCGCTTATCCCTGCCTTCGATGCGCTTGCTGCAACTGCGAAAAGGGAAGATCTTCTTTAGCAACCTCAATGTCTTGCGTACTGAGCCGGCACTGGCAAAAGGGCCGAAGTATCTGGCTCCGTCTTTCTCAACCCGGCGAGTGATGCAAACCCCAGGCCAATCTTCGTTGATGTTTATCTTGAGGTAAGGAAAAGTCTTGTTATCCTTAAGGCGCATATTGTAGCGAGGGATGTGCTTCTTTATCATGTTGCATTCCAGGATAAGTGCTTCTTGCTCCGAATTGGTGACTATGAACTCGAAATCCTGTATTTTCGCTACCAGTCTCCTTGTTTTGACAGACAGGTTAGAGGCAGCGCCAAAATAACTCCTTACCCGAGTGCTCAGGTTGGCAGCTTTGCCGACGTAAATAACCTTACCCTCTTCGTCCTTAAACAGGTAGACTCCGGGCTTGGCTGGCAAAGTTTTCAATTGCTCTGATTCCACGGCAGATTTATTGTAGCAAGCGGCTCGTATAGAGGCAAAAACAATTTGCATTGTGTTACAATAGTCATAATGAACTCGGACGTTGAGGCCTTCCTTCAGTATTTGACCCAGGACAAGGGCTATTCCCGCAACACTGTGGCTGCCTATCGCAACGATTTGACTCAAATGGCAGCCTTTATTGCCGCAGAGCAGGGAAAGGGTATACTCCAGTCGCATGATGAGCTTCTGAAGAGCTATTTGCTTAAGCTCAGGGAGAACAGATACGCTGTGGCAACGACAGCCCGCAAGGTGGCATCAGCCAAGTCCTTCTTCAAATTTCTGGTTGATTCGGGGAAAATGAAGTTGAATCCGGCACAGAATCTACCCTCTCCTCATGTCAGCAGACGTGCACTTAAGTTCGTATCTTCGTCTGAATACCAGAAGCTGCTTGCCGAGGCAGCAAAGCTATCTACTCCGGAGGCCAAAAGGGATGTGGTGATGTTGGAACTGCTTTATGCCACCGGTTTACGCATAAGTGAACTGGTGTCGCTGAATGTTAAGGATCTTGATTTGAAGCAAGAATGTGTGCATGTCGGCTCCGGGAGACAGGTTCCTTTCGACCATCGCCTCAGCCTGATGCTAGGAGACTTCCTCAGAAACGGTAGGCTAGATTTGTTGTATGACGAGAGCGAGGAAGCCCTATTTCTTAACCGGCGTGGTAAGAGGTTGACCCGGCAGGGGTTCTGGCAGATTATTAAGGATTATGCCTCGAGGGCAGGCCTGACCGGCAAGATTACGCCACAGACCCTGCGTCATAGTTTCGCCAGACATAAACTACAGAATGGTGCTGACCTCCGCCAGCTCCAGCAGCTCCTGGGACATGCATATATCTCCAGTACCAGGGTTTACAGACAATCTTCATTGAGGCAGGGATAATGGCGAAAAAATCACGGCGTGCCAAAGACAAACGTCGAACCGGCGCGGCAAAGGCAGTACAGGAGAGACGCCCCCAGCAACCGGAGGCAATCGCTGCCGAACCGCAATCGCCGGCCCGGGTATTGCCCAGAACCCAGGACCTGGCCGGCCGCTATCAATACGTTATGCCTGAATTGAAGCGCATCGGCATCATTGCCGGTGCCATAATCGTCGTCTTAATAGTATTGTCCTTTGTTCTTCCCTACATCCCTCATTGGTAAAAGCGGTGGATCTAGAGCGGGTCAAAGAGAACTTAATCAGATATCTCGACCACGAAATTGCAGACAAACGTGTAATTGAGGCAATGAAACGCGTTCCGCGTGAAGCCTTTGTATCACCGGAGCAATATCGTGTTGCTTATGACGATAGACCACTGAGTATCGGATTCGGACAGACCATCTCCCAGCCGTTCATCGTGGCCATGATGGTGCAGGCCCTGGAACTGAGAGGCGATGAGAAGGTGCTGGAGCTGGGTACTGGCAGCGGCTACGAGGCAGCGATATTGGCGGAGTTGGCCCGGAAGGTGGTTACCGTGGAGTGTATACCTGAACTGGCGGAGTCAGCCAGGCTCGTTCTGGATAAGCTTGGTTATTCTAACATTGAAGTCCACGTAGCCGGCAAAGTTTTGGGTTGGCCGGAGGAAGCGCCTTACGATGCTATTATCGTTTCCGCTGGTGCTCCTGATGTCCCTGAAGTCCTTCTGGAGCAACTGGCCTGGAATGGGCGACTGGTAATCCCTGTCGGCTCTCGATGGCAACAAGAATTGCTCAGGGTCACCAGGCTCCGGACAGGCAAGGCGATAGAAAACCTGGGTGGCTGCTATTTTGTACCGCTGATCGGTGAAGGTGCCTGGGAGAAGTAATAAATGCCCCCAAGGGGATTCGAACCCCTGGTCTTCAGCTTGAAAGGCTGATGTCCTAGGCCTCTAGACGATGGGGGCAACATCCACCATTTTACGGGCAAATAGCTGAATATGCAAGGAGAGATGACTGAAACAATAAAGCAATCTCTTAAGTCAGCTTCTATCAGCGTCCGCGGCATTGTCCAGGGTGTCGGCTTCAGGCCTTTCGTCTATGGTCTGGCTGTAAAACATAATCTTAAGGGACGGGTTTACAACACTTCTGAGGATGTCAGGATTGAGGTAGAAGGTGAAGCAGAAGCTATCGAGCAATTCGAGCTGGAGCTGCGCGCGAAAGCACCACCGTTAGCTCACATCGAGAACGTAACTATTGCCTATCATCCTCCCCTTGGTTACAGGAGCTTCGAGATCGGGCAGAGCCAGGCGCAGAAAGGGAAATACCAGCTTATCTCTCCAGATGTTGCCACCTGCCAGGCTTGCCTTGCTGAATTGCTGAATCCTGAAGACCGGCGCTATCGTTATCCGTTTACCAACTGCACCAATTGCGGACCACGCTTTACCATAATTGAAGATATGCCCTATGACCGCCCCAAAACAACCATGCGCCGCTTTCAGATGTGTGCCCAATGCCAGGCGGAATATAACAACCCGCTGGACCGCCGTTTCCACGCTCAACCCAATGCCTGCCCGGAATGCGGCCCGCAAGTCGAACTGGTTGATAACCGGGGTAATCCGGTAACCCCAATGCTATCGGGGTCAAATCCCATAGCTGCTGCCGGTCGATTCATCAAAGAAGGGAAAATTGTTGCCATTAAGGGCTTGGGAGGTTTCCTCCTGTCTTGCGATGCCACCAACGATACCGCAGTTAGGACGTTGCGGCAGAGGAAGAAGCGCTCTTCCAAGCCGTTCGCCATAATGGTTGCCACTGTGGACGAAGCTAAGGGGCATTGCTATGTCTCGCCTCAGGAAGAGGATTTGCTCGCCTCGCCTCAAAGTCCCGTCGTCCTCACAAGATGGAGGGATGGCTCATCTATATCTCGAGAGGTAGCGCCGAATTTGCAGTTCCTGGGGATTATGCTGCCGTACACCCCGCTTCACCATGTACTGCTCAGGGACACCGGCCTGCCCCTGGTGATGACCAGCGGCAATCTCAGCGAAGAACCCATCGCTAAGGACAATGATGAAGCCTTGAGAAGACTTTCCGGGATTGCCGATTACTTTCTAATCCACAATCGGGACATTTATTCCAGCTATGATGACAGCGTTGCCGTTGTGGAAAGGGACACGAGCCAGCTTATAAGACGGGCTCGTAGCTACGCTCCCTATCCCATCCACCTCCCGTTTGAAGCCAGGCAGGTGCTTGGTTGCGGCGCTGAAGAGAAGAATACGTTCTGCCTGATAAGGGATGACCATGCCTTCCCGTCGCAGCATATCGGCGATATGGATAACGTGGAAACCCTGGAACACTTTGAGGCCACCATATCCCTGTACAAAAGGCTCTTCCATATAGAGCCTGAAATCATTGCCCATGACCTCCATCCCGATTATCTGGCCACCAGGTATGCCCGGGAACTCGGCGAGTCCGGTGTGAAGCTTGTTCCCGTGCAGCATCATCATGCCCACATTGCCAGTTGTATGGCCGACAATGGAGTGGAAGCGCCGGTGATAGGCGTTGCCTTTGATGGCACGGGGCTGGGTGCTGATGGAAATATTTGGGGAGGGGAATTCCTGGTGGTCAGCTACCACGGCTTTGACAGAGCAGGGCATCTGGAATACCTGCCTCTGCCAGGGGGGGCCGCAGCTATCAAGAGACCTTATCGCACAGCCATCGGCTATATTCTCGCCCTATTAGGAGAAGATGTCCTCAAGGATGTCATTGCGAGTCCTCCCGATTGCATCGGGACAATCGGGGCGAAGCAATCTCAATTAGCTTCTATCGTGCCGGTTCCTGAACTTGAAGTAGAGGTCATCAAGCGTCAGATGGAGCGCAGGCTAAATTCACCGCTTAGCTCAAGCATGGGGCGTCTGTTTGACGCTGTCTCAGCCCTGCTGGGCATAAGAGGCGAGATTGACTATGAGGGGCAGGCGGCTGTGGAACTGGAGATGGCTGCTCATGCCTATTGTGGGGAAGAGATGTCTTCTGCCATTCGCAGGCCTTACCGCAGCGGGGCGAAACGATGCGACGAGGCCATCTTGGATAATGGAGATACCTATCCATACCACATGGCGGAGGATGAGGGGATAAGAATCGTGCAACTGAAGGGCCTGCTCTCAGCCGTGATAGAAGACGTACATCGAGGCGTCCCCAGGGGGAGAATATCGATGAAATTCCACAACACCATAGCTCAGGTGGTCAATGAAATGTGTCATTTGATAGCTGACGAGACTGGCGTCAGCCAAGTAGCCTTGAGCGGCGGCGTATTCCAGAATCGCCTCCTATCGAGAAGGACGGTCAGCTTACTGGAAAGCAGTGGTTTCCGGGTTCTTACCCACAGGCAAGTACCCTGCAATGATGGTGGCATTTCCCTGGGTCAGGCAGTTATCGCTAATTTCGCCACCCTGGCAGAGCCCTCCTGAGAGCTATCAGCCATCGGAGTGATTTTCGTCACCGGGTAGTGCTATAATCGCTACGGCACAAGAATCCAGGCATATTTTCCGAGGAAGCATGGCAGTCTTACAGATTCGCACGTTGCCCGACCCTGTGTTGCGGCAAAAGGCCAGACGAGTAAACAAAATCGATGACTCAATTCAGAAGTTAATCGACGATATGATTGATACAATGCGAGCTAACTCGGGTGTGGGCCTGGCGGCGCCGCAAATAGGGGTACCGCTGCGTATAGCAGTTATTGAACTGCCCGGAGAGGAAGCCATCACCTTGATTAATCCTGAAGTAATAAAAAGGGATGGCGAGCGTGTCCTGGTGGAAGCTTGCTTATCGGTGCCGGGCTATCACGGGGAGATTAAGAGGTCATGGACAGTCAAGGTCAAGGCACAGGACCGCCAGGGCAAAGAAATCCGCCTCAAAGGCGAAGACCTTCTGGCACAGGTCCTGGAACACGAGACGGACCATCTTAATGGCACTTTGTATGTCGACCATCTGGAGAGCCCGGAAGAGCTGTACGAGAATGTGGATGTTCAGGAGATATAGTTGCCCGATCTACGGGGTGGGACGACGCAATCTCGAGGTCAAAGTCGAAACGCAAAGCAGCAAATCCTGGCGAAATCCAAATGTCAAAATCCAAATTACAATTGAAATCCAAATGCTTAAATGCCAAGAGTATCCCTGTTTGTCATTTGAACTCTGAGCTTTGTCGCGACTTCCTCGAGGATGGTCGATGCCGGGAGTAATAGTAAGCAGTATAGCCAAGAACCACCGCCGCCGCCGCAATCCCGACTACCAGCCCTGCATCGGACTCAGCTTCCGCTGCGGCACTCGTGGACACCAGCAGACGAACGTATAACTGCACAACCAGCACGTCACTGGATTCGGCAGCGACTCCCAGCCATATCTCCCAGTCCTTGCCTGCCCATTCTTGCGCCGGTGGCACAGCTACCGTTACCATCACAGTGGCCTCGGAATTGGGAGCCACGCCGATTACTTGAGAGGAGAAGCTTATCCAGCTATCGTGGGGGAATTCATCTCTTCCTTGCCTTCTTTCCTGTTCCGGCGGCTGAAAGGGGGTGAGAATAAAAACGTGGGCTCGTTCCTCCTGATTGTGAATGGTCAGTTCGAATTCCGCTGCCTCTCCCGGGGACAGGTTGTCTATATTCACCTCGACAGGGGCAACGGTAATGTATTGACTTGCAGTGTCAGCCAGAGCTGAAGAAGGCAGGAGAATGACCGGCAAGACTGCCAGGAACAGCGCGAATTTCATGTGTCTCTAACAATCAGTGTTGCCGCTTATGCAGAATACCCTCTGCCCTGAAACTCTGATTCTCTCACCGTCAGGAATATAGTGGCCAGCAGGCCGGGTATGAACGGGACAGCAATAGCGGAGCAAATAGCACCAGCCAGAGCCAGTTTGAACCGTCTCCTCCTGAATGTATAGTAAGCACCGACGAAGGCCATAATCATCAGAGCCAGTGCCAGCACGGTCAGTAATCCGGTGAGAGCGATTGAAAGACCTCCAAAGACAAACATAACCCCGACTGCCAGGCTTGCCCCGATCATGGCTCCCAATCCGCCAATTATCATCAGGATGCCTGCTGCTATTCTCATATCAGCTTCCTTACGGGGCTTTGCGAGCAAATTGCTTTGCCATCATGGAGACACCGCACTTATGGTGACCTGGGTTTGCATCTCCCTGCCGCCGATGAAGTCGCTCGGAGTGAGCAGTCTGAGGCCGAACTTCTTGCTGGCGCCGGGCGCCAGGCTGGAGCCATCGCCATATGGCCAGAACTCGCCCTGTGTTTTCGTGATAGGAACATAGCCATCGTTGTAGGGGCCGCGTGTGGTATCGCCAAGTATGCGGAACCATAACCCATACACGTGCTCCCCGTTGAGTCCGTCGTTGCTCAATGTCCACTTGTACACATCGGGATTATCCACCCATTTGGCGTCTTCCCCCACGACAAAGATGTTCACGTCGGAATTCCCGGTCACGGTCAGGGTGCACCACTCTATGGCCGGCTTGGTGTAGTATTCTGTATCCGGGGCCACTGTCCCCAGCGGCCATTGCGTTACATCGAGACTGATGGAAATCCCCTCGGACCCTGTCATAGTGATGGTTATGGTTTCGCTTTCCTCGGCCAGAACTGGCAACGAAAAGATGAGGGCCAATACGATGGCCAGCGGTATGCTTTTGATCACTGCTTTCATCTACATGCCCGACTTTGATGAAGCTTTGCCCACGCTGTAATACCTGGCCAACATGTTATGAGATTTCTCCTCGCAAGACAAAGCAAGCAAACGCCTATCCAAAATCCTATTTTATATTATATCACCTCAGCGCTATCGGCAAGTCCGGGCCAAACCAACCGCCACAACCACCAGGACGATGATGACGATGGCCCCAATCGTTAGCGGGGTCCGTCTATAAGCCTTGGCAAGCCTGCGTTCAGCCTGTCTTCTTCTCCGTCTGCTGCCCATGATGTCCTGCCCATATACTCCCTTCATTATAACAATTTCGTCCGGTTACCTGCCGATGGTATTCTCGAGGCCACTTTGCCGAGGCCGAGATACACGGGTAACACCAAAAACTAATGGTATGTTCATTGGTAACGACACTCGGGGTGTGGTAGAATTGGCCGATTTTGGTGATACTTAACCAGCACAAATGGCAGTCAACTGGGCACAGGTACTATTCAATTCGGCAGTCACGGGCAGCCTTTATCTGATTGGGGCGGTCGGCCTTACCTTGACCTATGGCCTGTCCGGTTTTCCCAACTTCGCCTACGCTGAATTCATTACCCTGGGTGGCTATATGGGTTATCTCGTGGCCCGCCAGCTGGGCCTTGGCTTTCCTCTTGCCTTTGTCGCGGCCTTCCTGGCTTCCGGGATATTGGGAGCTCTGGCATATCGAGGAGTCTTCCGTTTCTTAGCCAACCGGGGAGCCAACAAGATCCACCTCATGGTAGCGTCGATAGGGCTCGGCTTCGTTATCAGGCATATCATCGGCGACATATGGGGCCATCCGGCCGTCACGCTGGGGATTAGCTGGCCTGCCTTCAACATCGGTCCCCTCAGGGTTACTAACCTCTGGCTGGGACTCATCGCCACGGCACTGGTTGTGGCATTGATTATGCACCTCTTGCTGACGAGGACAAAGACAGGCAAAGCCATTCGGGGAATCTCCACTAACCCGGAATTGGCTTTAGCTTCGGGTATCAGTATTGAACGGGTGACTCTGGTGACCTGGGCAGGCGGGGCGGCACTGGCAGGTGTCGCCGGTCTATTCTGGGCAGCGATGGCCGCGCTTTCGCCGCTCCTGGGCTGGGCACGAATTTTGCCTGTGTTCGCGGTTACGATACTGGGAGGAATAGGCAGCTTCTATGGAGCCTTTGCCGCTGCTTTCATCATCGGTCTGGCGGAGAACATTGGGGTGGTGGCGCTGACGCAGTTCGGAATCTCAACTGAATATCGCATGGCGATAGCCTTCATAATCTTAATCATAACTTTGATTGTAAGGCCGCAAGGGCTGGCAAAGGCCTTCAGGAGGACATGAACTTGGCGCCACTAGTGCTTTTTGCAGACATATTCGTGTTTGTTGGCATCTTTGCCATAGTGGCTTTGAGCCTTAACCTGGAGTATGGCTTCACCGGGTTGGGGAATTTTGGCAAAGTGGCCTTTTTTCTGGCGGGAGCTTATACCTATGCCATTTTAATGGCTCGGACTGAACTTCCCTTCTATCTTGCTCTTATAATAGCGATGCTGGTATCCGCTGCTATCGGTCTCCTCGTTTCCCTGCCAGCTCTGAGGTTGCGGGAAGACTATCTGGCGATAGTGACCCTGTCTATCGGCGAAATACTCAGGCTGTTCGTTAAAGCCGAGGATTGGCTTGCCCACGGTGTCTGGGGGATTACTGTGCCCTCGGCCATCCGCTGGTCGGGCATGTCCGTCATAGAGATGAGAATGGTCAATTTAGGGCTGGTGTATTTTTGCCTGATTCTCTGTTTTATCTTTATCCAGTTGCTGACCAGGTCACCTTATGGCCGTGTTCTTCGGGCTATCAGGGAAGACGAGGTGGCGGCGGAAGCCCTGGGAAAGGACCGGGTCAAGTACAAAGCTCAGGTATTCATGCTGGGTTCGGCCTTAGCCGGTCTTGGCGGTGGTCTTTTTGCCCAGTACATGCGGTTCATTGACCCTTATATGTTCATGCCTATGGTCACATTTACGGTGTGGATAATGGTTATTGTTGGTGGCCCGGGCAATAACTGGGGGGTATTGCTGGGGGCGGCCATCGTTGAAGCTTTTCGGCGGGGGGCAATAGTAATTAAAGACTACCTACATCTGCCTATCGACCCGATTAACCTCCAGTACATTATGTTTGGTGTCCTGGTCATATTTCTCCTGGCCTACCGCCCACAAGGGCTGTTAAAGGAGCGCCAGGTCGAGACCAGGGCAATAGAGGTAGTTCAGAAATGGAAGAATCGCTCCTCAAGATAGAAGAGGTCGGGAAACACTTTGGTGGGCTGTGGGCCGTCAATGGTGCCAGTCTCGATGTTGCTCGTGGCAGCATTACCGCTCTGGTAGGACCCAACGGCAGCGGCAAGACCACTCTGTTCAGTGTCGTCTTCGGTCTGTACAAGCCGGACGGGGGTTGTGTTTTTTTCAATGGTGAGCGTATCGACCGCCTCACTCCCCATAAAATCTACACTAAGGGCATGGTTCATGCCTTTCAAATACCGAGGTTGTTTTCCCGTCTGACCGTTCTGGACAATATGCTCCTGGCGGCAAGGGGACACAGAGGCGACGGCTTCTTTAATAGTGTGTTGTTCAGGCAAGGCTGGAAAGCTCAGGAAAGAGAGCTGGCGATTAAGGCCCTGGAACTGCTCCATCTCCTTGAGCTGGACCGTTTGAGTCTTTCCCCTGCCGGTGAGTTATCCGGCGGACAAAGGAAACTTCTCGAGATAGGTAGAGGTCTGATGGCAGACCCGGTATTGTTGCTCCTGGATGAGCCGGCGGCTGGTGTTAACCCTAACCTGGGGCGCAAGATTTTTGAGAAAATTGAATTCTTCCGCCAGCGAGGGCTCAGCTTTTTCATTATCGAGCACAGGTTGGAGATACTGTTTGATTTCGCCGACTGGGTTTATGTCATGGACAGGGGAAAGGTAGCCATCGAAGGTAGACCGAAGGAAGTGGCCAACGATTCTAGTTTCTATAAGATATATCTGGGAGACTGAATGGAAAGCATATTTGTTGCCGAAGATATCGTTGCCGGTTATGGGGATGTGAAGATTGTGCATAATGTCTCCGTCAGTGTAGACGCGGGAGAGATTGTGGCTATAATCGGTCCCAACGGTAGCGGCAAATCAACTTTGATAAAGAGCCTTCTCGGCTTTGCCCGCCTCTTTGGTGGCCGGGTCCTTTGCGCCGGCAGAGATATCACCGGTGTTTCTCCCGACCGCGCCGTGACTCTGGGCATAAACTACGTACCTCAAGTCAACAACGTTTTTGTCAACTTGACGGTGGCGGAAAATCTGGAGTTGGGAGCCTATACCAGGAAGGACGGCAATGTCAAAGCAGATATTGCGGAAGTCTATCAATTGTTCCCGGAGCTGGAGGCAAGGAAGAAGGCCTGGGCAGGTAACTTGAGTGGCGGGGAGCGGCAGATGCTGGCCCTCGCCCGGGCAATGATGACCAAGCCGGGGGTACTGCTTCTTGACGAGCCGCTGGCTTCGCTGGCACCCAGGGCCATTTCTCCCATTTTGACAAAAGTGGAGAAGATTAGAGAGAGCGGCACAGCAGTAGTAATTGTTGAGCAAAGTGTCAAGAAGGCTTTAGAGGTCTCGCGCCGGTGCTATGCTCTGGTGGATGGTCGCTGCGTCCTGGAGGGCGACTCCATGTTCATCCTGTCCGATGAGACAGCCAAACAACGCTTCCTGGGGCTGAAAGCTTGAAAGCGTTTGTCCAATCTATTTCCTGCCAAAGCTGAGATACATAGGTGACACTAACCGTATATTTGAGCGGTCTGCAACCAGGACACTGAACGAGTACACGGTATTGACAGGTGAAATAACATAAGGTAAAATGGTAGCTCGTGGGGTTAGTGCCCTGGTTCGAGTCACTGTGGTTTTTCCAGACGGCTATACTTGGAGATGACTCTATCGTCACGAATAAGGAGGGAGATTATGTGAAATTAATGTTACCGTTGGTTATCAATTCCAATTACGAGAAGGAGGAAAGTTAGATGTCGAAATTCAAAATCATGAAGATAGCGTTGGCAAGCTTACTGGTAGTAGGTCTATTGGCTGTGGGGTGTCCCACCCCCGAGCCGGTGGAGAGGCTCACGATTGCTCAGGGAACGGACGCCCTCACCATGGACCCTCATTTCATAGTTGATTCGCCGACTGCCAGTGTGCTGGAGCATATGTATGAGACCCTTGTGGAGCTGACAGTTGACGGTGAGCTGGTGCCAGGCCTGGCAACTGGATGGGAGGTAACTGAGGGTGCTACCGTGTTCACCCTCACCATCAGGGAAGGTGTGCAGTTCCATGATGGCGAGCCGCTGAATGCCGCAGCGGTGAAGGCGAACCTCGACCGCAGGCTCGACTCCGAGGCAGGAACGGAAATGATGTTCCTGGTAGCACAGATAGCAGAGGTAAACGTGCTTGGTGATTACACGGTGGAGATAAAGACCACAGAACCGTTCGCACCGATGCTCAATCACCTCAGCCACAGCAATAACGCTATGGTGAGCCCGGCGGCATTAAATGTATCCTGGGATGAGCCGGTGACCACGCCGGTGGGGACCGGCCCCTTCGAATTCAAGAGCCGGGTACCCGGTGACAGGCTGACCATGGTGCGGAACGATGATTACTGGGGTACGGCACCCCAACTGGAGGAGATAGTGTGGCGGGTCATCCCTGATGATGCTTCCCGTGTCATCGCGCTGGAGACAGGCGAGGTTGACGTCATAGTGCGCGTTCCGCCTCTGGACATCCCGCGCCTGGAGGCAGACGCCGACATAGATGTTGAGATAGCTCCCAGCGTCAGGACAATCTTCCTCGGTTTCAATGTCCGCGAGGCACCGTTGAATAACCAGGATGTAAGACAGGCCCTGAACTACGCGGTGGACAAAGAGGCTATTGTGGAGAACATTTTGGGCGGGGTCGGACGCGTATCCGATGCCCCCATAAGCCCGGGCATTTTCGGCTACGATTCCATAATGACCTACGGGTATAATGCTACCCTGGCTGAAGAGATGCTGGACGATGCCGGCTATCCCAGGGATGGGGGAGGAACCAGGTTTGCAATTGAGCTGTCGCCCGCCGTGGGCAGATACTATATGGATGTCGAGGTTGCCCAGGCGGCGGCTGCCGACCTGGAAGCAATAGGGATAGACGTCACTCTGAATACGATGGACTGGGGAACATACATCACCTGGATACTGGCTACCCCGGAGGAGGCAGAAGTCTATCAGTTGGGCTGGGGCTGTATAACCGTCGATGCCGACTATGGACTTTTCCCCATGTTCCATTCTGAGGAGGTGCGTCCTGCCGGGTTCAACCTCGGCGCCTACAACAATACCGCGGTGGACGCGTTTCTGGAAACAGGCAGGACGACGGCAGACCCGGCATTGCGTGAGGCTGCCTACAAGGACGCTATGGAGATAATCATGGACGAGGCTCCCTGGTTGTTCTTGCACAGCGAGTCCCAGGTAGTGGCCAGCGCAACCTATGTTAAGGGCCTGCTGGTGCACGTCACAGAGAGGCTGCTGGCGCATAACGCCTGGCTGGATAACTAGTAGACGACAACGTGGTATAGTACGATGTCGGGCAGGGTCGGCTCCCCTCGGGTTATATAATAGGGGAGCCGACCCTCGTTGGTCGGCCGGGGCGGTGATTAAGCTATGTCACAGTATATTATCCGAAGGCTGTTGATAACACTCCTGCTGCTCTTGGCAATCACCCTCATCATCTTCACCCTGGTCAGGCTTATCCCCGGTGACCCGGCTGTCCTGATGGCCGGCCAGGGCGCCACGCAGGAGCAAATAGAGATAACCAGGGCGCGTCTCGGCCTGGATAAGCACCCCGTGAAGCAGTATTTCATCTTCATGGGCAACTTGCTGCGGGGCGACATGGGTGTGTCCTCTCGTACCAGGTTGCCGGTAAGCGAAGAGATAATGCACCGCCTTCCCCACACCTTACGCCTGGCCGGTGCTGCCATGCTCATCGCCATCGTGGTGGGCGTTTCGGCCGGCGTCGTCGCCGGAATAAGACGGAATTCTGTCTTTGACTATGCAAGTATGCTCCTCGCCCTGTTCGGGTTATCGATGCCCGTATTCTGGCTGGGGTTGATGCTGTTGCTGTTGTTCTCCGTCCATCTGGGGTGGCTGCCGGGACCGGGGGCTGAGACCTGGAGACACCTGGTATTGCCGGCTGTCACCCTGGGAGCCGCCTCCACCGCTATCGTCGCCAGGATGACCCGCTCCAGCATGCTGGAGGTAGTACGACTGGACTATGTGCGCACCGCCCGGGCCAAGGGCTTGACGGAAAGAGTGGTCATCCTTCGCCATGCTCTGAAGAATGCACTTATCCCGGTGGTCACCGTCATCGGACTACAGATGGGGCTTCTTCTCGGCGGGGCCGTGCTTACCGAAATCGTCTTCGCCTGGCCCGGGATAGGCAGGCTCCTGGTGGACGCTATCCTGGCCCGTGACTATCCTGTGATTCAGGGAGTGGTGCTGCTTATCGCTGCCATGTTCATACTGGTAAACCTGGTGGTCGACATTATTTACGTCTACCTTGACCCGCGAATACGCTATCAGTAGTAAGCCTATGAAAGAGGTATCTGACATAGTTAAGGTGAGGGAACAGGGCCGGCTGGGATTGACCATGTCCCGGCTGCGGCAGAACAAGCTGGCCGTAGCCGGGCTGGTCATTATAGCCTTACTGGTCATCGTTGCCATTTTCGCGCCGCTGATAGCACCAAATCATCCGACCAGGGACTACTCTCTTGCCGACAGGTTGGCCGACCCCTCCTCTGACTACCCGTTAGGCAGGGATGAACTGGGCAGGTGTATCCTGAGCCGAATCATGTACGGCGCCCGTATCTCGCTGCTCATCGGGTTCATAGTGATTGGCATTGGGCTGGCGGTGGGGGTACCGCTGGGGCTGGTCTCGGGTTACTACGGGGGTAAGGTCGATTTTCTGATACAGCGCGGCGTAGATACCATATTGGCTTTTCCCGGCATACTGCTGGCGCTGATGCTCGTTGCCATCCTCGGAGTGGGGCTTCAGAATGTAATGATTGCCGTGGGGATAACCACCATACCTATCTATGCCCGCCTGGTCAGGGGCTCGGTGTTGTCCATAAGAGAGGAACAGTTTGTGGAAGCAGCCAGGGCCGTTGGCGGCAGCGATGCCAGGATAATGTTCAGGCATGTGCTGCCCAATTGCCTGGCGCCGCTGATAGTCCAGTCCACGCTTCACATGGCTACCGCTATCCTGTGGGCGGCGGGACTGGGCTTCCTGGGGCTGGGGGTGCAGCCCCCCCGCGCGGAGTGGGGGGCCATGCTTAACGGCGGCAGGCCCTATATGCGGGTTGCCCCCCATGTTGCCATCTTCCCCGGCCTGGCTATCTTCGCTACCGTCCTGGGTTTCAATTTGCTGGGGGACGGTCTCAGGGACGCCCTGGACCCCAGGCTCCACCGGGAATGACGGCCTATGCATTGTGGCAGGAGACCAGGTGGTCGCCTGCCACGGTTCTCAACACCGGCGGGTGTTCCCGGCAAATCCCGGTTGCCTGTGGGCAGCGGGGATGAAAGCTACAACCCGGCGGCGGGGATAACGGGCTGGGAATATCCCCTTCCAGTATTGTCCGCTTCCGCCTCGCCTCCACGGCAGGGTCGGCGATGGGCACCGCTGATAGCAGCGCCCTGGTGTAGGGATGGACCGCGTTATCGTAAATGTCGGCTTTGGATGCTATCTCCACAATCTTGCCCAGGTACATTACGGCTACTCTATCGCTGATATGGCGCACCACCGACAGGTCGTGGGCAATGAAAAGATAGGAGAAGTTGAATTGCGATTGAAGCTCCTCCAGGAGGTTTATGGTCTGCGCCTGGATGGAGACGTCCAGGGCTGAGACGGGCTCGTCACACACGATCAAGGCCGGGCTGACGGCCAGGGCTCTGGCCACGCCAATGCGTTGTCTTTGTCCGCCGCTGAACTCGTGGGGATAGCGGTTTGCCATCGCCGCACTGAGTCCCACGGCCTGCAAAAGCTCGGCTACCCGGGCTCGATACTCATTGCCCTCCGCCAGACGGTGGACTCTCAACGGTTCGCCGACGATATCGCCCACCTTCATCCTCGGGTTGAGGGAGCCGTAAGGGTCCTGGAAGATTAACTGCATCTGTCGCCTCAGCTGGCGCAGGGAGTCTCCTTCAAGCTGGCACAAATCCCTGCCGTCGAAGATTACTTCGCCCTCAGTAGGACAATAAAGGCGGAGGATGCACCGGCCTGTCGTTGTCTTGCCGCAGCCGCTTTCCCCCACCAGCCCCAGGGTCTCCCCCCGCCGGATATCAAAGCTAACCCCATCCACCGCTTTGACCTCGGCTATCTTCCTTTGCCGGATTATGCCTTTGGTGACGGGGAAGTACATCTTGAGGTTCTTGACCTGCACCAGAATATCGTTCGGCATTTTCCTATCCCCCTATATCTGCCCAGCAGGCGGCATAGTGCTGCCCGGCAACCAGTTTCAGAGGAGGAGCTTCCTGAGAACATCTTTCCATAGTATAGGTACATCTGGGTCTGAAGGAGCACCCCTGTGGCAAATGGCCCATATCAGGCGGTTCACCGTCAATGGGAACCAGCTTGGTGCCGAGAGAGCTATCGAGGCGTGGTACCGAAGCCAGGAGCCCTATGGTGTAAGGGTGTCGGGGGGCGCTGTAGACATCGCTAGCCAATCCAGTTTCTACAACCTTTCCCGCATACATTATGTAGACCCTCCGAGCATATCTGGCAATTACTCCCAGGTTATGGGTTATGATAAGGAGTGCCGTGCCAAACCTTTCGGTTATATCCTTCATTATCTCCAGAAGCTGAGCCTGGATGGTGACATCGACGGCGGTGGTGGGCTCGTCAGCGATAACGATTTTCGGGTCACAGCTGAGTGCCATCGCTATCATCACCCTCTGGCGCATCCCGCCGCTGAACTGGTGGGGATAATCATCCAGCCTTTTTTCAGCATCGGGGATGGCCACCAGTTGCAGCAATTCCACGCTGCGCTTCCTGGCTGCCTGTCTATCCATGCCCAGATGGATTTCCAGGGCTTCCGACATCTGGCGTCCGATAGTCAGCACCGGGTTGAGCGAAGTCATCGGTTCCTGGAAAATCATGGCTATTTTGCCGCCGCGAATACAACGCATCTCTTCCTCGTCTACCTTAAGCAAATCCTTGCCCTCGAAGATAACCTCACCGCCCATTATTCTCCCCGGGGGGTTGGGAATAAGACGCATTATCGATAGAGCACCGACGCTCTTGCCGCATCCACTCTCTCCCGCCAGACCGATGGTCTCTTCCTCCTCTACGTAGTACGATATGCCATCCACCGCTTTGACCACACCGTCACGAGTGAAGAAATGGGTCCTTAAATCCTTTACCTCAAGCAGAACGCTCATGAATACTCCGTTACTATGCAACTGGTCTTCTTCATTATAGCGCAGAATTCTCAAAACGAGTAGATTATTCGCTCCCCCGCAACTGTCGACGGCCGGTCTGAGAGATTGGCGACCTGCGCTCTGGAGGGCTCTCCGTGTTCGCCTTGTCTGATGACACAGCCAAACAACGCTTTTCAAAGCTGAAAGCTTGAAATGGTCAGTCAAATCATTTAAGATGTTACCCTCTTGTGTTAGAATACTAATCGTGTTCATCAATGCTTCTGAAAGGAGGGAGCCTATTGGGCAAAGACACATTGACAATGAAATATTCGGCTTAACAATCATCGATAGTTTGAAAGGAGGAAGGCATGTCTAAGAAGATAATAGGTGTTATAGTTGCGGTAGTGGTGGTTGTCGTTCTGGTACTTGTTTTTGCTCTTCCATCTACACCACCAGACGACGAGGAACCAGACGTAGAAATAAAGATAGGTGGTATCTTCGACAAAACAGGGGGTCTGGCGGCGATGGGTGCCTTGATAGAAAAAGGCGCCCTTCTTGCCGTGGAGGAGATTAATGCTGCCGGGGGAGTACTGGGCGCGAAACTGGTGCTCCAGGTTGAAGATGGAGCCACTACCCCCACAGCTGGCTTCGAGGCTTTCAAGAAGCTGGTGGAGGTGAACGGAGCTAAAGTCATCGTGGGTCCCATGATTAGCGGGGCAGCTATGTCTTGTGGCCCCTACGCCGAAAGCAATGAGGTTTCCTTTGTTTCACCTTCAGCTAGCTCGCCCTTAATCACTTTCCAGGACTGGAAAGAATGGGCTCCCCGTACTTGCACCAAAGATAATTTTCAGGGGCAGGTCCTGGCGGATATCATTATTGAGGAAGGCTACGAGGCAGCGGCCATCGTGGTCCAGGACACTCCATACGGCATCGGTATCGAGATGGTGGTCACAGAAATCCTCGAGGCAGCCAACGTGACCGTCGTTGCAACTGTACGATATGACGAGGCGAAACTCGAGTATGCCACTGAGCTGAGCACTATCGCAGCCGCCAATCCCGATGTTATCGTTCAGGTTGGCTATCATACCGACAGCGCGGTAGTTTATGAGCAAGCTGTTGCTGCGGGCCTGGACACAGTCGCCTGGCTGGTTGCCGAGGGCGTTTACGGCCTGGTGCCGGCGACTTACCCTGCCGCTGCCGACTTCATGGTTGAAGCCAATCTTCGGGGCGCTACCCTGGTCCCTGAACCGGACGTACCCGAGTATGTGGCATTCGTGGCAGCATATGAAGCGCGATGGGGCGTACCCCCGGGAGTCTACTGTGACACTGCTTATGATGCTGTCAAGATGATAGCTCTGGCCATAGAAGAGGCCGGTGTTTACGATGGCGCGGCCATAAAAGAGGCCCTCTATGAAGTGGCTGTCGATTATGCCGGTGCCAGCGGGACAATAACCTGGGACGAACTGGGCGACCGGGCTGTAGCTACTTACGGAGTCTGGGAACTCGTATACGATGATGTTGAAGAGGAATACGAGTACGTCATCCTAGATTACGTTGTTTTCGAATAAGAAACAGGACGGGACGGAGATGACTTCGCGTGATGTCAATCTCCGTCCCGCTTCCGTTTTCCCTTACTTCGGTCGGTGCAAATCTGCACGCTGAAGGAGACTCATTTTCTCTTTAGCTTCTCTGATTGTCTCTTCAGCTATAACTTCAGCTCGCTTAGCTCCATCGGCCAGAACCTGGTAGACATAACCGGCCCTGGAGGCCAGGCCGGCCCGCCTTTCCCGGAAAGGCTCCAGATTGGAACTGATGCTCTGCGCCAGTATCTTCTTACAATCTACACAGCCGATGCGGGCGCTGCGACACTCCGAGGCAATCTCTTCCACCCGGGCCGGGGTGAAGAAGTTGTGGAGGCGGAAAATATTGCATGCTTCGGGATGCCCCGGGTCGGAGCGGTACCTCCGTGCCGGGTCTGTGTAGGCGGCCATCACCCGCTCCGAGATATCCCCGGGAGAGGCAGCTACTTCAATGTAGTTGCCATAGCTCTTGCTCATCTTCAGTACCCCGTCCAGGCCCAGGACCAGAGGAAAGTTGGTGAGCTTTGCCTGCGGCTCAGGAAATACGAATCCATAGATGGTGTTGAACCGGCGCACTATCTCCCGGGCTAACTCCAGATGAGGAAGCTGGTCTTCGCCCACGGGAACAACCTCTCCCTTGTAAAGGGCAATATCGGCAGTCTGGAGAACAGGGTAACCCACCAGCCCGTAATTGACATTATGTGGCTGCATCTTGACCTTCTCCTTGAATGTCGGGACACGCAATAGCCAGCTTAAGGGAGTCAGCATACTGAACAGAGCATGGAGCTCCGTCACCTGAGGAACATGAGACTGAACGAAGACGATGCTCTTCTCCGGGTCGATACCGGCTGCCAGCCAGTCAAGCACCATTTCGTAAATATCTTCCCGGAGGAATTCTGTGCTCTCGACAGTCGTAAGAGCGTGGATATCCACGATGCAGTAGATACAGTCGTATTCATCCTGAAGGGCGACGAAATTCTGTACCGCCCCCAGGTAGTTACCGATATGCTGTCTGCCCGTAGGGCGGAAGCCGGAGAAGACGCGTTTTTTCATCTACTTGTGGCAAAGTTTAGCATGTAGGAGGACAGGCAACAAGAGCATTGACCAAATGAGCCTGGGAGTCGCCCGGTCACCCCCGCCGAACAGGGTTAGCAGGAAGTCACTGGTAGCGCATACCGGATTCGAACCGGTGATCTCCTCCTTGAGAGGGAGGTGTCCTAGGCCTCTAGACGAATGCGCCACATATACCTATACTAGCAAAAACTGCTAGGACTTCACAACTTCCGCAGCTAGATTCTGATAATTTGTTCTGGCACCAGAGCGATTCACCAGGTTCCCGGACTTCCGTCATCGTGGAATAGAGCCTGTTTAGCTCTGATTCTTATTCACATTCGGGTATTCCTGTTCATGTCATTTCTCTACAGTTGAAGGCTACTACCAACCGGGCAACTCGTGGCGTCACGAAATGGCTATGACTGGCATCTCCGTGTGCTATAATAATGGGAGTACGGGGATAAGTTCTCACGACTACCGGCGTAGTCCGGGGCAAAAGTATAACTGGAGGTGCACCGATGCAGGCACGAACTATGAGTCGCATTTTTGGGAAGAAGCTATACAGCTCAGAAACAGCCAGGCTGATAGCCAGTGACTCATACTGGGACGGCCGTAGTTGGGACAGAGAGGGGCGTAATACCTTCCTATTCAGAACGCCAAATGGCCATTACTTTGCCCAGTATCAAACGAAAGTGCGAGGCGAAGTTAACAGCATCAAACCCCTGGAGCTGGACGAGGCCATAGCTCTATATGGGTCACTAAAGAAGAAGGAAGTCCGCTTCATGTTTGCGTTCCCCCGTGTCGAAGTGGCAGATGCCTAACGGCTGACTTTGTCCTGGTTTGTGCTTGCTAACGACCTCGTGCTGGGATATGCTTCTGCAATCCCTTATGCTAACCGCCCGCCGCCTCAAGCTCTTCTTCAGCGAAGCGACTGATTGCCGCCAGACCTGTCGACTCGAACCTCACCATATACCAGAAACGAAAAGCATCCCTGACAGGTTCCTTATCTACGATTCCGATGCGGTCTCTATATGGTGAAGCCGAGCTAATGCTAACTTTCACCTTGCTGCCTTTCTTGAACTTCGCCACTTTGTCACCAAGTCCCCGGGGAATGTCATACTCCCTGCGTTTGGTCGGGTCGGAGAGGATAGCATAAGCCTCGTTTATCTCCTTCATTTTCTTGCTGGCATCCTGACTTGCTGGATTCCTGTCTGGGTGATATTGAAAAGCTAGCTTGCGATACGCCTCTTTTATCTCCTCTGCGCTGGCATCTGGCGCAATACTCAATACTTCGTAGTAGTCTCGCTCACTTTGCATCCTTCATAATCTCTCTTGGCTGCTGTTTTTGCTGACACAATGATAGCGATTTCAGGCTTCCAGTCTGAGAAATCTGCTTTTGAATGGTTAAGCTTACCTCAATTGCCTGGAATGTTCAATAGCGACGAAATATTTAGCTCTGCGCTCTTTCAGCCACTGGCGAATCATAGCCCCGATCGGAATCTCAGTGGTTCTTGTGAACTGGTGCTCATATCCGGCCTCGCCGCCCGATATTATGACTCGATAGTCCACACGGAAAACCCACCATCGACCCCTGACTTTAGATTCTACCACTATAACCGCTATGGTGGTAAAGTCAAGGCCCGGCTCGCCATATATTGACGGCGTTATTCTGATACTCTACTCATCAGCGGGATGCACGCCGCTAAACGTAGTCGCCAATTCATGGCGGAACCGGGGCGTTCGGCTGAGCTGGTCCTGAGCTTGTCAAAGGGACGACTCGATAAATCCGGTCAACTACAGAAACTCGGAGCTGCGCTGGCTGGGGAGGAAGGATTCGAACCTTCCCTGCCGGATCCAGAGTCCGGTGTCCTACCGCTAGACGACTCCCCAGTACACGGAATATTATAGCTATTTCCGTCGTCTGGAGCAATGAAAAAGAGCTGAAGATGCCCCGCATTGCAGCTGGCCAACCTGGAGCACCGTTAACGCTTGGTATATTGTGGTGCCTTGCGAGCTCGCTTGAGCCCGTATTTCTTGCGCTCTTTGATCCTGGCATCCCGGGTAAGCAAGCCTTCTTTGCGCAGCATGGGCTTAAATAGCTCATTCTCTTTGGCCAGTGCTCGAGCAATGCCATGGCGAATGGCTGCAGCCTGGCCGGTGAGCCCCCCGCCGTTGACCTTGGCCGTGACACGAAATCTGCCCACAGTATTGGTGGACAGAAAAGGATGCTCAATCATACGGCGATGCTCGAGGCGAGAAAAGGCTTCTTCATAAGGCTTGTCGTTGACAACTATCTCCCCTTTGCCGGGAAGAAGCCTGACCTGGGCTATGGCACACTTGCGTTTACCCGTTCCCCAAACGTAACTTTCCTCGCTCATAAGTTATCACCTTTCCTCTGGCAACATTTCGTTTTCAGGAAGTTCGCCCTGGCTGCCACGAGATTCTTCCCCTTCACGAAGCTTGGCCTGAGCACGGTAAGATTCTTCGTCGCGCTCAGAATGACGGGGTGCCAAGGGTTCAGGCTCACGGTGGCGGAAGGAAATCTGAGCCTGGTGGGGATGCTCATTGCCAGGATAGACCTTCAGTTTCTTAAACATTGCTCTGCCCAAGCTATTATGAGGCAACATGCCCTTAACCGCAAGTTCAACCACACGGACGGGGTCTTGGTTGAATAGTTCCTTAAAGCTCGGGCTCTTCAAGCCGCCGGGATATCCAGAGTGTCTGTAATAGATCTTCTGTTCCGCTTTCTTGCCGGTCACCTTCACTCTGGCAGCGTTGATTACCACAACATGGTCACCGGTATCAATATGAGGGGCATATATTGGCTTATGCTTGCCCATGAGTAAGCGAGCTACCTGACTCGCTGTTCTTCCCAGGGCTTTGTCCGCAGCATTGATAACCCACCACTCCCGCCGGATATCTTTGGCTCTAGGACTGTAAGTTTTCATCTCTTTACACAAACTCACGACAGGTCTAGCTTCCCAAAGGCGTAGCATATCTGACATTCATAAGGAATAAGCCACGCGCAGGAGATAAAGGACCGGCTAAACCCAGAGTCTTCGCCTCCATTATATCATGAAAATCGCCGACGCCTATCTTGCCTCGGCCTAACCTGATCAGGAGGCCTACGGTACTTCGTACCTGGTGAGGCAAAAATGAATTAGCCACGATGCGAAAAACGGCAAAGTCTCCCTTTTTCTTGATTCCTGCTTCATGAACATTACGCAACGTGCTCTTGCTGCCATCGAAAGAACTGGCAAAAGAGGCAAAATCGTGCTCACCCTGGATAAGCTGGCAGGCATCGTTCATCGCTTCGATGTCTAGTATTTCGGGTACGAATAGGGCAAATCTTTGGCTAAACGGCGACCGGGTGTAGCTATTCAAAATATAGTAATGGTACTCGCGGCTCAGAGCATCGCGTCGGACATTGAAATCATCGCCAGCCCTGTAAGCTGCTTTGACAGCGATATCTCCGGGTAGATGGTAATTCAATGCTCTAACTAACGTCATGGTATCTAATGTGGATTTCGCCCAGAAGCTCACCACTTGTCCCTTGGCATGCACACCGGTATCAGTTCTACTGGCTGCCATAACCCGGCTGCTTCGCCCGCAAAATCGACTTATAGCTTGCTCAAGCTCATTTTGAATAGTAGGCAAGCCCGCTTGCCATTGAAAGCCATGGTATTTGGTGCCATCATATTCTAAAAGCAAAACAAACTTACTTAACCAATTCAATTTGAACCATAGGTGCGTTATCACCAGTGCGGGGTCCCAGCTTCAGCAGTCTTGTGTAACCTCCGTTACGGTCGGCATAGCCTGGAGCAATTTCAGCAAATAGCTTGTCAACCACCTTTTCGTCAGTAATAAAAGCCAAGGCTTCCCGCCTTGAAGCAAGGCTGCCGTCCTTACCCAGAGTAATCATCTTTTCTGCCAAACTGCGAACCTCTTTGGCTTTAGCTTCGGTGGTGGTGATTTTTTCGTGAGCTAGAAGGGAAGTAACTTGATTTCGGTATAGCGCCCACCTGTGCGCTGTCGGTCTGCTTAGTTGCCGTCCTGCTAACTTGTGTCTCATTCCTTTTTCTTCTTAGGGCCAGGAGTGCCTAATTTGGCCATCAGCTCTTCTACTTCGGCTCTAGACTTAGCCCCTAGACCGGGCAACGGTGGCAAACCATCCCTGCCTTTCTCTATCAATTGTCCCAGGGTAAAAATACCCGCTCTCTTCAGACTATTATAGGAGCGAGTTGATAAATTAAGTTCTTCCAGAGGCTTATCATATTGCTCGGGCAGAATCGGTAAATCTTTAGCTACAGGAACTTCCAGGTCCCTGAAAGAAGAGAACTGATTGATTAAGATGCTGGCGCTTTGGCTGAGAGCCTCCCAGGGGAAAATGGTGGCATCGGTCCAAATCTCGAGGACGAGCCTTTCCTGGCTCTCTTCCTGGCCGGGCCTGATAGATTCCACGGAGAAATTGACCTTCCGCACCGGCGTGTAGATTGCATCTATTGGCAGTGCTCCCGCGGGCAAGCCGTCGATAGATTTAGCTGGCACATAGCCCTTTCCCAGTTCCACGTTAAGTTCGACGCTAAGCTTAGCTTTGGGAGAATCCAGAGCAGCTAAATAAAGTTCGGGATTGGCAATGCGAAAGTCAGCCGATGGTGCAATATCAGCGGCACAGATCTTGCCTTCCCCCTCCGCTTCCAGGGTCAACCGCCCGGGCTGATGGGAAAGAGGGAAGAGTCTTAGTTGTTTGATATTCATTAAGAACTCCATGGCATCCTCTTTAACATGAGGGATGGAAGAGAATTCATGCTGAATTCCTTCGATTCTGACCCATGTTACCGCCGCGCCAGGCAGAGAACCGAGGAGCACACGACGCAAAGTATTGCCTAACGTGGTACCATAGCCCGGCTCCAGAGGTTCAGCAAGAAAACGACCATAATTGGCCGTGACTTCAATACAAGTTACATTGGGGATAGACAATCCGGACATAGTTCACCTCGAGTAGTATTCAACGACAGCTTTATCGTTGAATCCGGCTTCAATATCGTCCTTGCCGGGCAAATTCAATACTTTGCCTGTCATACTTTCCTTGTCCAGACTCAGCCAACTGGGGATGAGTTTCTCCTCAATTTGCTCAGCCACTCTTTTGTAATACTCGGTCTTCGTGCTACCTTCTCGCCATTGTATGACGTTGCCCGATTTCACCAGGAAGGAAGGGATATCGGTTCTTTGTCCGTTGACAGTTATGTGGCCATGCCGGACTATTTGTCTGGCTTGGGCCCGTGAATCAGCAAAGCCCAGTCGGTAAACCACGTTATCCAATCGCCTTTCTAACAGAACGAGAAGGTTTTCTCCAGTGGTACTGGGGCCTTTTTTCGCCTCGGCAAAGAACCTGCGAAATTGTCGTTCCAGGACACCATAGCTGAAGCGGACCTTTTGCTTCTCTCGCAATTGAAGCCCGCGGTCGGAAATTGCAGTGCGCCGTCGCGTCTGAGAACGCCCGCCGGGACGAACACTTCTTTTCTCCACGGGACATTTCGGTGTAGCGCATCGCTCGCCTTTAAGCATCAGCTTGTCGCCGAAGCGGCGACATAGACGACAAACTGGGCCTGTGTAACGTGCCATCTTATACTCTTCTCCTCCCGCGGGGTCGGCAGCCATTATGTGGAATGGGAGTCACGTCTCTGATGGCAGTGACTGTAATTCCGGAAGCTTGTAAGGCGCGAATAGCTGCTTCGCGTCCACTGCCTGGACCTTTGATGTACACTTCAACTCGGCGCATGCCATCCCCCATCGCCCGGTGTGCTGCATCTCTGGCAGCCAGTTGGGCAGCATAAGCGGTGCCTTTTCTGGAACCTTTGAATCCGGCACTACCGGAGCTGCCCCAGGCGATAACATTGCCTTGCATATCGGTAATAGCAATGGTTGTGTTATTGAAAGTAGACTGGATATAAGCCCTGCCTTCGCTAACTTTCCTATGAGCCTTACGAGCCTTCTTTTTCTTTGGCATTTGGTGAAAACGCCCTCCTTACTTCTTAGCTACGCCACGTCTTTGCCCCCGACCGGCCACTGTTTTCCTTGGTCCTCTCTTAGTTCGGGCGTTTGTACGTGTTCTCTGTCCGTGAACTGGCAACCTCATGCGGTGTCTTGTGCCCCGGTAGCAACTGATTTCAATGAGACGCTTTATATTAGATTGAACCTCTCTCCTGAGGTCGCCTTCTACCTTGTATTGTTTCTCAAGAACATCTCGAATCCGGCTAACCTGTTCTTCATTGAGGTCCTTGACTCTAATGCCAGGATCGGTATCGGCGGCAGCCAGAATGCGCTGGCTTGATGTAACACCAATGCCGTAAATGCGCAGCAAGGCCACCCCAATCGGCTTATCTTTGGGAAGGTCTATACCAGCAATCCGTGCCATTGCTTACCCCTGCCTCTGTTTGTGCTTTGGATTCTCACAAATGACCCTGACCACACCATCTCGCCTGATCACCTTGCACTTTCTGCATATGGGCTTAACCGAAGCTCTTACTTTCATTGTCCTATCACCGAATCAACAAAACCTTGTTATGATAAACCTTATCGGTCGGCCTGTCAAACTATTTGAGCCGATAGGTAACCCTGCCCCGGCTCAAATCATAAGGGGAGAGTTCTACCAGAACCCGGTCCCCGGGCAAAATCTTGATATAGTGCTTTCTCATCTTGCCCGAAATGTGAGCCAATACTTGATGTCCGTTGGCCAATTCGACACGGAACAGCGTATTAGGCAAGACTGTAATCACTTTGCCTTCGACTTCGATCCGCTCCTTCTTAGTCATCTTTACATAATGCCTAAACAAGTATCTCAGCTTCATTATCAGTTATGGCAATGGTGTGTTCAAAATGTGCCGAAAGACTGCCATCGGCTGTGAGTACTGTCCACTGGTTAGGTGCCAATTTGGTGTGCCAGTCTCCAGCATTAACCATAGGCTCAATAGCCAGAGTCATGCCTTTACGAAGCAAGAGACCTTTGCCAAACACGAAATTGGGTATTTGGGGCTCTTCGTGAAGGTCCCGGCCTACACCATGCCCGGTATATTCCCTAACCACAGAGAACCCCTTTGATTCAACGTAATATTGAATGGCAGATGAAATGTCCCCCACCGATGCCCCGCTTATAGCTTTAGCGATGCTTGAGTTCAGGCTGCCTTCTGTAACCGAGATAAGTTCCTCGGCCTCCTTACTTATCGATCCCAGGCCGATGGTTATGGCGGCATCGGTATGAAGGCCATTAAGCTTAGCTCCTACATCCAGGGAAACGATGTCTCCTTCCTCCAGTATTCGCTCACCGGGAATGCCGTGAACTATCTCATCATTTACAGAGACACACAAATTGGCAGGAAAGCCGCGATAATTCTTGAAAGAAGGTACAACTCCCCGTTTCTCTGATTCTTCGGCCATGATTATGTCTAATTGCCCGGTCTTAATTCCGGGCTTTACTTCCGTTCTCAGTTTGTCCAGAATACCGGCCAGTATCTTGCCACACTTTCGCATAATAACTATTTCCTCGGCAGATTTTATGATTACCATATATTCTTTTTCTGTTTAACCCTACTACCGTTCTGAGGGAGCCTAGTGACCGAAGAATCTCTGAGCCCCTTCGCCGTACTCAGGGCGACATGGATGCTCTGAGTGCAGAGATTATTTCGTTAGCTACCCCCTGTATGCCCAGGTTACCGTTGATCCTGATTAGTTTGTTCTGTTTCTCATAGTAATCAAGGATGGGAACAGTTTGCGCAAAGAAGACATTGAGGCGCTCCTTGACTGTTTCCTCATTGTCATCAGAACGTTGATACAATTCGCCGCCGCATTTATCGCATTTCCCCGGCGTTTTGGGTGGTGAACTTGTTGTGTGATATGGTGTCTGGCAAGTCCGGCAAAGCCATCTTCCGCTGAGGCGTTTCACTAGCTGTTCGTTGGGTACTTCTATATATATAGCTTTGTCTATGCTCTTCCCTTGCTCCTTAAGGGCTTTGTCCAGCACTTCAGCTTGGCGTAAAGTCCGCGGGAAGCCGTCGAAAAGGCAGCCGGATGCACAGTCCGGCTTATCAATCCTTTCCAGAATCATTCTTATGGTTATCTCATCGGGAACCAGTTCGCCCTTATCCATATAGCTTTTGGCCAGAAGACCGACCTCGGTCTTTTCCTCTAACGCCTGACGAAACAGGTCACCCGAGGCTATATGAGGTAGATTCATCTCCTGGGAGAGGATATCCGCCTGAGTTCCCTTTCCTGCCCCCGGAGCCCCTAGCATGACTATGTACATTATTTTAGGAACCCCTCGTAGCGGCGCATGGTTAATTGAGCCTCTAATTGCTTCATGGTATCGAGGGCCACGCCAACAGCTATAAGCATGGCGGTGCTCTGGATTACCAGCACGGTGACGCCGGTGGCTTCTCGAACAACGAAGGGCAGAATTGCTACGATAGCCAGGAAAAGTGCGCCGCCGAAGGTAATGCGCTTGATGACCTTGTTCAGATAATCAGCCGTTGTCTTGCCAGGGCGGACCCCCGGAATGAAGCCGCTTTGCTGCTGTAAAGTCTGAGGCAGGTTCATTTGCTCGAATATGACCATTGTGTAGAAGAAGGCGAAACCAATTACCAAGGCGAAGTATAACCCCTGGTAAATCAGACCCCAGGGTGCTGGATTATCAGCCTGAAACAGATTATGGATTGTATTCCAGAAGTTGGGGTCTCCCGGTGGGCCCATGAAGAATGAAGATATTGTACCAGGAAGTTGCATCAAGGCCAGGGCAAAGATAATTGGTATCATCCCGGCGGTATTGACTCGCAGTGGTATGTAGGTGGACCCCGATTGGCGGTACATGCGGCCGCTGCGAAAAGTGCTCCTGGCATACTGCACGGGAATACGGCGATGGGCTTCAACAAATATGACTATAAGCACCAGAGTAGCTGCGCTGAGTATAAGGAAGACCGTCAGGCCTTCCGGGTCACGGGCAGCTATGAAGGCGCGGCCAATCATTTCCGGCAGGCTGGCTACGATGCCACCGAAGATTATTATCGATATCCCGTTCCCTATACCACGCTCGGTAATCAACTCGCCCAGCCATACAAGGAATATCGTGCCAGCGACCATTGTTGTGACTATTGTGATTGTGGTCAATGGACTAAGTGGCAGCATAACACCTTGCATACGTAAGATGGAAAGCATGCCGTAGCCTTGAAGGGCGGCCAGGGGCACGGTAAGTAAATGGGTAATTCGATTGATTTTCTGGCGACCAATCTCTCCTTCTTGAGATATAGCCTGGAGCCTGGGGATTACCGGGACCAGCAATTGCATGATTATGGAAGAGGTGATATAGGGGAAAATACCCGTGGCAACCACGCTGAAACTCGACATGGCCCCGCCGCTAAAAAGGTCAAGCATGCCGAAGAAGGCGCTTTCGCCGAAGAACTCTTGTAGAGCTCCAATGTCCACACCAGGTAAGGGAACTTGAGCTAGAAACCTAAAAACGACCAGGATACCAAGCGTGAAGAGAATCTTTCGCCTCAAATCAGGCAATGTCCATATGTCCTTCATTGCTTGGACGAGGCGTGATTGGGACGTTTTGCGCTGCATTCTAAGCCTGTTCTGTCTTCCCCCCGGCAGCGAGGATTTTTTTCTCTGCCGATGAAGAGAACTTGTCGGCCCTGACCAGTATCGGGTGATGTATATCGCCCTGGCCGAGGATTTTGGTTGGACGATCTGGGGCACTAATCAACCCTGCCTCGAGTAATTCCCTGGGACTCACCTCAGTTCCTGGCGAGAATATGGCTAGCTTCCCTACATTGACAATATTGTATTCGACTTTGAAAATGTTGGTGAAGCCTCTCTTTCGCGGTAGCCGTTTTATCAAAGGCAACTGGCCACCTTCAAAGCCAAGGCGGACGCCACCACCAGAGCGAGATTTTTGCCCTTTGAGACCTCGCCCCGAATAGGTACCATGCCCGCTGCTGTCTCCTCGACCTACGCGTTTTCTCTTATGCTTGGCACCTGCAGGAGGCTTCAGTTCATTCTGTTTCATCTAACTTTTCTTCCTGAGCTTCAACTTCGGTTTGAACTGCTGCTTCTTCACCTTTTTTCAAGTTCGCCAGGGCAAGCATTGTCGCCTTGGCGACGTTGATTTTGCTTGGTCCGCCCAATGATTTACCGAGGACGTCTCTTATGCCCGCCAGTTCAAGTAGTGCTCGAGAGGTATTGTTTACAATTAATCCTGTGCCAGGCGCCGCCGGCTTTAATAAGACCTTGGACGCCCCGAACTTAGCCAGAATTTCATGAGGGATGGTACCGTCCTTGACGGGCACCTCAATCAGCCCCTTCCTCGCCGTAGCACCTGCCTTGCGAACTGCCTCGGGGACCGCCGCCGCTTTGGCTAAACCGAATCCGACGTGTCCCTGTCCATCGCCAACCACTACTGAGGCTCTGAACCGAAGATGTCTACCGCCTTTGACCACTTTGGTCACACGATCGATGCCTAAGAGTTTCTCTTCCAGACTCAGGTCTGAGGCGTCGATTTTGGTACTCTTCTCTCTTGCTCTTGTAACCGCTTTCATAAGCTCACTCTCAAAATATTAATCCAGCCTTCCTGGCACCCTCGGCCAAAGCCTTGACTCTGCCGTGATACTTGTAGCCACCACGGTCGAAAACGACCTCTTTGATTCCTCCAGTTAATGCTTTCTCTGCAAGCAAAGTTCCCACTACTTCGGCCTTCTTGCTTTTTCCCATTCCATCGGTCTTGCTTCTCACCTGAGAGTCAAGAGTGCTCATTGAGACCAGAGTCTGGGCCACGGAATCGTCAATGAGCTGGGCATAGATATGATTCAAGCTGCGGAAGACACATAATCGGGGTCGTGATACCGTGCTCGTTACCTTTCGCCTCACCCGTCTGTGCCGAATCTGCCTGAATGCCTTTGAATCTCTCGCGTTCATTATGGTCGTTATTTCTTGCTTTTCTTGCCCGCTTTGCCAGGTTTAAGATGTAGCTCCTCTTCAGAATACTTAATGCCTTTTCCTTTGTAGGGGTCGGCAGGGCGCACCGCGCGAATCCTGGCAGCCGCTTCCCCAACCACCTGTTTGTCGATACCGGCGACACGTATGCGATTGACTCCCTCAACGTTGATGTTAATGCCAGGAGGAGGGATAAACTCCACGGTATTGCTGTATCCTACTTGGAGCAACAGCTTGTCGCCGCTTTTCTGCGCTCTGTAGCCTACGCCATTTATCTCTAACACTTTTTCGAACCCTGTGCTCACCCCTGTGACCATATTCGCCAGAAGGCTACGAGTGAGACCATGCAAAGAACGATGAATCTTGCTATCAGTGGGTCGAGTTACAATCAGGTAGCCATCCTGCAAAGCGATAGAAATATCGGGGTGAAACCGACGACGGAGTTCCCCCTTACTTCCTTTTACCGCAACTTCGCTTCCATCAATCTTTACCTCAGTGCCCTGAGGTATAGCAATGGGAAGCAAGCCAATACGAGACATATTCTATAGCTCCTGAGTCAATTTACCATACATAGCACAGAATTTCACCGCCAAGATGCTGCCGCCACGCCTCCTGGCCGGTCATTATACCTTTGGAGGTGGATAGGATAGCAATGCCTAAGCCGCCATAGACGCGAGGAATCTTGCGTCTTTCCACATAAACCCTTAAGCCCGGCTTACTCACCCTTTCTAAACCCAGGATTGCAGGCTGGTCATCCGTGTACTTGAGATAGATTTTTATCATTGACTCTGGTTTCCCTTTGAGCACTTCATAGCGGTCGAGAAAACCCTCTTCCTTAAGTATCTTGACGACAGAGAGCTTCATTTGAGACGAAGGCACAAGCACGCTGTCATGACCTGCCATTATGGCGTTGCGTATACGGGTTAACATGTCAGCAATTGGATCAGTAACTGTCATTTTTCTCTCACCAACTCGACTTTCTTATTCCAGGAATTACCCCAGTTACAGCAAGTTCTCGAAAACAAATGCGACACATGCCAAATTTGCGCATGTAAGCTCGTGGCCTGCCACACAATTGACAACGATTACGTTGTTGCACCTTATATTTGGGTGGTCGTTTTGACTTAACAATCTTAGATAACTTCGCCATATCACGTTCTCCTGAAAGGCATGCCCATTAGTTCCAGCAAGGTACTGGCTTCATTATCGTTCTTGGCTGTGGTGACAATGGTCACCTCGAGTCCGCGAATCTTGTCTATTTTGTCGTAATCAATCTCAGGAAAAACTATCTGTTCTTTTATGCCCAGACTGTAATTCCCACGGCCGTCGAAAGAATCTCGTGACACTCCGCGGAAATCTCGAAACCTCGGTAGAACGACATTAACCAGTTTGTCAAAGAAATCGTACATCCGCTTACCTCGCAACGTTACCATCATCCCGATTGGCATACCAGCCCGCAGCTTAAAAGGGGAGATAGATTTCTTCGCTTTTGTGATCACAGGATGCTGCCCCGAAATCTTGGCCAGGTCTTTCTCAGCTGCTTCAAGCGCTTTGGCGTCCTGTATGGCTTCGCCCAGACCAATGCTAAGCACAATCTTTTCCAACTTGGGCAGTTGCATTATATTGTCATAACCCAGTCTCGCTTTGAGCTGGGGAGCTACATCGGCCAAATATTTTTCCTGCAAGCGAGATTTCACAATCAAAACCCTCAGTCAATCACTTCCTGACATGAATTGCAAATCCGTACCCTTTTGCCGTCGGCCAGGAAACGGAAACTGACCCGTGTTGGCTTGCCACATTTATCGCACAGCAACATTACGTTGGATAAATGTATTGGAGCTTCAAGCTCAATTATGCCAGCCTGGCGGGTAGCCCTGCGGGCTCGAGAATGGCGTTTAATCATGTTCAGCCCTTCTACTACCACCCTATCCTCCTTGGGGAAGGCACGGCGGACTTTTCCGCTTTTGCCACGGTCCTTGCCAGCAATTATGATTACAGTATCATTTTTCCTTATTTTCATTTCACAGAACCTCTGGGGCCAATGATATTATCTTGGCGAAATTTTTATCCCTGAGTTCTCGGGCTACAGGACCGAAAATGCGACTGCCCTTGGGATTATTTTTGTCACCAAGAACGACTGCGGCATTCTCGTCGAACCTGATATAGGAGCCATCAGGCCGACGATAAGGCTTAGCCACACGCACAACCACAGCCCGCACTACATCACCCTCTTTCACCATTCCGTGGGGCATGGCCCGCTTCACCGTGGCCACAATAATGTCGCCTATGCGGGCATATTTTCTGGCCCCAACGGGTACATTAATGCACATAATCTGCTTCGCCCCGGTATTATCGGCTATCTTGAGTCTGGTATAGGCCTGAATCATTCCTCTTGCGCTGGTCTGGTTTCGACCATTTCCCTCTTAGACGTTATCTCTGCGACTCGCCATCTCTTCTCCTTGGATAGGGGGCGGGTCTCGACCATCTTCACCTTGTCTCCGATCTTACACTCATTCTTTTCGTCATGAGCCTTGTATCTCGTGGTGACTTTGATAGCTTTCTTATAAAGCGGATGGACCTTCCGGGTTTCCACGGTCACCACCACGGTCTTATCCATCTTGTCGCTCACCACCAGCCCTTCTCTGACCTTTCTTTTGCCAATATAACTCATCTTATTGAATCAAGCTCTCTTTCTCTTAAAATAGTCTTTATTCTGGCGATCCTTCTCTTCACTCTGGGAATCTCTCGATGATTCTCCAACTGTCTGGTAGCCAGACGAAAACGGAGGTTGAAAAGCTCCTCATGAGCTTCTTCAAGTTTAGTTAGCAGCTCTTCATTATTGAGAGCGCGAATTTCGCTAGCCTTCAACTTTCTGCCTTTCCCTGGTAACAAAACTGACGGCTATTGGAAGCTTGTATGAGGCGAAGTGGACCGCCTCTGAAGCCACATTCTCTTTTACGCCAGCCAATTCAAACAAGATTCTGCCCCTCTTGACTACGGCTACCCAGAACTCCGGAGCGCCTTTCCCACCACCCATCCTCGTCTCCGCAGGCTTCTTAGTCACAGCCTTGTCAGGAAAAACCCTTATCCAGAGTTTGCCTCCGCGCTGCAAATGGCGGACAAGCACGCGACGGGTTGCTTCAATCTGTCGCGCAGTTATCCAGGCGGATTCCTCAGCCCTCAAGCCAAATTCACCAAAAACAATGGTATCCCCACTCTGGGCACTGCCTTTTCGCCTTCCTCTATGTACCTTGCGGTACTTCACCCGTTTCGGCTGTAGCACTTGTCTCCTTCACTTCGGGCATTATATCGCCCTTATAAATCCATACTTTGACTCCGATACGTCCCATCAAAGTATGGGCTTCAACAAAACCATAATCGATGTTGGCACGCAATTTGTGCAAGGGCATCTGACCTTGATGGAGGGTCTCGGTTCTGGCAATTTCGAGCCCGCCAAGTCTTCCCCGGCACATTATCTTTATTCCCTTAGCACCGGCTTGCAAAGTTCGGAAAGATCCTTGCCTCATCGCCCGCCGGAAAGGAATTCTCTCTTCGAGACGCCCGGCTATGCTTCGAGCTACCAGAAGAGCTTCCAGTTCAGGGTGCTCAACTTCCCTGATGGTCAATCTGATTTTGTCCCCGCTGACCTTCTCCAGGTCCGACTTCAGTGCTTCCACATTTTGTCCCCCTCTGCCAATCAAGATACCAGGGCGAGCTGAGTACAGAGTCAAATATACCTCGTCTCCCGAGCGTTCGATTTCTACTCGAGCAACTGCGCCTCCGGCACATTTTTCTTCCACTACTCTGCGCAGCTTCAAATCATCTAACAAAAACCGGGTATAGGTCTTGTCAGCATACCACCTGGCGTGCCAATCGCGGTTTACACCCAGCCTGAAACCATAAGGATGAACTTTTTGTCCCAAAACTATTCCTCCCTTTCTGCAACGAAAACTGTAATTCGGCTAGATCGTTTCAAGATAGGACTCGCTCTCCCCCTCGACTGGGGACGGAATCTCTTCAAGGTATGCCCTTGATCAGCAAATATATCAGTGATTCTAAGCTCAGCGGGCGACATTTGAAAGTTGTTTTCGGCATTGGCCGCCGCCGATTTAATGACCTTGGCCACAGCCTTGGCTGTGGGTGTAGGCGCAAAGCTCAGAATAGTCAATGCCTCGTCCACTTTCTTGCCTCTAACCATATCTATCGCCAAACGTATCTTCTGAGGCGAAATGCCGACGTCCTTAGCCACAGCTTTAACCTTCATCGTACTTTATATTTTCCTCGCCTGTACGGCCGTTTTAGCTTTAGTGACGTGGCCTCTAAATGTCCTGGTAGCAGCAAATTCTGCCAGTTTATGCCCCACCATATTCTCAGTGATGAAAATGGGTACATGCTTTCTGCCATTATGCACTGCGATAGTATGACCTATCATTTGAGGCAAAATGGTAGAGGAACGAGACCACGTCTTTAGCACTGTTTTCTCGCCCGAATCATTGAGCATTTCTATTCTCTTCAGCAATTTGGCATCACAAAAAGGCCCTTTCTTAAGCGACCGTGACATCCTGTTTCCTCCCCTTAAGTATCATTTTATCCGATGTCTTACGCCGACGCGTCTTAGCCCCCAGAGCTGGCTTGCCCCAAGGAGTTTTCGGATGCATTCCTCTCGGGGCTCTGCCCTCCCCTCCCCCATGTGGATGGTCGCGGGGAGTCATGGCGGAGCCTCTGACAGAAGGCCGTTTACCTAGCCATCTCTTACTCCCAGCTTTGCCTAACTTTATGTTTTCGTGATCAACATTGCCTATCTGCCCAACGGTGGCCCAGCACTTGTGGTGAAATTTGCGCAGTTCACCCGAAGGGAGCTTAAGCACAACATATTTGCCCTCCTTGCTCATGATGCGGGCAGAGCTTCCCGCGCTATGAACTAGCTGTCCTCCTTTGCCGGGCTCAAACTCAATATTATGCACTGTAGTTCCCACAGGTATGGAAGCCAACGGCAGGGCATTACCGATTCTTATATCAACATCCTCGCCTGCCTGTATACTGTCACCCAGCTTAATGCCCAAAGGAGCAAGTATGTAGCGCTTTTCCCCGTCAGCATAATGGATTAGGGCGATGCGAGCTGACCTGTTAGGGTCATATTCAATGGAGGCCACTTTCCCTGGGACGGCAATCTTGTCCCTCTTGAAGTCGATAAGGCGAAGCTTGCGTTTACTGCCCCCGCCTCTGCGACGCACTGTTACAACACCTCGGCTATTACGCCCTCCCTTCTTTTTCAGTGGCGCCAACAATGATTTCTCGGGAGCTACCTTTGTCAGCTCTTCAAAAGTAGCGCCAGACATGAATCTCCTGCCTGGAGAAGTTGGATGATATGTCTTTAATCCCACAAATCGCTCCCTATTTATGTGTCCTTTGCCAGCGAGTCTTCTTAAGGAGTTTCTTATGCCTGTGCTTGGACATTTTCTTTTTTCTCCACTTAGTGACTGAACCCATTAGACACCCTCAAAGAAAGTAATTTTGTCTCCCGGTGCCAAGGTAACTATGGCCTTCTTCCAGGGTGAGCTAGTTACCTGCCTCCTGCCAAACCTTCTGGTCTTCCCGGGCACTGTTATCACATTCACTTTACTTACCTCTACCTTGAAAGCCTTTTCCACCGCGTCTTTAATCTGAGCTTTGCTAGCCTTGCCTGCTACCTCAAAGGCATATTTGTCCTGCTCCTTAAGCAAAGTAGCCTTCTCTGTGATTAAAGGACGTCGCAAAACTTCGTAAAGATGCAATTTATTTCCCCCAGATTTCCTCAATGTTACGTATTGCCGGTACAGTGGCTATCAGCATTTCACAGGAAAGCAAATCCAGAACGTTAATTTGAGGTGAAGGCAGGACTTTGACTTCAGGCAAGTTAGCCGCTGATCTAACCACACCCGGTGTCGACTGAGCGGTAAGAATCAAGGTGGAACAATCGATGCCGAGCGAGGATAGAACGTTTATCATATCTTTTGTCTTGCCTTGCTCAAAATCAAGCTCCTGTACCAGTCTTATGTTCCCCTCTCTGACTTTGGCGGAGAGGAGGCATTTCAAAGCCAACCTTCGCATTTTCTTGGGCATCGATTGGCGGTATGTGCGTGGCTTGGGACCAAAAGCTACTCCGCCTCCCCTGAGCAGGGGTGACTTTATATTTCCCCTTCGTGCTCTGCCAGTATGCTTCTGCGCATAGAGCTTTCTTGTGCTCCCTGTAACTTCGCTCCTCGCCTTGGTAGAAGCAGTACCCTGGCGCTTATTGGCCAATTGCCTGGTCATTGCCTGGTGAACTACGGCCTCATTAAAGGGAAGATCAAAAATGGCCTGACTGAGCTCTATTTGGTCAACCACTTCACCTGTTAAGCTATAAACTGGTACTTGCACTTCCTGTTACCTTACTTTTTCAATTATTAGCAGCCCGCCGTTGGCTCCGGGTACTGCCCCCTTAACCAGAAGCAAGTTACGCTCCGGGTCAGTTTGAATTACCTCGATATTACGCGCTGTCACTCTACTATTTCCCATATGCCCTGCCATGGATTTTCCCTTTAGGACGCGGCCAGGGAATGTGGTAGCACCGATTGAACCGGGGGCGCGATGGCGGTCAGTTTGGCCGTGGCTCTTCGGTCCACCGGCGAAATGGTGTCGCTTCACCACGCCAGCAAAGCCCTTGCCTTTAGAAAAACCGGTTATGTTTACCAGGTCACCATGATTGAGAAAGCCGATATCTACCTTGTCACCACGCTTGACCGAGCCAATATCATCGGTCCTGAATTCGCGCAGATAGCGAACTTTGTCTAAGCCCCGGAGATGCCCCTTCTCTGGAGAGTTAAGCTGAGACTGCTTCACCTCACCGACCACAAGGCCTAACTGAACAGCATTATAACCGTCCTTGGCCTCGCTTTTCACCTGCGTTACCACGGACGGCCCGGCCTGGATAGCGGTTACGGCCGTCGCCTCGCCGCTTCCCTCGAACAGCTGCGTCATGCCTATTTTCTTGCCAATAATGCCTGGAAACATAGCCTTAACTATAACTTAATGTCGATCTCCACTCCAGATGCCAGATTAAGCTGACTCAGGGCATCTATAGTCTTGGAACTTGGCTGTAGAATATCAATTAGCCTCTTATGAGTCCTGATTTCGAACTGCTCTCTGGAGTCTTTATCGATGTTCGACGAACGAATAACGCAATACTTTTCGATATCTGTAGGTAGAGGCACCGGGCCGACTGCTATAGCCCCGGTACGTTCAATAGTCTCCACTATTTGCCTTACTGCCTGATCAGCCAACCTGTGATCGAAGCTCTTGATTTTGATACGAACTTTTTGCTCAGTCATTTACCTCTTCCCGTTCTGGCAGCGATTTGCTCAGCCAGACTTTGCGGCAATTCTTCATAGTGATGAAACTGCATGGTGTGACTTGCTCTCCCTTGACTAAGCGACCTTAAATCTCCCGCAAAACCGAATGTCTCCGCTAGAGGAATGAGGCAGCGGATGGTCGAAGACTCGGTGCGACTCTCAATGCTTTCGATATGAGCTCTTCGGGAGTTCAAATCGCCGATAATGTCTCCCAGGAACTGGTTGGGAGTTGTTATTTCCACTTCCATAATTGGCTCGAGAATGATGGGCTTAGCTTTGTCTATACCATCCCTCGTAGCCATGAAAGCTGCCATCCTGAAAGCCACGTCCGAAGAATCGACTTCGTGAAAACTGCCGTCATACAAAGTCACCTTCACATCTACTACAGGATAACCTGATAATCCCCCGCTCTGCAAAACTGCTTTAACGCCTGCTTCCACCGACGGAACGAATTCCTTGGGTATTGCCCCACTCCGAATTTGGTCGCGAAACTCAAATCCACTGCCACGCTCGCCTGGCTCAATTCTAAGCCAGACGTGCCCATATTGCCCTCTGCCGCCGGATTGACGCACGAATTTCCCTTCAGATTCCACCGGAACGGTGATTGTTGCCTTATAGGCAACCTGAGGCTTGCCGGCGTTGACCCTTATGCCATATTCGCGAAATATACGCTCCATCAATACCTCGAGATGGAGCTCCCCCATACCCGAAACTAGAGTTTGCCCCGTTTCTTTATCATGGTAAATTTTGAAGGTAGGATCCTCAACAGCAAGTTTGGCCAGGGCGTCGTCCAACTTGTCCTGGTCGCCCTTACTCTTGGGCTCAACCGCCATGGCAAGCACGGGCTCAGCAAACCGTATAGTCTCAAAAAGCACTGGCCGTGTCGGCTCACAAAGGGTGTCACCAGTCGAGGTCGTCTTAAGCCCCAGAGTAGCTACAATAGCCCCGGCATCAGCATGATCGACCTCTTCACGGTGGTCGGCATGCATGACGTACAGTTTCCCCAACCTCTCTTTCTTATCTATGCTGCAGTTCAAGACCTGCGCTCCAGCTCTTATCCTGCCTGAGTACACGCGCAGGTAGACCAGTCTGCCCATAAAGGGGTCGGAAACTGTCTTAAACGCCAGTGCGGAAAAAGGCTCATCATCACTCGTAAGACGGACGGCTTTCTCTCCGCTTCTGGGGTCAACGGCCGAAACGGCAGGAATATCCAGTGGCGAGGGGAGATAATCTACGATAGCATCAAGCAATGGCTGGATACCTCTATCTCTCAAGGCACTGCCGCAAAGGACTGGCACTATGCGGTTAGAAACTGTCAGTCTTCTTATGGCTGCCTTAATTTGAGAGGTGGTGATGTCTTCCCCATCAAGATAAGGCAGCATAATCTGTTCATCGAGCTCAGCTAAGTCCTCTATTAATGCTTGACGATGCTTGGCCAGCAAACTCTCATTGTCTTCATCAATTGGAGTTGAATTAGAATCAACAGGGAAAGCAATGACTTTGTTTTCCACCAGGTCGATGATGCCTCGAAACAGCTTCTCACTTCCTACAGGGAACTGTACGGGTAACGCCTTACGCCGCAATCTCTGGTTAATCATGGTCACTGTGTGATGAAAGTCAGCGCCGACCCTGTCCATCTTGTTAATAAAGCAAATCCTGGCCACGCCATATTTATCTGCCTGGCGCCACACGGCCTCTGACTGAGCTTCCACTCCGGCTACGCCATCGAAAATGACAACACCACCGTCCAGCACACGGAGGCTACGCTCCACCTCGGCCGTGAAATCCACGTGTCCGGGGGTATCGATGATGTTTATACGGTGTTCGCGCCATTGACATGTGGTCGCCGCGGAAGAAATGGTAATGCCTCGTTCTCTCTCCTGCGCCATCCAGTCCATTACCGCAGTCCCTGCATCCACGCTTCCAATCTTGTAAGTGCGCCCTGCGTGGTGGAGAATCATCTCAGTAGCTGTGGTCTTGCCAGCATCTATATGAGCAATGATGCCTATGTTTCGTATTTTTTCCAAAGGGAAAGTCCGCGACATGAGTTTGTCCTTTGTCTCAAGTACTGCTTTCAACACAGCTTTTCACCAGCGATAGTGAGCAAAGGCTTTGTTAGCCTCTGCCATCTTATGAAGGTCATCACGTTTCTTGATTGTGACCCCACGACCTTGGATGGCGTCTACTAACTCGGACGCCAGCTTTTCTTGCATAGACTTACCACTGCGAGCTCGTGCCGAGGCAATGAGCCATCTCATGGCAAGAGCACGCCCCCGGTCCTCCGGAACCTCCATGGGAACTTGATAGGTGGCCCCACCAACACGGCGCGATTTAACCATCAGAAGCGGCGCAGCACTTTTGATCGCTCGCTCTAATGCTTCTTCAGGACTGCTGTTCACCTGCTGACCAGCTAACTCTAACGCATTGTATACAACACGCTCGGCTGTACTCTTCTGCCCTCTGAGCATCAGCCTGTTGATAAACTTGGCCACAGTGACGCTGTCATATTTAGCGTCGGGTGGCGGTGTTCTTCTTACTACTCCTCTAGTTCCTCTTGGCATTTGAAATCCTTGCTATTTTTGTGCCTTGGTTCCATACCTGCTGCGACCTTGCTTGCGGCCAGATACTCCTTCAGTGTCCAGGGTGCCGCGGATAATGTGGTAGCGAATTCCAGGAACATCCTTAACTCTGCCACCACGGATCAGAACTACCGAGTGTTCCTGCAAATTATGTCCTTCACCGGGAATATAAGCAGTTACTTCCATGCCGTTGGTCAGCCTGACACGGGCAACTTTGCGCAGTGCCGAGTTAGGTTTCTTGGGTGTAACCGTCTTAACCTGAACGCATACACCTCTTTTTTGAGGCGACCCTGGGCCCCAGCTAACTCTTCCTTTCATCGTATTTCGAACGTAATGCAGTGCTGGGACATCGCTTTTCTTTCCCAGCTTCTGTCGCCCTCTACGAACAAGTTGATTTACTGTTGGCATTTCTATACTCCCTTATTTTAGGCAAGTGAAAAGCCGTCTGGTTATGCGCCGGTCTACTCCGGGAAAATCTTGCTCGGCCTTAGCCAGCCGGCTTTTGCGGTTTTCTAACCCTTTACCTTTTAGTAGACGCCAATCTCCCAATTTAACACAAGATAATTGGGATGTCAACTAGCAAGTCGGCTTGCTTAAGGAAAAACTGAAAAGTGGACCCCATAAACCTGAAAAATGGGCTGGGCAAGGTTGGAAAATGGACTCTGGTACATTCCATTCCCTGCAAAAGAAAGGGTCGCATGAAGCAATTTCGCGAACGGTTGACGATTAAACGGGTGAGGATGCTATAAAAAGGGTGCTGCTACACGTTAATCTGCATGCCGTCGTAGGCAAACCTGATACCGTCCGATTCCATAGCGCAGTAGTCATCGTAGCTACGGTTCCAGTACTCCTCAAGGTGAACAAACAGAACCTTCTTCGCCTCGATACGGGCTGCCAGTTCAAGCGTCTGCTCAAAGGTATAGAGCGTAGCCCTGGAGATGTGATTTGCCGGGTATTTGAAGCGATGTTTTAGTCCACCCTCGAATATGCCTGGCTGGATGATAAGAAGGTCGGGCCGCTGGACCTCAGTGCGACGCTCCGGAAACGGCTTCAAGTCGCATGGGGCGTACACAATCTTCCGCCCTGCCCTCCCGAAGACGTACACGAAGGCTGTCTGTTCACCGCGGTCCACCGGGATAGCGTCAATTTTCACCGGACCCGCCTGAATACTGTCCTGAAAGGGCGCGAGACGCATGAATCCTCTTTTCTCATAGTAGTCCACCAGTGGGCCGTACTGAGATTGGATGCTGCGCAAGTTCGCGTGCAACTCTTCGGGAAGCAAGAGGCGAATCTGTTTCTCGGGATAAGCATGCCAGGTACGGAAGTCGAGCGCAATTTGCTCTACTACCCGGAACCCTTCGACATGGTCGGGGTCGAGGTGGGTAAAGGCGAGGTGGTCGACACGGCGGATGCGGCAGCGGTTCAGCGAGCACGAGATTTCTGCCGGCGTGTCGATAAGGAGATTGATGTCATGAAGAAAAGCGGAAGGGCCTGCCCGGGCGTAAGGAACGCCTCTTGCCCTGGCCTGCTGGCAGATTCTGCACTGGCAAAGGGGCTTGGGGATTACCATACAGCCCCCAGAGCCCAAGATGGTCAATTTCATGTGACACTAGAAAGCAGGCCCTATGTAGCCTTGCCCTATTCCTTCTTTCCTTAGCGTGTATGCTTTAGGTCACCATCCATGGTGCCACGAACTCGCTCTCTCTCCTCAGCAAAATCAAAGCCAGTCCAGATTCCAATAGAACCGAGTATCGAGTCTTGGGGGTGAAACTGACGAAAGGTCTTGAAGTAATAGGCTGCCTCTCTGCTATTGATAGTCGCCTTGGGATTTTCTGCCTTGATGCGTTGAAACTCGTCTTCGCTTATCTCACTTTCAGCCAGCTTTTCTCCCAGGTCCTCGCAGCCTGCTCCTTGAGTGTACTGGACTTTGTAACGCCACAGTATCTCGTCGGGTAGATAATTTGTGTCTTCAAAAGCCTTGCGTAAGATCCATTTCTCAATCCTATCTCCCACCTTTTCGGATTCGCGAATCTTGAGCTCGGGAGGAATCTTCATGGAAAGGTCAACCATAGCCACATCCAGGAAAGGCACCCTCAACTCCAGACTGAAGTACATTCCCATCCGGTCGGCGCGCTGCAGGTTGATATTGTGGAGATTACCAATGCAGCGCCTGGCCTCCTTATTCAGCACATCCATAGGATAATGCTTCATGTAGTGATAGCCAGTGAAGAGCTCGTCTGCCCCCTCTCCGGTGAGTACCACAGTCACATAATCGGCGGCTAACTTGCAGGTGAAGTAGCAGGGAACGGCACAACGTACAAGCGAAGGATCATAGCTTTCCAGCTTCTTGATAACAATTGGCAGCGCTTCATAATACTCATCCTCGGTAAAAATCAACTCGTGGTGTGTCGACCCGATGTGCGCTGCTGCAATGCGAGAGGCCTTAAGGTCATCACTCTCGTCCCCAGATTCATCCTTCATGCCTACTACGAAGGTGTGGAGATGGGGGATTTCATCAGCAGCGATGGCAGCCACCAGACTGCTGTCGATGCCACCGCTGCAGAAGGAGCCTACGTGGATTTCCTTATCTGCCAAAAGCCTTTTCTTGACTGCCTGAATAAAGGTTTCTCGAATCAGCTTGCAGGTCTCTTCTACATCCGTCAGCAGGTGGTCTTCAATGGGCGGGATTTCGTAATATTGCACGAACCCGTCTTTGGGGGTGTAATAGTGCCCGGCAGGGAATTCATGAACTTCCTCCACACCAGCGAGAGTCATAGCCCCCAGTTCTGAGGTGAAGTAAAGCTTGTCTCCGACATAGCCATAATAGAGCGGTTTTATCCCAATGGGGTCACGCGCCAGCATGAAATCATCGCCGTTAAAGACAGCGAAAGCGAACATCCCGTCCAACTCTTTCACACACTCCACCCCCTTTTCCTGATAGAGATGAAGAATGGTCTCCGTATCCGACAATGTTCTAAACTCGTATTTAGGTATGAGCTTCTGTCTTAGATCCCAAAAATTATAGATTTCCCCGTTGCAGATGATTCCTGTCCGGCCACCGTTGGCCAGAATCGGCTGGTGGCCCTTAGCCACGTCAACAATGGAAAGTCTGGTATGACCAGAAACGCCATTGCCAAATGTGTGAATGCCGCGGTCATTTGGCCCACGATGGGGCAACGCATCCAGCATACGATTTATGGTCTTTGTATCTTGTATTCCAAAACATCCTGCTATACCACACATAAATGTTACCTCTCTTTCTTTTATGCTTAGGCTATCTCAAATGTCTGAAGTACCTTGACAGCCTGAAAACCATCAACACAGTAGGCGCCGGCACCTATCTCCTGCGCAAACTCCTGGTACACAATGGCACCTCCGACGAGCACGTTCAACCCACTTCGACCGCAAGCGACCTCTTTAGCAGGACAACCCACTTTACATCAGTACGCAGGAGACTTGTAGAAGGCAAGTGAACACAAGGTCAATACGATCCCTATGAAACCCTCTCCTACTTAAAGGGGTCCCAGCGCACCGTCTGTTTTTCATACGCAGGCGGAAAGAGTTTCAGGAATTCGTCGTAATAAAGGAGTTCCTTGAACGTGGCGAATGGCATGCCATATGCTGACCTGGGCCGGCTCTTTATCTCCTCGGGGTCAATTATCCTGGATACCAGCGCATCCATCACGTCATCTGTACCGACTCCCATGGCAAACCTGAGCTTCTCACGATTGGCAATCTTCTCAGGAAGCATATCGCGGAATGCCTCGCGCAGAACGAACTTCTCTATCTGCCGCTCCCCGTAGATCTTCCATGACATCGGTATCTTCCTGGCGAAAGCGACAACCTTGGCGTCCAAGAACGGCACCCGATACACCACCGCGTTTGCCATCCAGGCCCGGTCAAGGCGCCTGAGGGCGGTGTTGTAGGCGATATCCAGCAGCTTCTGGGCAAGCTGCTCCCGATGGGCGTCATCGACCACTGCGGGGTTCTTCAGGACCATGCGGTATCCCCCAAACAGCTCATCGGCCCCTTCGCCGACCAGGACGACATTGGTGTATTCCTTCGCCATCCGCGCAACGCAGTAGTTGGAGATAATGCCTGATATGCAGTCCTCGTCAAAGCTCTCAAGGTGCCAGACTGCCCGGGGAATGATATCGGAAATATCGGAGTCGGTTATCCGGTAGATGTGGAGGTTGTGCTCAAGACCGAGGAACTCGGCCATCAGTATCGCATTCTCCAGGTCGGGGCCGGGCGCGCTGTCAATGGTGCCCGTAAACAGGTGCAGGTCTGGGTTGTACTCCCTGGCGATGGCGGCCACAATAGAACTGTCTATGCCCCCGCTCAAAGAAATGCCCCGTACGCCCGGCATTCTGTTGCGTACCGCCTCTGTGAGCAGTTGACGGAGGATTGTAGCTGCTTCCTTCATGGTCTCTGGCTCGGGCACGTCAGGGACGAAAGGCTCAAATGGCTTCAACCCTTCGCGGGTGCTGTAGATGTGGCCGGGGGGCAACTCATTGACGTCAAAGCGGATGTGGTTTATCAGTCCCTTCATCTCGCTGCTGAAGCACAATAGCCCGTGTTCTGACCCGTAGAAGAGGGGCCTGGCGCCCACCTGATCCCGTGCTAGGATTACCTCGCCTGCGTCAACGATTGCGCACGTGTAGCTTCCATCGAGCATGGAGAAACACTCTTTGCCGTATTTCTGGTAAGACTCCTTGAATAGCTCAACATCATGCTGGCTCGGGGCCCTTTCGTTGAACAACTCTCCGTCAAAAACGACGAATGGAGGTGTGGAAAGCGAGGCGCAGCAAGTTCTCTCGGGCGTCAGATTGATTTCATTGGCGCCCAGCGCGCCGTGACGGTCGGGCAGGGTTCGCAGTGCCACGTTGTCTGGACCGCGGTGTCGCATCTGCTCAAGCATCTTACCAACTTGCTCTCCACATCCCTCCAGCACGTCTCCAGTCAATGAAAATATTCCGGCTATGCTCGCCATATAACACTCCTTTGCTGCGGGTATAATTGCTGCCTGTGGCTACGCCTCAGTTTGCCTGCTGGTAGGAATCGAGCACTTTGACTGCGGCGAAGGCATCGACGCAATAAGCATCGGCACCTATCTCCCGGGCAAACTCATCGGAAACAGCAGCACCCCCTATGAGCACTTTGACACTGCTCCGGAGTTTGCTTTCCTCAAGAGCTTTGATGACCACGCCCATCTCAGTCATGGTGGTAGTGAGCAGGGCCGATAGTCCCAGGTATCCCGGTTTTTCTTCCTTCACGAAGTCGACCACCTTCTCTGTGGGCACGTCTATTCCCAGGTCATGCACCTCGTAGCCAGCGCCTTTCAACAGGATAGCGACGATGTTCTTACCGATGTCGTGGATATCCCCCTTTACCGTAGCAATGGCGAATTTCCCCTTGGTCTCCACGTTGGCCGCCTCCAGCACTGGCCTCAGGATATCCATTGCCGCTCCCACCGCTTCGGCCGAGGCAAGCATGTCCGGGATAAAGTACTCCTTGGTGGAGAACTTCTCACCGACCACCCCCATCCCGGCAGTCAAACCCTCGGTTATTATCACCTGCGGGGAGATATCGTTCTCAAGAGCCTGTTGCATTAGCTCCACCACGCCGGGTGTTCCGGCAAGACTGTCGTCTATCCCCACATCGTCCTCTGTCTTTCTTCCCTGTATCACGTTTTCTTTTATTTTGGCAATTATGTCCTCGCTCATGCTAATTCTCCCTTTCATAAACGTTAAGGCGGGGCAGTATGCCGGGGATTTCCTCGAATATTCTAGCGGTTGTCTCCCGATCGATGTGTTCCACCGGCTTTGCCAGCAATTCCTTCATTCGTTCATTTGCGAGCTCGAAAACATCGTCCGCCTCGCCACTCCCCTCAAAGGGGTATATCCCGGATAGTTCTCCACTGCGCAACACGGGGCGAATGTAGCTTATGTACAGCTTTTGCGGCGTGGCTGCCACCGCCCGTATCTGCTTCAGCACTGCTTCCAACTCCGATTGGTCAATCCGCGGTTGCAGCAAGAAAAACTTTATCATCTTGAAGTGGGCGTCATCCAGGACTGCCTGGAGCAGAGAGAAGATAGAATTGCAGTCCAGCAAACCAAAGGCGCAGTGCAGGTACTGAGGTCCGGACATGGCCACCACTATGTCCGAGAAGAGCCTCTCTACCGATGATTGCTGACCGGGTATCTTGGAGTCACAGACGCCGGAGGTAGAGTAGTTGGGTATCCCGTAGAAGCGTGCCATCTGGACGCAGTCGATGTTGTACTGACTGGTCTCGACAGAACCGTAGGAATCGCTCAGTGTGTCCATCCTGGCTCTAACAGGCACGCTGCCGTAAAGCACCGGGGTGCCCGGTCTTACCAGTTGTCCGAGGGTTATGCCTGCCAGCACCTCCGCGTTTATCTGAGCCATGATACCGGCTTCCTTGATTGGTGCGGTGGTGCCCGCTTGCGGTGACGACGACACAACGACTGGCAATCCGCGGCGGCATACTTCAATGAAGGTGTCCGTGGTGTCCTCGACGAACTGGAGCGGGCTCTTCACCAGGCAGGTGATAAACGAGATGATGGGGTTATCGGCAAGTGCCTTTTCGCCTCCAGCTATGAGTTCTGCCATTCTCACCACGTTATCAAGCTGTTTTAGACTGGTCAACCCGGTCATGAAGTGCTTCGTGTTGTTGTTAAGCGAGGCAAAGAATTTGTTGACGTCTTTGTTCTCCTCGGTTATGTCGGGGTCCTGGATATTCACGGTACGGATGTAGCCGTCAACCATCTCCAGATGTTCGCACACATGTGCCGACTGGCAGAGGTCCTTCACTGTACCTCGCCTGGGCTTAAACTCGGGCACCCTGATTTCCCGGGCAGGGTCAGACTTATGCACATAGGTGGGAAAATCCACATCCAGCCAGATATTGGTCTCCGAGCCGGTAATCAGGTATACCCTGGGCTCGTTGCCGTGCATGATGAGGGTATTGTCCGGGTTCCGGGCTCCCAGTTTGACGGTCTTGGGAGCTGAGTCCAGCGCACTCAATACCACCTGCTCTGGTATCTTTACCTGCCAGCTGCGATGGTCACCGGGGATAGATTCAACCGCTGCGCCATGGCTGTGCAGTATATTCGCCGCTTCCTCGTTGAAGCTGATTAGCCCGGGGTCAGTCAGTATCTCAATGGAAGCGTGGTGAATCATCTCCACCTGCTTCTTGGTCAGCCTTTCATATGGTCTGTCAACGAGTATTCCTTCTCTTGGCACCGGATTCCTCCTAGTTTTGTGTACTTACCCCGATTTCATCGGGCGCGGCCGCCCCATTAATTGGGCGGCTACATAGAATGATTGCCATTCTAGTCTTGCGTGCCAGAAGCGAGACCTTCTACCACAGCGACAGCCTGAAAGCCATCCGCGCCATATCCATCCGCGCCGATGGCTTTCAGGCTGTCGCTGTGGTAGAAGCTCTCGCTTCTGGCACGCAAGACTAGAATAGCAATCATTCTATGTAGCCGCCCCATCAATTGGGCGGCTACATAGAATGATTGCTATTCTAGTCTTGCGTGCC